>DWWL01000044.1 GCA_019119775.1 Candidatus Lachnoclostridium pullistercoris | reverse complement strand
ACAGGAGAGAGGAGACATACAGTCATGGAACAGAAACTGATTATCAGAAATGAGAGAAAAAGCGACTGGGAGACCGTGGAGACGATCACGAGAAAGGCATTCTACAACCTTTACGTTCCGGGATGCGCGGAGCACTATCTGGTCCACATTATGAGGGAGCACGAGGATTTTATCCCGGAGCTGGACTTTGTGCTGGAACTGGACGGAAACGTGATCGGAAATATCATGTACACGAAGGCGGTGCTGACGGACGAAGAGGGAAATAAAAAGGAGATTTTGACCTTCGGCCCGGTCTGCGTTCTCCCGGAATTCCAGAGAAAAGGCTATGGAAAGCGGCTCATGGAGCATTCCTTTGAGAAGGCGAGGGAACTGGGGTACGATGTGATCGTCATATTCGGAAGCCCGGTCAACTATGTGAGCCGGGGCTTTTCAAGCTGCAGAAAATACAATGTGTGCGTGGAGGGCGGAAAATATCCGGCGGCCATGATGGTGAAAGAGCTGATTCCCGGTGTTCTCGCCGGTCATCGGTGGCAGTATGAGGACAGCCCGGTCATGGCCCTGGACGAGGAGGCGGCAGAGCGCTATGACAGCACCCTTGAGCCGATGGAGAAAAAACATCTGCCGAGCCAGGAGGAATTTTACATCATGAGCCATTCCTTCGTGGAAGAGTGAGAGAGATAAAAAGATTGCAATATCCGGCAATTTATGACAATATATAGGAGAAAACCCTTTCTAAAAGAAAGGGGAAAATCCGGCATCCGGCCGGGGGAAAGGAATGGATATAATGATGAAAAAACTGGTAGGTCTGCTGCCTGTGCTCTCCGGCATTCTCTGGGGAAGCGCCGGCGTTTTCGTGCGGGATCTGACGGAGATGGGGATGGACGATTACACTCTGCTGTCCTCCCGTATGATCGTCGCGGCGGCAGTGATGTTTGCGGGGATCTGTCTGTATGACCGGTCGCTGTTAAAGATCCGCTTAAAGGACGCGTGGATCTTTCTGGGAGGCGGAGTGCTGGGCATGTTTGGCTTGAGCTTCTGCTACAACATTGCCATCAGCCAGCTGACCCTGTCGCTGGCGGCTGTGCTCATCAGCCTCTCGCCGGTGTTCGTGCTTTTGCTGGCGGCCGTGCTTTTTCATGAAAAGATCACTGGCAAGAAGGTGGTCTGCATGGCGGTGGCCCTGGCGGGCTGCGCTCTGACCAGCGGGATTCTGGAGAGCTCATCGGGAATGCAGTGGACCGTTCCCGGCATTGTGATCGGGCTGATGGGGGCGTTTTTCTACGGGCTTTACAGCATTTTCACGAAGGTGGCCATGGACCGGGGGTATCACTCCTTCACCATCATCCTCTACTGTCTGACGGTGGTGGCCATTGTGCTCCTGCCCTTTACGGACTGGGGATTTTTAGGCCAGGTGGTGACAGAGCGGGGGCCGTCCATGTGGATCTTCATGCTGTTTCACTCCCTGTGCACCTCGGTTCTCCCCTATGTGTGCTACACGGTGGGCTTAAATTATATGGAGGCCGGAAAAGCGTCCATTCTGGCTGCCTGTGAGCCGGTGGCCGCCATGGTCTTTGGGATCCTGTTTTACCGGGAGATGCCGACGGCCCTGTCCCTGGCCGGCCTGTTTTTGACAGTGGCTGCCCTGATTGTTCTCGGCCTGCCGGAGAAAAAGCGGGCCTAGGAGAGCTGGAAAATGAGCGGGAATCTGGAATACTATAAGGTTTTTTACTATGTGGAGCGCCTGGGGAGCATTACCGGGGCGGCCCAGATCCTGTGCATCTCCCAGCCGGCGGTGAGTCAGGCGGTGCGGCAGCTGGAGCAGAACCTGGGAGTGAAGCTGTTTATCCGCTCCGCCAAGGGCGTCCGCCTGACTGAGGAGGGAAAAACCCTGGCCGCCTATGTGGAACGGGGGATGGAGAGCTTTTTAAAGGGCGAGGAGGCTATGGACCGGCTGAAGAACCTGGAGATCGGCGACGTGCGCATTGGGGCCAGCGACATGACCCTGCGCTTTTACCTGCTTCCCTATCTGGAGCGGTTCCACGAGGAATATCCCGGCATCCATGTAAACGTCTCCAACGGCCCCACGCCGGAGACTATCGGCCTTTTGGAGCAGGGAGACATTGATTTCGCGGTGGTGAGCACGCCCTTTGAGCTGACCGGCGGCTTTCAGGCCAGGCCGGTGAAGACCATCCGCAATGTGTTTGTGGCGGGAAATCATTTTTCCCATCTGAGGGGAAAGAAGCTGGACTACAGCTGTCTGCTTCACTACCCCTGCATTTTCCTGGAGAAAAAGACCAGCACCCGGGCGTTTATGGACGCGTTCCTGGCGGAGCGGGGGATTTTTCCCAAACCGGAGTTTGACCTGGCCATCAGCGACATGGTGGTGCAGTTTGCCATCCGGAATCTAGGCATCGGCTGCATCGAGGAGGAATTTGCCCAGACGGCCCTGGAAAAGGGGGAGGTGTTCCGCCTGGAGTTTGAGGAGGAGATGCCGGAGCGCCAGTTCTGCCTGGTGACGGGAAGGAGAGAGCTGATCTCCATCCCCGGGCGGCGGATGCTGGAGATGATGGAGAGGGAGACAGAAGGGACATAATGCACAGTTATGTCTAATATAAAAAATATTGATTTTACTTATGAGACATTTTATAGTAGAGTATGTACTGTAATGTTGGTTCCGGATGTCCGGAATTCACTTAAAGGAGGAAAATAATCAATGGTAAGAGCAATTGTTGGAGCAAACTGGGGAGATGAGGGAAAAGGCAAGATCACAGACATGCTTGCCAAGGAATCCGACATCATCGTCCGCTTCCAGGGAGGAAGCAACGCAGGCCACACCATCATCAACAACTACGGCCGCTTTGCCCTCCATCTGCTTCCGTCCGGTGTATTTTATCAGCACACCACCAGCGTCATCGGAAACGGCGTGGCGCTCAACATTCCCTATCTGGTAAAGGAGATCCAGTCTCTGGTGGATCAGGGAGTTCCCGCGCCGAAGGTTCTGGTTTCTGACCGGGCCCAGATCCTGATGCCCTATCACATGCTGTTTGACGCCTACGAGGAGGAGCGGCTGGGAGGAAAATCCTTCGGTTCCACCAAATCGGGAATTGCTCCCTTTTACTCAGATAAATATGCAAAGATCGGCTTCCAGGTCAGCGAGCTGTTCGGGGAAGAGGAGTTAAAGGAAAAGGTATACCGCGTCTGCGAGACGAAGAACATTCTGCTGGAGCACTTATACCACAAGCCTCTGCTGGATCCGGAGGAGGTATACGGAACGCTCATGAGCTACCGTGACATGGTGGCTCCCTATGTGTGCGACGTTTCCAGATATCTGTCTGACGCGCTCAAAGAGGGCAAGACCATCCTGCTGGAAGGACAGCTCGGCTCCTTAAAGGATCCGGATCACGGAATCTACCCCATGGTAACTTCTTCTTCCACTCTGGCAGCCTACGGCGCCATCGGAGCGGGAATCCCGCCCTACGAGATCAAGGACATCATCACGGTGGTGAAGGCGTACTCCAGCGCTGTGGGCGCGGGAGCGTTCGTCAGCGAGATCTTCGGCGATGAGGCGGAAGAGCTGAGAAAGAGAGGCGGAGATCACGGCGAGTACGGTGCGACCACAGGCCGCCCCAGAAGAGTGGGCTGGTTTGACGCGGTGGCGACCCGCTATGGCTGCCGGATCCAGGGAGCTACAGAGGCGGCTCTCACCGTTCTGGACGTGCTGGGCTATCTGGATGAGATCCCGGTGTGCGTGGGCTATGAGATCGACGGCGAGGTGACGAGAGACTTCCCGACCACGGCGAAGCTGGAGAAGGCAAAGCCGGTGATCAAGACTCTGCCCGGCTGGAAGTGCAATATCCGCGGCATCAGAAAGTATGAGGATCTTCCGGAGAACTGCCGGAAGTACGTGGAGTTTATTGAAAAGGAGATCGAGACTCCCATCACCATGGTATCCAATGGTCCCGGAAGAGACGAGATCATTTACCGCTGACGGAGAGAAAAAAGTCCGGCTTCGGCGGCGCCTTTTGGCGCCGGCGGAGCCGGACTTTTTTGCACCGGCAGGACGCCGGTCTGCCTGGGAGCGGTGAAGCTCCCTGCCGTCAGCCAGACGGCGGGAGAGCGAGAAAAACTGCATTTGACCGGAAAAGTCAAGATTTGTCAGAGTTTCTGTCCTTCAGCCCTTTTGTCACCATGCGGGCCACGTAGAGAAAGACAGGGACGACGATGCTGGCAAAGAGGGAGGCGGTGAGCATCCCCATGGTGTGCTCATTTCCGGTGACGGCCAGAATCAGGGTCGTCACGTAGAGTCCGGCCAGGATCAGGGCCCCAATCAGGGCGAGAACCCGGTGGGATGTTGGAGTCGTTGATTTCATACAGATCCATCCTTTCTGCGGCGGGCCCGCCGCGGCCGCCGGCCGCTGGCTGGAAAATGGATTTCCCAGGCCCGTTTCAGCCCATTATAGCACGGGTGCCCCGCGGTGGGAAGAGCTTCTTTTGGGCGGAAGCGCCTCGCGCGGCGGAAGGGATTCTTTTGCACGGAAATGCCTTTCGCGGGAGAGGAGCTTTTTGCATGGAAATGCCTCCTGTGGCGGGAATGGTTGTGCGGCAGGGATTTTTCTGCTATAATGCTGTTTGCTTAAAACGGGCGGACGGCGGCGGAAGAGAAATGGCCGGATCCGCGGGAGAGGAGACAGAATGAAAAAGCACTGCAGTCTGCTGATTGAAAACGGAACGGTGATGACGGATGAGAAAACGATTTCAGAGGGAATGGATGTGGCGGTCGAAGACGGGAAGATCCTGGCGGCCGTTCCCCACGGGAGCGCGGAGTGGGAGGCCGGGGAGGTGATCTCCGGGACGGACCGGATCGTGATGCCGGGTCTGATGGACAGCCACATGCACACCGGCCAGCAGCTGTTAAAAGGGCTGGTGCTGGACGCCCGCCCCATCATATGGACCAGGGTGATGCTCCCTTTTGAGAGCACTCTGACGCCGGAGCGCATGAAACTGTCTGCTGAGCTGGCGGCCCTGGAGATGATCCGCTGCGGAACCACCGGCTTTGTGGAGTCTGGCAGCTATTTTATGGAAGAGGCGGCTGCGGTTTATCTGGAGAGCGGACTGCGGGGGCGCTTATCCTGCTCCACCATGGACGAGGAGGGGCTGCCGGAGAGCATTGCCATGGACGCGAAGGAGGCTGTGCGCCGGGCCGACCGCCTGTACGAGGACTGGAATGGAGCGGGAAATCTGAAGGTCTACTATTCTCTGCGGGCCCTCAACTCCTGCTCTGATCAGCTGGTGCGGCTGACGGCGGAGCACGCAGAGGAGAGGGGAGCCATTCTCCAGGCTCATATGAACGAATATCAGGGGGAAGTGGACGGGATTGTGCGCCGGGAAGGGATGCGTCCCTATGAATATCTGGAAAAGATGGGAGTGCTGTCCGGCCGGTTCCTGGGAGCCCACAGCCTCCTCCTGTCCGACCGGGAAAAAGAGCTGGTGCGGGACAGAGGAGTCATGGTCTGCCACTGTCCGTTCAGCAACTGCGGCAAAGCGGTGCCGGAGACGCCAAAGCTCCTGGAAATGGGGATTGTTCCCGGCTTCGGCTCAGACGGAGCGGCCCATGCCGGGCTGAATCTGTGGAACGAGATGAGGATCTTCCGGTCCGTGATGAATATTTTCTGGGGCGTGCCGGCGGGAAATCCGGCCGTCATGCCGGCGGAAACTCTGTTCCGGATGATGTATGAGGGCGGCGCGAGAGCCCTGGACGAGGAAGGCCGCCTGGGAAAAATAGAGGCCGGCTGCCACGCCGACCTGATCTGTGTGGACCGCTTTAGTCCCCGCCTGATGCCGTCGGGAAATAAGATTCGCACTTTATTTGAATGTGCCGGGCCGGCGGACGTCACGGATGTGATCGCCGGCGGCCGGGTCCTTATGAAAAACAGGGAGATTCTGGCCCTGGACGAGGGAAAAATCCTCTGGGAGGCGAGAGACTTTGAGAAGAAGATGGGTTATTCTTCTTCCGCCAGCTGCTCCCAGACGGCGTAAAGCTCTTCCAGCCGGGAGGCGATGGAGGATTTCTCCTCATTGATCTCCCGGACTTTCTGGTGGTCTGTGTACACTTCTTCCAGGGTGAGCTGTTCATCCAGCTCGCTGTCTCTTGATTCCAGGGAGGAGATCTCTTCCTCCGTCTTTTTTAATTCATTCTGCAGCTTTCTCTTTCTGGCTTGTTCTTCCTTCTGGGCCTTCCAGTCCAGCTTTACCTCAGAAACTGCCTGGGGTTTGGCTTCTCTGGATTCGGGGGCGGCGTGGAGCTGCTCCATCACTTCCTTTTTCTCCAGATAGTAATCGTAGTTGCCGATATAGTTGATCAGAGTCTGGTTTTTCAGATCCAGGATCCTGGTGGCCGTCCGGTTGATAAAATACCGGTCGTGGGAGACGTAGAGCACGGTCCCGGTGTAGTGGACCAGGGCGTCCTCCAGAATCTCCTTGGAGGTGATGTCCAGGTGGTTGGTGGGCTCGTCCAGAATGAGGAAATTGGCCTCGGACAGCATGAGCTTTGCCAGGGAAACGCGTCCCCGCTCCCCGCCGCTCAGATCTTTGATCCGCTTGAATACGTCATCTCCGGTGAACAGAAATGCCGCCAGCACATTTCGGATCTGGGTGTTGTCCATGGTGGGGTAGGTGTCCTGCAGCTCGTCAAACAGAGTTTTTTCCATGTGCAGCACCTGATGCTCCTGGTCGTAGTAGCCGATATGGACTTTTGACCCCAGGCGGATCTCGCCGGCGTCCGGCTCCAGGACCTGGTTTAAGATCTTTAAAATGGTGGTCTTTCCCGTGCCGTTGTTTCCGATGATGGCCACCCGCTCTCCGCGCTTGATCTCAAAATCCACGTCTTTAAAGAGCAGCTGGGAGCCGAAGGATTTGGAAAGGCCGTGCACTGTGAGCACGTCATTTCCGCTGACCACGTTGGGTTCCAGGCGGATGACCATCTCGTCGTTGATTTCTGCGGGCTTCTCAATGCGCTCGATTTTTTCCAGCATCTTCTCCCGGCTCTCCGCCCGCTTGATGGACTTTTCCCGGTTGAAGGATTTTAACTTTGCGATCACTTCCTCCTGATGGCGGATCTCCTGCTGCTGGTTCAGCCAGGCCTTCATCTTTGCCTCCCGCAGCATGGCCCGCTTTTCGCTGTAGGCCGTGTAATTTCCCTGGAATACGGAAGCCTTTCCGCCGTCCAGCTCAATGATCTTTGTCACCACCCGGTCCAGGAAATACCGGTCGTGGGCCACGATGATCACCGCTCCCGGATAGTTGATCAGATAGGTCTCCAGCCAGGCGATGGACTCCATGTCCAGGTGGTTGGTGGGCTCGTCCAGCATGATCAGATCCGGTTTAGACAAGAGCAGTTTTCCCAGAAAGACCCGGGTCTTCTGGCCGCCGGAGAGGGCGGAGATAGGCTTTTGAAATTCGTCCTCCTCAAAGCCCAGACCTTTCAGCACGCCGGTGATTTCGCTCTTCCAGGCGTAGCCGTTGGCTGATTCAAAGTCGTGGCTTAAGCGGCTGTACTGGGCCAGCAGGTTCTCCAGTTCCTCCCCGGACGCCCCCTTCATCTTAAGCTCCAGGCCCCGGATCTTTTCCTCCATATCCAGAAGGGGCTGCTTCACCTTCTGCAGCTCCTCAAAGATGGAGCGGCTGCTGGTCAGATCCTGGTGCTGGGCCAGGTAGCCCAGAGTTTTTCCCTTTGCCAGCACCGCCTCCCCCGAGTCGGAGGGCAGCTCCCCGGTGATCATCTTTAACAGGGTGGACTTTCCCGCTCCGTTGATGCCCACAATGGCTGCTTTCTCGTGGTCTTCTATGTGAAAGGAAGCATCGGCGATCACCGTTTTGCTTCCGAAGGATTTGCTTAAATGGCTGCACGATAAAATCATTCTTCTTCCTCCTTGTACAGACGTTTTTCCGCAAAAAAAACCAGGATAAGTATAATATAGGTTGGTACTTTTTTCAAGAACTGTTTCCGGGAGGGAAGAAAGTATGTTGAATTTTTAACAAACGATTTGACATTACCCCGCTCAGTGGTTATAATAAAACTTAACAATGCTGACTTAAAAATAACAGACAGAGGAGCGATAAAACCGTGGAAAAGCAGATATCAAGGGCAGTGATCTCCAGACTGCCCAGGTATTACCGATATTTAGGAGAGCTTCTGGAGGACGGGGTGGAGAGAATTTCCTCCAATGAGCTGAGTCAGAGGATGCACGTGACGGCATCTCAGATCCGTCAGGACCTGAACAATTTCGGCGGTTTCGGCCAGCAGGGCTATGGCTACAACGTCAAGCACCTGTATACGGAGATTGCCAAGATCCTGGGGATCGACCGGCAGCACAACCTGGTCATTATCGGCGCCGGCAATCTGGGACAGGCCATCGCCAATTACGCCAACTTTGAGAAGCGGGGCTTTGTGATCAAGGGAATGTTCGACATCAACCCCAGGCTCATCGGCCTGGTGGTCCGGGGTATTGAGATCCGGAGCATTGACGAGCTGGAGCAGTTTATCCGTGACAACGACGTGCAGATGGCAGCGCTGACCATTCCGAAGACAAAGGCGCCGGAGATCGCCGACCGGGTGATCCGGGCCGGGGTCAAGGGCATCTGGAATTTTGCCCACGTGGATCTGACAGTGCCGGACGACGTGGTAGTGGAAAATGTGCACCTTTCCGAGAGTCTGATGCGGCTCTGCTACCGGGTGTGCAGCATGCAGGAGAGCGGCAGCGGGGAGAAGGAAAAAGGACAGTCATGATCATAGGCGTAGGAACAGATATGGTGGAGATCGGAAGAATTGAAAAAGCATGTGAGAGGACGTCTTTTCTGACCCGCGTTTATACGGAAGAAGAGTGCCGGCAGGCCGGGGACAATAAAACCCGGCTGGCCGGCAATTTTGCTGTGAAAGAGGCGGTGGCGAAGGTGTTCGGAACGGGGTTCCGCTCCTTCTGGCCGTCAGAGATCGAGGTGCTGCGGGACGAGCTCGGAAAGCCTTTTGTCGTCCTTTACGGAAAGGCGGAGGAGGAGGCGAAAAAGCGCCGGATCTCGCGGATTCATGTGTCCATCACAAACACGGCGGTCTACGCCTGCGCGTTTGCGGTGGGGGAAGGAGAAGAGCTATGAGATATCTGGTGAGCGGAGCGCAGATGAAGGAGATCGACCGCTTTACGATCCAGGAGGTGGGGATTCCGTCCCTGGTTCTGATGGAGCGGGCGGCCATGGCGGTGGCTGAGGAGGCCCACCGGGCGGCAGGGCCCGGCGGCCGGGTGCTGGCGGCGGCCGGCCTGGGAAACAACGGAGCCGACGCGGTGGCGGCGGCCAGAATGCTGAAGGAAAAAGGCCATCCGGCGGCGGTGATCCTGGCGGGGGATCCGGAGCGGGGGACGGAAGAACTGAAGCTGCAGATCGAGATCGCCAGGCGGCTGGGGGTGGAGATCGAGCAGTTCGGAGATTTTATCCCAGGGGGCTGCAGCGTGCTCATTGACGGAGTGTTCGGCGTGGGATTGAACCGGCCGGTGACCGGGAATTACGGAGACTTCCTGCGGTTTTTAAAAGAGATTCAGGCGGAGACGGTGGTGGCGGTGGACGTGCCGTCCGGCGTCAGCTCCGACACGGGGGCCCTTCTGGGGCCGGCCCTGCGGGCGGATGTGACCGTGACCTTCGGCTATGAAAAAATCGGCTGCGCCGTCTATCCGGGAAAAGATTACTGCGGGCGTCTGGTGGTGGCGGACGCCGGATTTCCGGCGGAGGCAGTCCGCCGGTCCGGGGCGTCTGTTTTTGCCTGGGAGAAAGAGGATCTGAGCCGCCTGCCTGCCCGGCCGGCCTATTCCAACAAGGGCACTTTCGGGAAGGTGCTGGTGGCTGGCGGCCGGAAAAATATGGCAGGAGCCGCCTGCCTGGCCGCTCTGGCGGCCTACCGCATGGGGGCGGGGCTGGTAAAGATCCTCACTCCTGAGGCCAACCGGGAGATCCTGCAGACCTTCCTTCCGGAGGCGGTGCTGATTCCCTACGAGGAGGACCGGCTGTTTGAGGAGGGAGGACTTTCCCAGGAGGACGTGGAGCGGCTGTGCCGGGAGGCGTCCGCCGTGGTGCTGGGACCCGGCCTGGGCCGTGATGAGACGGCCGGGAAACTGGTGCAGGCTGTGCTGAGCGCCGCCTGTTCCCCGGTGGTCCTGGACGCAGACGGCTTGAACGCCGTGGCGGAGCGGGAGGAACTCACCAGGTATTTCACGGAGAATATTGTGATCACCCCCCATCTGCTGGAGATGAGCCGTCTTCTGGGCGTTCCCGTGGGGGAGATCCAGAAGGACCTTGTGGGGACGGCGGCCCGGTATGCGGACCGCTACGGGATCACCTGCGTGCTAAAGGACGCGGCCACAGTGGTGGCCGGCGGCGACGGCAGCCTTTTTGTGAACGGCAGCGGCTGTTCCGCCATGGCAAAAGGCGGCACCGGGGATGTGCTTTCCGGCGTCATCGGAGCTCTTTTAGCCCAGGGGCTTGACGAGCCGGCAGCGGCTTCCCTGGGCGTCTACGTTCACGGCCTGGCCGGGGAGCGGGCGGCAGAGCTTCACGGGGAGCGGGCCGTGCTGGCAAAAGATGTGGCGGACGCTCTGGGAGATGTGTGCAGCTGCCGGGGCAGGCAGGAAATCAGGAAAAAGGAAGTAAAAGACGATGAATAAGATGGAACAGTATGAGAGAGGGTATGTAAAAATAGATCTGGGCGCCATGGAGTCCAACATGCAGGCCATAAAGAAACGGGTGGGCGCCGGCATCGGCGTCATGGGAATCGTGAAGGCGGACGGCTACGGCCACGGAGCCGTGCCGGTGGCAAAGACGATCGAGCCCTATGTGGAAGGCTACGGAGTCGCCACCATCGACGAAGCGCTGATTCTCAGGCGCCACGGGATCCAGAAGCCCATCCTGGTGCTGGGGGTCACGCCCCAGATGCGGTTTGACGATCTGCTGAACTGCAATATTTCTCCGGCGATCTTCCAGTATGAGAAGGCGGAGCGCCTGTCAAAGCGGGCCAGGATCCTGGGAAAGAAGGGGACCATCCACATCGCGGTGGACACGGGCATGAGCCGGATCGGCCTGCCGCCCGATGAAAAATCCGCGGACATGGTGAAGCGGATCAGCCGCCTGCCGGGGATCGAGATTACCGGCGTGTTCACCCATTTTGCCAAAGCAGATGAGACGGACAAAGAGAGCGCCGACCATCAGCTGGCCCTGTACCGTCATTTCCTGGATCTTTTGAAAGAGCGGGGAGTGGAGATCCCCATCCGCCACTGCGCCAACAGCGCCGGCATCATCGACATGGACGATTCCCACTTCAACATGGTCCGCGCCGGCATCATTATGTGCGGCCTCTACCCCTCTGACGAGGTGGAGAAGGAGAAAATAAGCCTCACCCCCGCCCTGGAGTGGAAGAGCGAGGTGGTTTATTTAAAGACTGTTCCGGCCAAAACGCCGGTGAGCTACGGCTGGACCTGCTTTACAGAGCGGGAGACGGTGATCGCCACAGTGCCTGTGGGCTACGCCGACGGCTATCTGCGCAATCTTTCCAATCGGGCAGACGTGCTCATCCGCGGAAAGCGGGCCAGGATCCTGGGCCGTGTCTGCATGGACCAGATGATGGTGGACGTGACCGACATTCCGGATGTGGAAGAGGGAGACACGGTCACTCTCATCGGAAAAGACGGCGGGGAGCAGATCACGGTGGAAGAACTGGCGGAGCGCAGCGGCGGCTTCCACTATGAGATCATATGCGGCATTGGCATGAGAGTCCCGCGGGTGTACGTGAAAAACGGAGCCATCGTGGGAACGAAGGATTATTTCGGGGACGAGTATTTTGGCTTTGACTGAGGGAAACGGTCCCGGCGCTTCGTCATAAGATAAGGTAGGGAGACGTTTTGACAGGTGATCTCTCTGCATGGAATAGATTTTTGAAATCCGGTCAATACTGGGGATAGAAAATCAGATGACGGAGTGTGAAAACGTGATTATCAGACGAGGCGATATTTATTATGCGGACCTGCGGCCGGTGGTGGGCTCGGAGCAGGGAGGTGTCCGCCCGGTGCTCATTATTCAGAACGATGTGGGCAACCGACACAGTCCCACGGTGATCTGCGCGGCCATCACATCGAGGATGAACAAGGCGAAGCTCCCCACCCACGTGGAGTTAGACAAGGCCAAATGCGCCATGGTGAAGGATTCGGTGATCCTGCTGGAACAGCTGCGCACCATTGACAAGCAGCGGCTGAGGGAAAAGATCTGCCACATTGACGGGGAACTGCAGGCGAAGGTGGACTGCGCGCTGATGGTCAGTCTGGAACTTTCTACATAGTCCACATTGACGAACAGAAGCGGATTTGATATGATAAAACCATAAAAACGGGGGGCATGGCCGCATGCCCCCAATTAAATGCCCGGAAAGGGAAAGGAGAGATACGCGCGAAATGGACGATGGTTATTCAGGCATACACCTGCTGATGCTTTTGGTTTTGGTAGTTCTGGAGGCGGTTTTATATGGCTTCGGCGCCGCGGTTCAGGAACTGAGCGACACGGATCTGGAGGAAAAGGCCGGGGAGGGAGACAAAAAGGCGGCAAAGCTGATGCAGATCGCTGCTCATCCCGCGAGGCTGATCAACACCAACCTGGTGTTTGCCAGCGGGGCGACCCTGCTAGTGGGAGCCTTTATCTTCCGCAAGATGGTCTGGAGCAGCGCCAATCCGCTGTGGGCGGTTCTGGAAGCTCTGATCTACATAGTGTTTCTGGTGGCTTTTGGAATGGCGGTGCCGAAACGGCTGGCTTCTGCCAGCCCGGAGCGGTGGGCATTTTCCCTGTATCTGCCCGCCTCCGTTCTCATGACCGTGCTTTTCCCCGTGACGGCCGCGGTGTCCGCTGTAGCCTCTTTTATCTTAAAGGCGGCGGGAATGGATCCCTCCTCCTGGGATGAGAGCGTGACGGAGGAGGACATTGTGTCCATGGTCAATGAAGGCCATGAGCAGGGCGTCCTAGAGGCCAGCGAGGCAAAGATGATCACCAACATCTTTGAGCTGGGAGACAAGCAGGCGGAGGATGTGATGACCCACCGGAAAAACGTGGTGCTCTTAGACGGAAGCATGACCTTGAAAGAGGCGGTCCGCTTCATCCTGGAAGAGGGAAATCATTCCCGTTTCCCTGTGTTCGGGGAGACAATGGACGACATCCTGGGAGTGATCCACCTGCGGGATGCCATGGTGTGGGCGGAAAAGCAGACCTATGCGGACACTCCTGTGCGGGACATTCCGGACCTGATGATGGAGGCCAAGTTCGTGCCGGAGAGCCGGAGCGTGGACTCCCTGTTTCGGGAGATGCAGTCCCAGAAGATCCACATGGCCATTGTGGTGGATGAGTACGGCCAGCTGTCGGGAATCATCACCATGGAGGACATTCTGGAGGAGATCGTGGGAAATATCCAGGATGAGTACGATAAAGAGGAGGAACTGATCCGCCCCCTGGGAAACGGTTCCTTCCTGCTAAGCGGAATGGCGTCCTTAGAAGAGGTGTCGGAGGCCCTTGAGATCCCCTTTACAGAGGAAGAAGAGGAGGACTACGACACGCTCAGCGGCTACCTGATCTCCCTTTTGGACAGGATCCCCGGGGAGGAAGAACGGCCGGTGATCCCCTGCGGAGCCTATGAATTCCATGTGGAGCGGGTGGAGCACAAGCGGATCGCCCTTGTGCGCGCCGTGCGCAGGCCGGAACAGAAAGATCAGGAGAATAAGGCTCGTCCGGGCACTTGCCAGCCGGAAAAAATGGTGGTAGAATAGAAAAGATGCTTTCTCCCCCAGGGAGAAGAAACAGAGAAAAGAAGAACACAGAGGAGAGATAACATGTCAGGACATTCCAAATTTGCGAATATCAAACATAAGAAGGAAAGAAATGACGCTGCCAAGGGCAAGATCTTCACCGTGATCGGAAGAGAGATTGCCGTGGCCGTCAAAGAGGGCGGACCGGATCCGGCCAACAACAGCAAGCTCCGCGACGTGATCGCCAAGGCAAAGGCCAACAACATGCCCAACGACACCATTGACCGGGGCATCAAGAAGGCAGCCGGCGACGCTGGTTCCGTAAACTACGAGAACATCACTTACGAGGGATACGGCCCCAGCGGCGTGGCCATCATCGTGGACACCCTGACGGACAACAAGAACCGGACGGCTGCCAACGTGAGAAACGCTTTCACCAAGGGCGGCGGAAACGTGGGCACCACCGGCTGCGTATCCTATATGTTTGACAAAAAAGGCCAGATCATCATCGACAAGGAAGAGTGCGAGATGGACGGCGACGAGCTGATGATGCTGGCTCTGGACGCAGGCGCCGAGGACTTTTCTGAGGAAGAGGACAGCTTTGAGGTCCTCACCGATCCGGACAGCTTCAGCCAGGTGCGCGAGGCCCTGGAGAAGGCCGGCGTTCCCATGGCCTCCGCGGATGTGACCATGATCCCCCAGACCTGGGTGGAGCTCACCGACGAGGAGGACATCAAGAAGATCAACCGCATCCTGGATCTTCTGGACGAGGAC
The DNA here is from genome assembly GCA_019119775.1 of Candidatus Lachnoclostridium pullistercoris. GTDB lineage: Bacteria > Bacillota > Clostridia > Lachnospirales > Lachnospiraceae > Lachnoclostridium_A > Lachnoclostridium_A pullistercoris. Next base: position 99,320 of record DWWL01000044.1, on the reverse strand, counting down.
GACGACGTGCAGGCTACGTACCACAACTGGGATGAATAAAAAAGGAATTCAGCTTCAATTTCAAACAGGCAGAGCTTCTGAAATAATCCAGAAGCTCTGCCTGCTGTCATTTGGCGGGAAAAACGGTTCAGAAAGAGTTCTCATCCAGAATCTTTTTCTCCAGTTCTTCGGCTGAATCAATGTCCGCGGCGAAGGAAGTCCACAGCTGCAGACGCTCCAGATCTTCTTCCGCCAGAATACGCCGCGTGACCGGCTCCGTCTCCAGCCCTTTTAACTTGAGGATCTGGAGCAGCAGCCGGCGGACAGATTGAAGGTGCTGTTCCCGCTCCTTCTGGAGAAGCTGGGCGTTTTCTTCCCGTTCTTTCTGGAGAAGCTGGGCAGCTTCCGCCCGCCCCTGCTGTCTTCCCTCCTCGAGCAGCGTCTTCTCATGTCTCTCCTGATTGTACTCGGTAAGGATCATCTGTCTCACCTCCCCTCTGTGCTTGAGCAAAAATTCTTTCAGTATATCTGAATGAATGCAGTCTTCGATGGCCAGATCCATAGCAGCTCTGAGCTTCAGGCCGGTGCTTAAGCGCCTGCGGATCGCCTCCACGAATACGGAATATTCATAAAGTTTCCGGCAGGCTTTCATCAGTTCCTGATTATGCCCATAGTTGATGTTCAGCATCACGGCCCGGCACTCCAGAGCCGGCGGATTCTCCTTCTTGATAAAGGAGTCTGAAAGGCGCAGCTCCAGCCGGTCCGGCTCTTCTTTTGTGCCGTTGTAAAATACCAGGTACCTGGGGGCAGGAATTTTTAACAGCGCGCTGGAATAGATATCCAGGTTATTCTGCTCGATGTACCCCTGGTACAGCATACTGACATAGATCAGTCCCCGCAGCGGCATGTTGGGATTGACGCTGCTCTGATGCTCGTACAAATTCATCACGTTCTTGATCAGGAAGGAGATGTCGTTTTTGCATCCCATGTACAGAACATCTTCGATGGTCGTGACCACCAGTTCTTCCGGATCCTCATACGCTGTGCCGTTGATGGCATTATAGAGGCTCAGAAGTTCCTTCTTTTCTCGGAATATCATCCGAAAGAGGCTGTCTTTATAGTTTCTTCTCGCTGATTTTTTTCCCATATGCGTGTTCTCCTTTTTATCATACAGCATTTTTTTTCCTCTGTAAATCTCTGCCGGGAATGATTCTGGAAATAAAAGAATTAAAAGAATTGTCATCGGGCCCCTTAGATGGACCGGCGCCCTCGTGCTCAGAATGGCTGAAAACAGAGTTGTCAGATGAACTTATCATAATATATGGAAGGACAATATGCAAGAAAAAATGGGGATATTTCTGAAATTTCAGGGGCTCTCTTGTTAGTCCGCTTTATTGAAACCATACCCCGATTGTGGTATACTGGCTTCATATTGTGTCAAAAAAACTGAGCAGGAGATGAAAATGGAATGTTGGAAGTAAAGACACTGGGATGCTTTCAGCTGTTTCTCGACGGCCGTCCGGTGACTCTCGGCCGGCAGTCGGGAAACAATATTGAGAAACTGTTTGTGATTCTTGTCCTTCAGGGGAGTCAGGGGATTGCCAGAAGGGAGCTGATCCGCCAGCTGTTTTACCGCCAGGGCGCGGAATTTGACACGGGGGCCAACCTGCGCATCACCGTGTACCGCCTGCGCCAGGCTCTGAAAAAGGCTCTGGTGCCCCAGCCGGAGGGAGAAGACTATATCCTGATGGAAAATGGAAACTACCGCTGGAATCCGGCCATCCCCGTTTCTGTGGATGTGACAGAATTTATGGAGCTGGCGGCCCGGGCGGAGGAGGAAGAAGACCGGGAGAAGAGCCTGAAGCTGGGGGAGGAGGCGTTTTCCCTCTACGGCGGAGAATTTCTGTCGGAATTTTCCTCAGAAGAGTGGGTGAATACCCGGCAGATCGAACTGGGGAAGATCTACCGGAAATTGTTTCTCCATCAATATCAGCTTCTTTATACAGGGGGGGGTATTTACCGGCATTCGAGCTGGCAAAATCTGCCGCCGCGCTCTATCCCTTTGAGGAATATCAGCTCTATATGATGGACTGCCTCATGGCCACAAGGCGGTTTTCCGAGGCGTTTCAGCTGTATGAGAGAACGACCGCCATGTATTTCGCGGAGATCGGAATGGAGCCGTCCGCGGCCATGCAGGAGCGGTTCGAGAAGCTGAAAAATACGAATCAGCTGTCGCGCTCATCCCTTGAGGGGATCAAACGGCGGCTGGAGGAGCCGGAGGAGGATGGGCCTTACGACTGCCCGCTGCCCCGTTTCATCGACAATTTCCACTTTATCCGCCGGATTTTGGAGCGGAACGGCCAGCCGGCCTGTCTGGCCGTCATCATACTGGAGGACCTGAAAAATATCCCTCTGTCCCCGGACGAGGCCCGCACCGGGAAGATTGCCCAGATCATGGGAAACTGCATCCGCCGGACCATCCGCAGGGGGGATATGATGACCCAGTACAATGCGTTTACCTACCTGATTCTGCTCATGGGCGCCGAGGAGGACGGCAGCCGGGTGGTGGAGGAGAGGATTTTAAAACGGTTTCGCGAAGAATGTACCTATAAAAAGGTGCGCGCCCGTTTCCAGGTGTTTTCCCTGAACCCATGATTTTTCATATGATCTTGATCAGATGCCAGATTTCGGAGAGATTCCGGAACTGGCATTTTTGTTTTAGCCGGAAAACTTGCTCTCTGTAAAACAAAAACGCTTTGCGGGAACCGCGCTGCGGCGGAAAGGAAAATGTCCCTTCCGCGGCCTGCCGCAGGATCATTTCTTGTATTTCATCAAAAACATTTCACATTTTGTTCACATTTTACGGACTTGTAACGCTTTTAGTGATGGGACAGGGGGTATAATTGTCATCAAAATGACGGAGACGGGAGGTATCTGATGCTTTCCGAACCCCGCAGATTTGTGGAAAACGCCCCCCGCAGCGCCGGCAGAAGCCGGGTGCGCAGGAGAAACGGAGAGCGGGATGCGGTTGAATGTGAGGAAAAATCCCAACAGAGGTGAGAAAATGAGTAGGTTGAAGAAATCAATGAAGCAGAAAGCGGCAGCTTTTCTCGCTGTGTGCATGACAGTGGGATCACTGCCGGCAGGGAGTGCCGCTGCTGTTCCGGCGGAGACGAACGGGACGCCTGAGGACAGCAATGTGGCAGAGATCATCGAGTTTGATCCGGTGAAACTGAAGGACGCTATGGACCAGGCGGTAAAGAACGACGAGATGGTGACGCCGCCCACCGTTGTGGCCAGCTCCTCGGATATCACCGGTTTTTCCAGTGCGGTCTTTGAGCTGAAGGACGCGGAAAAGCTCCTGGTCACCGGCAGCGATATGCCTGACAATACGGACGTGCGCATTTTCCTGGCTCCGGAGTCCGAGGGCTACGGGGAGGACGGAGAGTACAGCCTGACAGGCAATGAGAGCATGATCTTCATGGTTGAAAATCAGGGCGGCGAGGATCAGGGCTATCAGCTTCTGTTCGGCAACCGGATCACCGATGTAATTGAGGTGAAGAGCAAAGACCGGCTGCTGGCAGAGTATTACAACCCGGAAGATCTGGACAAGGCTACGGACTCTGACGCTGCGACTCCCTCTGAGAGCGAGGCATTTGAGACGGAGAGCGGGGAAGACCCGACGGCCACTGGATCCGAGACAGTGGCAGCGGCGGAGAGAAGCCTGTTTGACCGCCTAACGGGAACGATGGTAGCTTACGGCGCAGAGCTGAAGGCCACGGCCAGCGAGAGCGGAGAGTTTGGAGAGAACGGCAGAGATGAGGCAGAAGTTCCGTCCGCACCGGCGGAGGAGAACACAGAGGATGAGAAAGAACCGTCCCTCCCCCAGGAGACAGTGCCCGAGACGGAGGCTTCCCAGGAGAGCGTTCCTGAGACAGAAGAAACTCAGGAGAGCAGGCCGGAGGCAGAAGCTCCCGCTGAGACAGCTCCGGAGACTGAGACAGAGGCAGCAGAGGAAGAGGAGATGAATCATTTCACCGCCTACGACACGGCAGTGGATGAGAATGGATATGTCCGCCTGTCCTCCGGCGAGATCAGCTCCAGCCTTCTGGTGGTGAAAAACTCCTTCGACAAGGTAGACGCGGAGGAAGGTATGGACGAGCCCATGGCGATCCGCTTCGCCGCCACAAAACGGATGGCAAAAATGGTGAACGAGGGAAACGGCATTGCGCTCATGTCCATGGACGACGAAGCGGAAACCGTCGCTGACAGCAAGCTGACGGCAGCAGCATTCTTCGTGACCACGGCAGCAAATGTGCTGGCAAACGGAGATGACGGTGAGTCACCGTTTACGGTGAATTTGTATGATTATGCGGGGACGAGCGGCGGAGCAAGTGGAAGTGCTCTGAATGAGTTGAATAGCTATTTGAATGAGAAAAGGTATGATTTTAGATTTGGCCAAAATCAGTCTGGTAATTGTAATAGCTATACCGGAAGTTCTGGCCGCCCCTCAAACGTTCGTCAGGGAATTGTTGCTGAACAGAATAAGAAGGGCGGAGATATTTTAAAAGATATTTTCACTGATGAGGATGTAACACAAGGAAGTGGATGGAATCGGAAGAACATCATAAGTCTTGAGAAAAATGTTGATGTAAGTAATTTTTTCACATATAACGAAGAAACTTGGACTTATGAATATAATAGCAATGATAAATATGCCAAGTATGATGAGGATGACAATGCGTTAGTCAGCGATGACCATACAGTTAGTGGTGATAGAAAGAGAACAGGATTTTGGCCCTTTACAGATGAAGAAAATGTAAGGTGGGATTCTGGAAACCAGTACTGGACAGCTGATAACTGTTATTTTGGAATGACAGTTGCATTTGATTTCTTCAGGCCGGCGGATGGAAAGATAAATGGCGATCCCATGACATTCAATTTCAGCGGTGATGATGATGTATGGGTATATCTGACAGATACAGATAATAATACAACAAAGCTGGTTCTAGACTTGGGCGGAATACACGGCGCGATGGACGGTTCCATCAACTTTGCGACAGGTGAAGTTACATACTCAAATGAAAATGCGTTAGAGAGAGAGAGATATTACAATGATGGGTGGGGATACAAAGCAAATCCAGTAATATATGGTGAAACCTGTGACACAGCCGGAAACGGAAATGGTACCTACTCTACCTATACAGATGAAAGCCTAAAAGAGTTCCTGACAAGCGGGACAAATTATAAACTGGAATTTTATTATTTGGAGCGTGGTGCCGGAGCGTCTAACTGTATGCTGAAGTTTAATCTTCCGACAGTGCCGAAGAAAGGAATCACACTGGCGAAATCGTTAAATGGCAGTAAAGTAACAGATAACGAGAGGAGTGCTACCTATTCCTTTAATGTTGTTTCCAGCGATGATAAGGATGAACTTTTAAACTATAGAAGTAGTGGCGGGGATGATTCATCAGTAAAAATTCAACAGGTTCATATTACGGGAGCGGGAATGACTTCTGTGCCGGAGGCGGTTGATCAGGAAAATTACTTCTATATAGAAGAAATCAATCCAGGTACCAATACAGTAGAATGGAATGTGAACAGGAACCCTGTAGATAGCACAGAAGCTGGATTCAGAACTGAAGGGACAAAAAAATATTACTATTCACCTGTTTATCAAATGCCGTCAGATGAGGAGGACTCTACAGGATTTTTGGTTATTTGTGAAAACTGGTTTGGAAAACTGCAGCCTACAGTCGGAAAAACAGCTATTTTACGAGAGGGGGAAGATGGGGGGAACGGAATTTATAATATTACCCTTTCCGTGACTGGCGATACAGGAATAGAAACAACCACAACCACAAAAGATGCGATTGTAGATATGGTAGTAGTGCTGGATCCTTCAGGAAGTATGGAAACTGGAACATACGAAGAGAAAGATGAATGGGGTCAAACACATAAGGTGACTTATGCGAAAGGTGCAAAAGAAGCAATTTTAGATTTGGCAGAGTCTTTGGCTGAAAAGTCGAATGGACAGAGCCGAATGAAGATTGTTGCTTTTGGCGGAAGCAGTAAGACAAATGACATACGGCAGTATGTGCCATATTATGATGAAAACGGGAGTGGTCAATACTATAAAATTGTAACGCCAGAGTGGATTACTTTGGGTGAAAATGCATTAGGGCAAGATGGTTCATTAAGCGAGGCTTTAAATCAGATTAGGTTTAATTTGAGCACCCACAGCGCTTCTGGTTTTCTGGGAGCAAAAGATGCTTTAGCAGATGCAGATGAAGATCATCAAAAGGTTGTTGTTTATATAACAGATGGCGATCCGAATTCATTTGTTAAGAAAGTTAATGTAGGTGAATGGTGGTCAGACTATTATAAAACCATATATTTTGGACAGCCGGACGACTATATATTAGAATATTATGACTTGAACCCTGACAAAATCAGGGATTATGGAATCGAGGCTGCTCGAGTTACCCTGAGTATGCTGAAAGATAAATATCCAGATGTTCCGGTATACACCATCAGCTATGGTACATACGCCAACAGCGCCAACAGCAATGATGATTGGTTAAAACCAAAAGGATCTGGAAAAGGACAATCCTGGAATGGTTCAGATGGCATTACAAAATATTTTGCAGCAAAAGATGCAGATGATTTGAAAGAAGCCTTCGACGAAATTCAGGAATCTACAGAGGTTGAAGTTAAGGTTCAAAATCTGGTAGTAACAGATGAATTGAGCGAACATGCTGTCATTTATAACGGTGTGACGAAAGGCAATCTGACAGGTCCGCGGTTAAAACTTGGAGACACAGAGTTAGAGGTAAGAAACGTTAATAATGTTCTCCAATATTATTTATCAGGCAATCCAGACAAGGTGATAGCAGAATTTGTACAGCCTACAAACGGAAATAATGGAACAATCACTTGGTATGTTGCAGACCAATTAGGAGAAGAGAACACGGAAACGCTCTCTTTCCCGGTTAAAGCGTCAGGCGACTACTACGAAGATGCCAGCCAATATCCTGATATACCTGAGTCTGGAACCGGTACTCATTCTACTCAAAATCCTTCTAAGGGATATTATTCCAATGGAAAGGCCGAACTAGAATATGGTCCAGAGGGTGAAAGAGAAGAAATGGATTTCCCCAAACCCGTTATCCGCCCAGTACAGCAGTATGCAGAGTTGAATCTGAGCAAAGAGATAGAAGGTGATTATGCTGAAGGTGAAGATTGGTCCTTTGACTTTTACATTGGCCTCGATAAACCGATGAAAGATGCGGAAAACCTGGTAATAAATAGTAACATTCCTAACCAGTTAGAGGATTATGAATACGTTTACAAAGTTACTCTGAGTAGAAATGATGCAGAAAGGACATTCTCTGTTCCGATCGGTGCGCAGTGCCAGGTTCTGGAAAGTGATGAAGAGTTAGCGGCTCATTATAAAGTTACTGGTACAGAATTCAAAGTAAATAACTCTGCAGGGGAAGGTGTTCTCACAAATGTACAGGAAATTTCCTCGAATGGTCTGGATATCCGGTATACCAACACTATAAGTCAGTATTCTAAAATTACTATTCATAAGGATGTAGTGGATAATACGCACACGATGGATCCCAACACACCGTTTACCTTTGAGGTAGAGATGAAAGGAAAAGACGGTTGGAAAATCTATGGAAATAACGATAATGTTCAGATCAAGGATGGAGGATTCACTGAGGTTTGGATCGACCCAGATGATGCAAGAAACGAGTTCCGCATTACAGAAACAAATACTCAGAGAGCGTGGAAGACTACTTATAAGATTGGAAAATCCGGCACGGAGACACCAGATACTTCTGTAGTTATAGACGACTTAGAAAAAGTACAGGATATTTACTTCACCAATTACTATTACGATCATTCCATTACGGTTGAGAAGAAGGTGGATGGAGAAGAACTTATACAAAACGCTGAATATCCGTTTGAGGTTAAATTTACAGTTAAAGATGGAGAAGAGCTTTTAAAAAAAGGTGTTAATGCGACTGTTGTAAAGGCAGATGGCACCTCTTTAGGAAAATTACCAGTATCAGATGAGAATTACCGAGATAATACTCTCAGCTTTAAACTGAAAGCCGGCGAGAAACTGATTATTTCAAATCTTCCTCAGTCTGTTACAGGTTATGAGGTAAAAGAAAAACTGAAAGAATTTAATGAGGATATCAAGGATGATTCGTATGAGGTTGACCTGAAAAAAATTACTGTAAATGGGTATCCTCAGAAAGATGTTGGGGAGTGTACTGTAACGAAGGATCTTGCTGCTGGAGGCGATCAAAACGACGAGATTGTATATACCAACCAGTATAAGTATCTTTATGGAGAACTCACTATTAATAAAATGATTTCTAAAGAAGCTCCAAAGGAAGACACGGTATTTACTTTCAAGGTTACGGATTCAAACGGCAAAGTTTTCTATGCAACTGTTAAGGTAGATAAAGGTACGCATGCAGGAAAAACAACTCTAGAGAATATCCCGGCAGGAACATACACAGTGGAAGAGATTGACTCTAATGCAAGATATGAGTTAGCAGAAACCCAAAATCCGCAGACTGTTGCAGTACCAGCGGGAAATGAAGGAGAAGTCACCTTCACCAACAAAAAAACCACTGACGGCTACTTCTCTGATGTAAGCACAGTTGTAAATACGGTTGATAAGGGTAAATTTACGGCCGATCCTGCTCCTAAGCCATTACCCAACTCCTCTCCTCAGCTCGCTCTTCAGATGAATGCGGGAGCGTTCCTTCTTCCCGGAGAGATTCGGATGCAGCCCAATGATGGGGACGAAATGATTCAGCCGGCGTAAAGGAGAAGAGAGACAGACATGGTTAAAATAATTACAAGAATTTGCAATCTCCTTTCCATACTTATGGTTGTGGCGGTCGTGGCCGTGGGTGCGGCCATGATCGTCCCCAAGATCATGGGAAATGACATTTACGCGGTGATGAGCGGCAGTATGGAGCCATTTTACCATGTTGGCAGCGTGGTAATCGTGGACAAGCATGTGAGCCCGGAAGAAATTCAGACGGGAGATCCGATCACATTTCATCTGGGAAATGGTTCCATAGCGACCCACAGAGTCATTGAAATCAATGAAGAGGCGAGAGAGTTTACAACAAAAGGAGACGCGAATGAGGATCCGGATATGGCTCCTGTTTCATTTGACAATATGATAGGAAAAGCCGGAATGTCCATTCCATTTATCGGCTATCTGCCTTTGTACATGAGAACGCCGAAGGGAATGTTCAGCATAGCGGCCTACGTAGTGGTATTCATACTTCTTCAGATGATACCGGAGATCATCAAACCGGAGAGCGCGGGAAAGGAAGGTGAGGAGACAGATGAAAAAAAGTAAAAAATGGCTGAAATCACCGATCCATATTATGGTGCCTTTAGTCGCGGCGGCGGTTCTGGTCATGGGGACAGTTGCTTATTTCACAGATGTGGAGGCTGTTGTAAACACCATCCGTTTTGGAGAAATTTCCATTGAAACAAATGAAACGGTGAAGGATTTGACGAAATCCGATATCGGTGTGACGGCAAATGGGACGTCTGACTGTTATGTGAGAATTCGCGTGGATGTGCCGACGGTGTCTTATACGTATACAGATGGGACTGGAGAGTCACAAACGGCGCAGGCGATGATTACTTTGCCGGATGGAAATGATCCGAGTGAAATTACAACAGGTGAGTGGGCTGGATATAAAGAAGGTGACTCTATAATATCTGACGGAAAAACTTGGATCAAGGGAGACGACGGCTTCTGGTATTTAAATCAGGTATTGCATACAGGTGATACGGCACTCTTTATTAAAGAAATTACCTATAAAGGGCTGTATAGGGATGATGGATCTGGAAATAAGACACTTCCCGGAAACATTACAGAAGATATGCTGACGATCCCGATTACTTCCGAGGCAGTACAGGCAGACAATATTCTGACGGATGAGGAGAAGAGTGATATAGCAATTGACCATCCAACTGATTCTATCGCTTATTATGCGATGGCAGCATTTGACAAGATAAAGGACAGTGAGTCTGAGTAGAAGAGGCAGGCAGAATTTTCTGCTGCACGGCCGGGAAACCGGCGGAACTATTCCGGGAAAGTGTCCCGGCACAAAACGAATGTAAATTATTTTACATAAAAATTTTAAAAAAGATATGGAGGAAATTGATATGAAGAAGAAAGTAGCCCTTACCGCAGCAGCAGTAGCAATGGTAGGAACCCTGGCAGTTGGAGGAACCCTTGCATGGTTCACCGATACGGAGACTGCAACGAACGTAGTGACCACGGGTAATGTGGATATTGCATGGGTTGAGAATGGGGAAAAAATCACAGAAGAGAATCCTGGAATTGAATTTGGAAAAGATACTCCTGTTACTCCCGGAGCAACTTTAGAAAAAACTGCGAAAGTGGTTAATGAAGGGAAAAACAGAGCTGTAATTAGAGCTAAGATCGTTAATGACAATGATCAAGTTGTTCAGCCAGTATTTTGGGAAAATATAGATGATTTTTGGGTATTTGATGAGGACACAGGATACTATTATTACAGATACATTGTAAATCCAGATGGCGAAACTACAAATCTTATTACAAGTTTAACAATTCCGGAAGATCTTAACAACGAAGATGCTACGGACCTTGAAAATATAAATGTTCAGCTTATTGCTGAGGCAATTCAGGCCGATAATTTGGTAGATAAGGATGGAAAATTGGATCTTAATGATGTAAAGAGTGCCTTTGAGGACAAAGATATAACTTCTTATGATATTGAAAAAGAGAATGTTGAAGAAATAGCTGATGATGAAGTTGTAGAGGATGGAACCCTCTAATCCCCCTTCTCACCCATTCATTCACCCTCAAATAACCCAATCATTTGCAGCGAGAAAGGTTATATGCTATGAAAAGAGATAAAATCAAACGGCTTGTGGCAGGCTTATGCGCGATGGTTGTACTGGCCATGGGGAGCACGACTGCACTCGCTGCGGATACAGTTGACGTAAACGGCAGCGGCAGAGCTTCCGGCACCACGAAAGTGGTGGTAGGATACCAGGATAAGGATCTCTTCTCTAATATGAAGGATCTGATGCCTGGGGACGTGATCTCCAATGAGATCGCCGTTTCCAACCAGAGCGGCCGCGCAGTGACCATTTACCTGAAAGCATATTCTCAGTTTGACAGTGAGGATGGACTCACCGCTCATCGGGAGACGAGCGAGGCTTCTGCGGAAGGGAAAGCCTTCCGCGGAGACATCCTGGATCAGATTTCCATGACTCTCAGGATGGGCGATGAGATCCTTTACCGCGGCAGCGCCGACGGAAATGATCCGGAAGAGGGATATGAGGCCATGACGGCCGGAGATTACGGCATCAGCCTGGGGAGCTTTGCAGCCGGGAGTCAGAAAGCGCTCACCGTGGAGCTGATTCTCCCGGGGCCGGAATTTGACAATTCCTTTGCGGACAAATTCGACGCTGTGGACTGGGTGTTCTGCGTAGAGGGAACCACTCCTTCCAGCGGAGGCGGCGGTGGCAGCAGCGGCGGCGGTCCCAGCGGCGGAGGAGATCCGAACGGCGGCCCCGGCGTGACGCTCATTGAAGACTCCGACGTGCCCTTAGGGCCGGGAGAGAGCACCAACGTTGTGATCACTGATCCGGAAACACCTCTGGCGAGCATTCCCAAGATGGGAGACGCGGGCGTCAGCGGATATGTGTTCGGCATTGCCCTTGCCCTTCTTGTGGCGAGCGGAGCCGTTTACGCGAAAAAGCGTCTGGCCAGCCAGTGAGCAGCAAACAAAAAAACAATGCGCCGTAATGCGCATAAAAAGCAGCGGTCATGATACCGCTGCTTTTTGCCGTTTTTGCGGCCCGCCGCAGGCGGAGAATCCTGCGGGGCTGTATTCTTTATTATGAAGGAGTGCGAATATGTGGAAAAAATTTGCGGGCCATTTCCTGACTCTCGTGATCGTTCTCTGTCTGGGAGCGGCGGCATTTTTTGGCTGGAAGATCATAAAGACAGAGCTGGATTACAAAAAAGGACAGGAAGGGCTGGAAGCCATTTATCAGGCTATGGAGGAGGCGCTTGAGGAAAACGCCGCCGGACGGACGGAGGAGGCAGAGGAGACTCCCGGCGAGGACCCGGAGGTCCGGCTCGGGCAGTACCGCGCTCTTCACGGGGAAAACAGCGATATGGCCGGCTGGATCCGCATCCCGGACACAAAGATCGACTATCCGGTGATGCACACGCCGGAGGATCCGGAGTACTATTTTCACCGGGATTTTGAGAAGAATTACTCTTCCTACGGAATGATTTTCCTGGACGGGGACTGCCGGCTGGACGGAAGTTCTCCCAACCTTCTGCTCTATGGCCACCACATGAGGAACGGTTCCATGTTTGCCCAGATCCAGTCCTACGACAGCGAGGAATTCTGCCGGGAACACCCCTACATTTACTTTGATACTCTGGAGGAACTGGGGACCTACGAGGTGCTGGGGGCCTTTAAGGCGCCTGCCGCGGAGCTGGACGATGATTTCAAGAAAATGCTCCTGGCGGAGACGGAGGAGGATTACGGGCGGTTTATGAACTATTTGAAAGGCCGCCGGTTTTACGATACGGGGGTGGAGGCGGAGTATCCCCGCCAGCTGATCACCCTGACAACCTGCGAGTACACCCAGAAAGACGGGCGGTTTTTCGTGGTGGCGGCGAAGGTGGAGGAGCCGGCGGAGCCGTGAGGAAGCCTGCGTCTGCGCCGTGAGAAAACGCCTCACATACTTGCGGACAGAAAAAAATTGAAGTATAATCTCAAAAGCCAGGTGTTTCGGCCCCTGGCTTATCTGTTTGTCATAAAAGGGACAGCAAAGGAGACATACCATGGATATAAAACAAGCCTATCTCCAGGTGGTGGACACGGACTATTCCTACCGCCTGGCGAAAAGAATGGAAACTTTTAAGACCAATCCTGTCCTGGGGTTCCGCACAGCCGGTTCCCAGGCGGAGATCGAGACGGGAAAGATGCTGGCGGAGGAGATGCGGGCCATCGGACTGCAGGACGTCCACATGGACCGTCTGACTCTGGATTCCTGGGAATTTAAAAGGGCGGTGCTGCGCTTTGAGGACCGGGACGGAGTCAGCCGGGAGATCGAGCTGGGCGCTTATCAGACGGATTTTGTCACCGGCGGCTTTCAGACATTTTCCCTAGTGGACCTGGGAAAGGGCACGGCGGAGGACTATGAGGGCCGCGATGTGGCCGGAAAGCTGGTGATGGCGGACATCAATCAGAGAGAAGAGTGGTGGATCAATTTTCCCGTGTACCAGGCTCACATAAAGGGGGCCGCCGCTCTCATCGCCGTGCAGGAAAACGGCTACGGGGAGATCGACGATACGACCCTGAACGCTCAGGACATTGCCGGGCCGGCGGACGCTCCGGCCTTTTCCATGTCCCGCCGGGATGCCGGCCTTTTGAGAGAGCTTCTGGCGGAAAAAGGCGAGCTGACGGTGGAGCTTGACGCGGACAGCCGTGTGCGCCGGGACCAGCCGGCCTACAATGTGTGGGGAGTGATTCCAGGGGCCTGTGAGGAGAAAATTCTTCTCACCGCCCACTATGACTCTTATTTTGCCGGTTTTCAGGACGACAACACGGCGGTGGCCATGATTCTCAGCATGGCCCGCTCCCTCATCGCCTGCGGCTACCGGCCGGAGCGGACCATCGTCGTCTGTGCCATGGCGGCGGAGGAGTGGGGGATCACCAACTCCAAATACGACTGGTCCACCGGGGCCTGGCAGCAGGTGTTCAAGGTGCGGCCGGAGTGGAGAAAAGAGACGGTTATAGACCTGAATTTTGAACTGCCCGCCCACGCCCACGACCGGCAGGACGCCATCCGCGGCACTTACGAGTACAGGGATTTCCTGGAAAATTTTGTCCGGGGGATCACTGCCTGGATCGACCCGAAGGCAGTCTATCCCGACGGGCTGACCGTCTGCGCGCCCATTGAAACCTGGTCCGACGATTTTTCCATGGCTATCGCCGGGATTCCGTCCACGGTCAACGATTTTTCCGGCGGCAGCTTTATGGAGACTCATTATCATTCTCAGTTTGACAACGACGATTTTTACGACGAGAAGGTGTACCGTTTCCACCACCAGCTCTACGGCCTGCTGCTGATGGAGATCGACCGCACGCCGGTGGCTCCCTTAAACCCTGCGGAATTGTTTGCCCAGATCCGCAGAAGCATCCGGCCGGTGACCGGTGAGGAGGACGAGACGTCCATCCGCCGCCTTTTGGACCGGCTCTCCGAGGCGGAGGAGATGGGAAACCGGCTCTACGCCAGAGTCCGGGAGAGAAACCTTGCGGGCCAGAAGGATGAGCGGCTGCAGAGCGGCCTTTTAAACCTGTTCCAGAAAGGACAGGACTATTTTGTCCGTCTGGACTGGCAGGACAGCGTGCTCTTTCCCCAGGAGGCGATCCAGAACAACCTCCGCTGCCTGCGGGCGGCGAAGAACTGCCTGGCGGCAGGGGAGACGGGACTGGCCCTGGAGGCGATCTACAGCATTGACAACAGCCGCTACGCCTTCCTCTTTGACGAGGAGGTGTACCGGTACTTTACGGAGTATGTGCTGAACCAGCCGGCGGACCGGCTGCAGTGGGGAGCCGGGCGGATCGTCCATCACGAAAATCTCTACCGGCTGGTGGACGGACTAAAGAAAAAGCACCGGAACGGATGCCCCGACCTGGCGGAGGAGACGGCCATGGTGGAGGCGGCGGAGAAGCAGCAGATGCTCTGCTACGACGATGACATCCGCTACATCACCCGTTCGGTGGAGAAGCTGATTGATGAAATGAAAAAACTGGAAGAGGGGTAACAGAAGGTGGAAAGCCAGATACTATACCGGGTGCAGAGAGAGGATCTGCCCAAATTAAAAGAACTGCTGACGGAATGCTTTGCCAGTGATCCGCTGTATCACAGCCTGATCCCGGATCAGGAGACCAGGGAGAGGCTCCTTCCGGAGCTGTTTGAGTGTGATCTGTGGGAATTTTTCAAAACCTGCGAGATTTTTGCCGACAGCCCGGAATTAAACGGGATCCTGGTGGTTTCCGATGAGTCGGAGCCCTACAACCCATTTCAGTTTTATCTGACGGAGCTGAGGGCCCAGCTGAAGACGGACGAATACCTTATCCGCGAGGATATCAGCCTGAAAACTTTCTGGAACTTCCTCATGGGAAGAGATTATCTCAATTCCCGCTGGACGGACCAGCTTCACCAGGAAAACCGCCTGCATCTCATTTACCTGGCCGTGCGGCCCCAGATGCAGCATCACGGGATCTCCGGCCTGCTGATCGGCGAGGCCATCCGCTACGCCGAGGAGCATCGGATGATGATCTCCTTAGAGACCCACAACGAAAAGAACGTAAGCCTTTACGAACATTTTGGGTTTAAGGTGTACGGAGTGGTGGAGAAGCCCCATTTTCACCTGAAGCAGTACTGCATGATCCGGGAAATTTAAAAAATTTCTGTAAAAAATGAACCGTTTCCCCGCTGGAGGACTCTTATAGACAGGTGCACCGAAAAACAGCGGAAGGGAGATAACCATGGACGGGACGGAACGAGAAATGATAGTGCGGATGCAGCAGGGGGAGGAGGAAGCCTTTTCCTGGCTGTTCCAAAAATACCAGAGCCGTGTCTTGCGTATGGCGTATCTGATTTCCGGAAATTACGCGGACAGCGAGGATATTTTGCAGGAAACCTTTGTCAAATGCTATACATACCGGAGACATTTGAAGGATCCGGAGAAGTTTGAGTCCTGGCTGTGCCAGATCATGACCAGGACGGCCTGGCGCCTGATAAAAAAGAACCGCAGGGAGCAGCCGGCGGAGGAGATCCGGGACGAATATGAGCCGGACCAGATCAGCACTCCCCTGGAGGCAGTGCTCCGCTCGGAGGAGAAAAAGCGGCTCTGGGAGGCGGTGGGACGTCTGGAGATCCGTCAGAGGACGGCGGTCGTGCTCTATTATTACAACCAGATGTCCACAAAGGAGATTGCCAGGGCCATGGGCTGCCTGGAGGGAACAGTGAAGTCCAGGCTCTACACGGCAAGGAGACATCTGAAAGGACAGCTGGATGCACAGGAAAAGGAGGGCCTCTATGAGAAGAGAACCGTTTGACAGGGAACTGGAAGAATTGCTTAGAGAGAAGGCGGAGCCGGTCCGGATGGATGAGAGGGAAAAGGAGAGACAGTTTTCCCGCATCTTAGACCGGGTGGGCGAGCCGGGACAAAAGGAGGATTCGGTTATGTTTCGACGGTTTACAGGAAGAAAAGTACTGGCAGCAGCGGCAGTGATGTGCCTGATCGGGGCGTTCGGCGCGGTAGCGGCGGGAAAGGTCGTGTCGATCGGCAGTGCGGTCGCGGTGGATCAGCCGGATTACCGCCAGGCGTCGGAGGTGGCGCAGGCGGCGGACCAGATGGGATTTGTGCCGAAGGCGGTGGATGAATTTTCCAACGGCTACCAGTTTTCCAAGGGCTATTTCATCATGCTGGAGGGAGAGGACGAGAATCAGGTCAAAGTGGCGGAAAGCCCTTCCGTCATGGTGGACTATAAAAAAGGAAATGACACCGTGACGCTGGACATTGAAGCTCCCATGGCCGGATTGGATCAGGAGAGCGGCGCGCCGGACCGCACGGAGGAGTACGAGGGCATCACCCTGAACTATTTCCGGCACGATTCCCTCTTTGTGGGAACGGACTATGAGCTCACGGCAGAGGAGCAGGCACTGGCAGACGCGGGAGAGCTGAACGTGGGCTACGGAGAGCCTGGAATGGAGCGCAGCGAAGTCACCAACCTCTTTGTCACCTGGTCAGACGGCGGCGGAAATTACAGCCTGATGGCAGATGAAGACACAGGGCTTACGGCGGACGATCTGTTCGCCATGGCGGAGGAGATCATCGAAAGCGCAGACTGACGGCCGGTGAGGCGGGGAAATTAAATCTTGCAATCGCCGCCTGCCTGTGATAATATAAATAGGCTTTACAGAATAGGTGTGGGAATTTTCTCACACCTATTTCGTATCGGAAAAACAGCGGCGGCGCTGCCGAAAAACGCGGCCGCCAGAGGGGAAAGAACGATGGATTTACTTACATTATTTACGCTTGCGGTGGGCCTGTCCATGGACGCGTTTGCGGTGGCGGTCTGCAAGGGCCTGTCCATGAAGCGGGTCACAGTGGGAAAGACGGCCGTGGTGGGCCTGTGGTTCGGCGGCTTCCAGGCCGGAATGCCCCTTCTCGGCTATCTTCTGGGGATCCAGTTCCGGGATAAGATCACGGCGGTGGACCACTGGATCGCCTTCCTGCTGCTGGCGTTTATCGGGATCAATATGATCCGGGAGGCATTTTCCGGAGAGGAGGAATGCACCGGCGGGGAGGAGGCGTCCCTGGCGGTCCGGGATATGTTCCTCCTGGCGGTGGCAACCAGCATCGACGCTCTGGCGGTGGGGATCACCTTCGCCTTTCTGGACGTGGACATTCTCCCGGCCGTCTCCTTCATCGGCGTGACCACCTTCTGTCTGTCCGCCGCGGGGGTCAAGGTGGGAAATGTCTTCGGCTCCCGCTATGAGTCGCGGGCGGAGCTTGCCGGGGGAGTCATCCTCATCCTGCTGGGAGCGAAGATTCTTCTGGAGCATCTGGGGATTCTGGGGTGATTTTTCCCAGAAACTTATGTAAAATCAGGGCGTGATTTTAGAATTATGGCTGGAATAACGGTTAAAACTGTGGTAAAGTGGTAGCTGGGGGTTTTAATTTTTACGAGGTACAATCATATGGCTGAAAAACAACAGGAAAAAATGTCTTTTCAAAGAGTACTGCGCATGATCTCCAGCTGCCTGGAGATTCTCTTCAGACCGCTGTTAAAAGTGCTGAAGATCCTGGCTCGCACTCTGGCAGTGGCGTTTGTGCTGGCCCTGATTCTGTGCGCCATCGTGGGAGTGACAAAGATCTATCCGCTCTACGCGGAGTATAAGCAGATGGCGGAGCATGTGGTGGGAGAGAGCACGCCGGAGACGTTCCGCCTGCAGGAATCCAGCTATATCTACGACGCGGACGGCGGGGTGCTCGCCAAGCTGTCTATGGATGAGGATTCTTACTATCTCCCCTACGACGAAATTCCCCAGTATGCCGTTCAGGCGTTTGTGGCGGTGGAGGACCGCACGTTCTGGGAAAATTCCGGCGTGGATTTCAAGGGGATTCTGCGGGTGGGCCTGCGCTATCTCTACACAGACGGGGAGGAGGTCCACGGTGCCAGCACCATCACCCAGCAGCTGGCCAGGAACCGTTTCCTCACCAACGAGGTTTCCTTAGAGCGAAAGGCAAAGGAGATTCTCATCGCCAGGGAACTGACCAAAAAATACACCAAAGAACAGATCATGGAGTTCTATGTCAATGACATCAGCTTTGCCAATACATACTATGGTCTGGAGGCGGCGGCCATCGGCTATTTCGGAAAATCTTCCAAAGAGCTGAGCTTAAGCCAGATCGCCTATCTCTGCGCCATCCCCAATTCGCCCACTTACTACAATCCCTACCGCCACCCGGACAATGCGCTGGCCAGACGGGACAAGATTCTGGACGATATGCTGGAGATGGGCTATATCACTCAGGATGAGCACGACAGCGCCGCGGCGGAGGAGATCGTCATCCAGAGGCCGGACTACGGGTTCCACAATTATGAGACGACCTACGCCATTTTCTGCGCGGTCCGCTATCTGATGGAGGAGAACGGATTCCAGTTTGAGTACGGATTTAAGAGTGACGCCGCCTACGAAGACTATACTGAGCGGTACAACGAGGCCTACGCGGCGTCCAAGGAGGATCTCTACACCGGCGGATACGACATCTACACTTCTTTAGACCCGGAGAAGCAGCAGGTGCTGCAGGATGCGGTGGACCAGGGACTGAGCTTTAATACGGATACGGCGTCGGACGGCATCTATGCCCTTCAGGGGGCGGCCACCCTCATCGACAACAGCAGCGGAAAGGTGGAGGCCATCGTGGGAGGGCGCAGCCAGGAGACGGACGTCTACGGCTTAAACCGTGCCTACCAGAGTTTCCGTCAGCCCGGCAGTGCCATCAAGCCGCTGATCGTCTACACTCCCGCCCTGGAAAACGGCTACAATTCCTACACCATCGTGAAGAACGTGGATGTGGACGCGGCCAAGAAGGCGAAGAAGGGGGACGATCTGACCAGACTTCCCGGCAGCACCATGACCCTGCGCAGGGGCGTGGAGCAGAGCAAGAACGGAGTGGCCTGGTCGGTGTATGCGGACATCACGCCGGAGGTGGGCATGTCTTACCTGACCAGCATGCGCTTTGACAATATTGTGCCGGGGGATTACTATCTGGCGGCATCCCTGGGCGGCTTCACCCACGGAGTCACCAGCGAGGAGATGGCGGGAGCCTACGCGGCCCTGGCAAACGGCGGCGAATACCGGGATCCCACCTGCATTGTGTCCATGCTGGACAAAAACGGGGAGGAGATTTTCCGTGACCCGAAAGAGAAGCGGGTATATGAGAAAAACGCGGCTCTGGTGATGGTGGACATCCTGACAGGAGTCGTCACCAGAGGAACGGCCAGCAAAATGGGCTGGACCGGTGACATAGAGGCCGCCGGAAAGACGGGAACCACCAACAACAGCCGGGACGGCTGGTTCTGCGGCATCACGCCCTACTACACTCTGACAGTGTGGGTGGGCTATGACCAGCCAAAGACTCTGTCCTCTCTCTGGGGCAGCACCTATCCGGCCAGTATCTGGAAGAACGCCATGTCCTCCTTTGTGGAAGGGCTGCCGGCCGCGTCCTTTGAGGATCCGGGCCCTGAGACGGGGACGAAGAAGGATGTGGTCAGCTACACGCCGCCTTCCACCACCGAAGCGCCCTCGGAGGCCCAGACTGCGGAGACGGAGGCGCCTACGGAGGCGCCCACCGAGCCGGTGACGGGCATCCACGGCGGGCCGGGCATTGGATTGGATTAGAGGAGAAGAACCGGAAAGAGGTTTCCGCGGAGTAGAGCGTCCGAAAGCGAAAGGGGCAGGGGATCTGACTTGCATAAGCAGATCCCCTGCCCCTGTTAAATTTCCTGCATGCCAATGCAGACACATCGGCCGGAGGCATCCTGGTATATTTTGGCAGCCGCATCACCCCATCAGGGAGCGGAGATCGTCCAGAAACGCAGGATAGGAGATGTTCACACAATCCCACTGGGGGATGGATACCTCTCCCTGGGAGGCTAAGGCCGCCACGGCGAAAGTCATGGCGATGCGGTGGTCGTTCCGGCTGTCAATCACGGCCCCGTGAAGGGGCTTTCCGCCGCGGATGATCATTCCGTCCTCTGTCTCTGTCACGTCCGCGCCCATGGCGGTCAGGTTTTCCGCCATGGCCTGGATACGGTTGGATTCCTTTACCTTCAGCTCTGCCGCGTCCCGGATTACGGTGACGCCGTCGGCAAAACAGGCGGCCGCGGCGATCACCGGCAGCTCATCGATCAGGGTGGGGATAATGTCCCCGCCAATCTCCGTGCCGTGGAGGCGGCTGGACCTTACAAGCAGGTCAGCGGCCGGCTCCCCTGCGCGGGAGGTCTGGCTGACTGTCTCGATCTCTCCTCCCATCTGGCGGAACACCCGCAGAACTCCGTCCCGGGTGGGATTGATTCCCACATTTTTCAAGAGCACCTCAGAGCCGGGGACGAGAAGGGCGGCGGCCATGAAAAAGGCGGCGGAGGAAATGTCACCCGGCACCTGAATGCTCTGGCTGAACAGCTCTTTGGCCGGCCGGATAATTGCGGTGGTGCCTTCCGTCTTTACGTCGGCGCCGAAGGAGGCGAGCATCAGCTCCGTGTGGTTCCTGGATCTGGCCGGCTCCGTCACTCTGGTTTCCCCGTCGGCGTAAAGCCCGGCCAGCAGGATGGCCGATTTGACCTGGGCGGAGGCCACGGGAGTGGAGTAGGAGATCCCGTGAAGATGGGAGCCGGAGATGGAGAGGGGAGCGCAGTCATTTCCCCGCACGCTTAAAATATGGGCGCCCATGAGGGAGAGCGGCTCTATGATCCGCTTCATGGGACGTTTCTGGATGGATTCGTCCCCGGTGAGGGTCACGTCAAAATCCTGCCCGGCCAGAATGCCGCTGATGAGCCGGGTGGTGGTGCCGCTGTTGCCGCAGTCCAGCACATGGTCCGGCCGGCGAAGGCCGTGCAGCCCTTTTCCGCGGACCAGGATCGTCTGGTCCGTTTCCTGGATGTCCACTCCCATGGAGCGGAAGCAGGAGATGGTGGAGAGGCAGTCCGCCCCCTTTAAAAAGTTGGAAATCTCTGTGGTTCCCTTCGCCAGGGCGCCGAACATGACGCTGCGGTGGGAGATGGATTTGTCCCCCGGCACGTTTAAACAGCCCCGCAGAGGGGATGAGGATGAAAATTTCATGGTGGTTGCTTCCTTTCTTCTCTTCCGGCCGCCCCTAGGGGATCAGCGTGTATTTGTACTCCTCCAGCCGGTTCCATGCCGCCTGGCGGGATTTCTCGTCGTAAAAGGAAATGCGCAGGGCGCCTTCCCCGTGCTCCCGGTTGTGGTTGATGCCGATGTTCTTGATGCTGATTCCCTTCGCCGCCAGAATGACGGAGAGGGTGGAGATGGAGCCCACCTCGTCCACAATGTCCACGGAGAAGGAGTATTCCGGCTCAATAGCTCCCCGGCTCCTGTCGGAGATGGAGTTTCGGTAGGAGCGGGAGGAGTCGAACAGCTGGTAGATGGCCGGCTCATTTCTCTCCTTTAAGGCGTCAAGAACCGTCTCCAGAGAACGGATGTACCGCTCCAGCATGCGGGCGATATTTCCGGTGTTGGTCATGCAGATCTGCTCCCACATCTCCGGGGAGGCGGAGGCGATTCTGGTGATGTCCTTGAAGCCGCCAGCGGCGATCTGCTTCATCGTCTCCCGGCCGTCGTCAGAATCCCGGATCAGGTTGACCAGGCTGGAGGCCACGATGTGGGGCAGGTGGCTGATGGCGGCCACCGCCATGTCGTGGTCATCCGGTGAGAGGGTGAGGGGAATGGCGTTCACTGCCCGGGCGACCTCCGCCAGCCGCTCCACGTTCTCCTTCGGCGCTCCGGCCGGGGGAGTGATCATATAATAGGCGTTTTCCAGCAGGTGGTCGGTGGAATTTTCATAGCCCGTTTTCTCTGAACCGGCCATAGGGTGGCCGCCCACAAAGCAGTCTTCCATGGACAGCTCTTCAGCCAGGCGGCAGATGCTCGTCTTTGTGCTCCCCACATCGGTGACAATGGCCCCGGGCTTTAAAAACGGCCGGATCCGGCGAAGGTACTCTTCATTCCACTCCACCGGGGTGCAGAGAAAGATCATGTCGCAGGCCCGGAAGCGCTCGCCGTCCAGCTGGTCCATCACAATGTCTGCGGTGCCGTCTTCGCGGGCCAGGCGCAGAGATTCAGCGCTGCGCTCATAGACCATTACTGTCACGGAGGGGACGGCTTTTTTCAGGGCTCTGGCCAGAGAGCCGCCGATCAGGCCCAGACCGATAAAACCTACGGTTGATTCTCTCATGATTGCCTCCTGCCTTACGGCTGACTGTGATCTTCGCGGAATGAACGGCCGGCAAGTTCGGCATAGGGTTCAAGTTCGGTCATCAGCCGGTCAAAGTTTTCAAAAGTGAGGGACTGGGGGCCGTCGGAGAGGGCCTTTTCCGGACAGGGATGGACCTCGATCATCAGGCCGTCCGCCCCCGCTGCCACAGCGGCCTTCGCCAGAGGCGGAACGTAGGAATACTCGCCGGTGGCGTGGCTGGGATCCACGATGATGGGAAGGTGGCTCTTTCTGCGGATCACAGGGACCGCGCTTAAGTCCAGAGTATTTCTGGTGGACGTTTCATAGGTGCGGATGCCCCGCTCGCACAGGACGATATTGTGGTTGCCCTCGGAGATAATGTATTCCGCCGCGTTGAGCCACTCGTCGATGGTGGCGGCCAGACCTCTCTTTAAGAGCACCGGGATTCCGGAGCGGCCGCATTCCTTCAGCAGTTCAAAGTTCTGCATGTTTCTGGCGCCGATCTGGATCATGTCCACGTATTTGGCGGCCGTCTCCAGAGCCCGCAGGCTGGTGACTTCGCAGACGACGGCCAGTCCGGTGGCCTCTCTGGCCTCCTTCATATACTTTAAGCCTTCCTCCTCCAGGCCCTGGAAGGCGTAGGGGGAAGTGCGTGGCTTGTAGGCGCCGCCCCGAAGGAAATTAGCTCCCGCCTTTTTCACCGCAAATGCTGTCTCCATGAGCTGTTCTCTGCTCTCCACGGCACAGGGGCCGGCCATAACGGTGAGGTTTCCCGGTCCCACGGACGCGGGGCCGGCCTGCACGGTGGTAGGCTCCGGGTGGAATTTCCGGTTTACCAGCTTGTAGGACTCGGTGACGGGGACGATCTTGTCCACTCCCTCCGCCAGCTCCAGGTTGGAATTGGCGAGGAGAGTTTTGTCGCCCACCACGCCCACGATGGTGACCTGCGTTCCCTCAGAGAGATGAGCTTTTAAGCCTTTTGATTCGATCAGCTCCGTAATATGCCGCACGGACTCTTTTGAGGCCCCCGGCTTCATGATAATAATCATATATCAGTACTCCTTTGTTTTAAAACAGTTTTTTCTATGTTAGACACACCGATTGTACCGAAAAGGCTGGGGATTGTCAATGATTTGTTACGTTGAACTGTAACGCTTTAAACTGAGCTGTCACAAATTTTTTGTTAAAACTGCATATTTGGCTTGTAAATTTACAGAATTTTTAGTACAATATGGTCATAGGCGAAATTCTTCAACAGGAGGGACTATTTATGAACGTATATGGAACACAGCAAATCCGCAATGTTGTGCTGCTGGGACACGGCGGCGCAGGAAAAACCACCGTTGCTGAGGCAATGGCGCTCATCTGCGGAGTGACAAAACGGATGGGAAAGATCGTTGACGGCAATACCATCAGCGACTACGATAAAGAAGAGATCAAGAGACAGTTCTCCATCTCCACCTCCATGATTCCCTTAGAGTACGAGAGTGAAAACGGAATGATGAAGGTGAACGTGCTGGACACCCCCGGATATTTCGATTTCGTGGGCGAGGTGGAGGAGGCCATGAGCGTGGCTGACGCCGCTGTCATCGTGATCAACTGCAAGGCTGGCATCCAGGTGGGCACGGAGAAGGCGTGGGAGCTCTGTGAGAAATACCGCCTTCCCAGAATCATCTTCGTCACCAACATGGACGACGACCAGGCCAGCTACCGGGAAGTGGTGCTGAAGCTGGAGAAACAGTTCGGAAGAAAGATCGCCCCCTTCCAGCTGCCCATTCGTGAAAATGAGAAGTTTGTGGGATTCGTGAACGTGGTAAAGATGGGCGGCCGCCGCTTTACCGGCGTGGGAACTTACGAGGAGTGCCCGATCCCGGATTACGTGCAGAAGAACTTAAGCATCGCCAGAGACGCCCTGATCGAGGCTGTGGCTGAGACGAGCGAGGAGTACATGGAGCGCTATTTCTCCGGCGAGGACTTTACAGAGCAGGAGATTTCCGACGCTTTAAGAGAGCACGTGATCGACGGCAGCATCGTTCCCGTGATGATGGGTTCCGGCTTGAACTGCCAGGGCGTGAGGATTCTGCTCCGCTCCATCTGCCGTTATTTCCCGTCACCGGACAAATACGAGTGTGTGGGCGTGGATATTTCCACCGGCGAGCGCTTTACCGCGAAGTACAACGACGATGTGTCCCTCTCTGCGAGAGTGTTTAAGACCATCGTAGATCCCTTTATCGGAAAATATTCTCTGATGAAGATCTGTACCGGAACCTTAAGACCGGACAGCTCCATCTACAATGTAAATAAGGAGACTGAGGAGAAGGTAGCCAAGCTCTACGTGCTGAGAGGCAAGGAGGCCATCGAGGTTCCGGAGTTAAAGGCCGGCGACATCGGCGCCGTTGCCAAGCTGGCTGTGACCCAGACGGGAGATACTATCGCCGTCCGCTCCGCCCCCATCCTCTACCACAAGCCGCAGATCTCCACGCCCTACACCTACATGAGATACCAGACGGTGAACAAGGGCGACGACGACAAGGTTTCCAGCGCCCTCTCCAAGCTGATGGAGGAGGATCTGACCCTGAAGGCAGTCAACGACAAGGAGAACCGCCAGCTTCTGCTCTACGGCATCGGCGACCAGCAGCTGGAAGTGGTGGTGAGCAAGCTGCAGAGCCGCTACAAGGTATCCATTGAGCTGAGCAAGCCGAAATTCGCGTTCCGCGAGACGCTCCGCAAGAAAGTGGAGGTTCAGGGCAAATATAAGAAGCAGTCCGGCGGCCACGGCCAGTACGGCGACGTGAAGATGGAGTTTGAACCCTCCGGCGATCTGAACACCCCCTATATCTTTGAGGAGCGGGTATTTGGAGGCGCTGTGCCGAAGAACTACTTCCCGGCGGTGGAGAAGGGCATTCAGGAATGCGTTCAGAAGGGCCCGCTGGCCGGGTATCCCGTTGTGGGTCTGAAAGCGACTCTGGTGGATGGTTCCTACCATCCGGTGGATTCCTCCGAGCTGGCCTTCAAGATGGCGGCCACCATGGCCTTCAAGAAGGGCTTTATGGATGCCAATCCGGTTCTTCTGGAACCGATCGCTTCCCTGAAGGTGACTGTGCCGGATAAGTTCACCGGCGACGTTATGGGAGATTTAAACAGGAGAAGAGGCCGCGTGCTGGGAATGAATTCCAACCATCACGGCAAGCAGACCATCGAGGCGGACATCCCCATGTCTGAGCTTTACGGCTACAACACAGATCTGCGTTCCATGACCGGCGGCATCGGCGAGTATGAATACGAGTTCAGCCGTTACGAGCAGGCTCCCGGCGACGTTCAGAAGAAAGAGGTCGAGGCGAGAGCGGCTCAGATGGAGTCGGGAGAAGCCTGATCCTGTAAATCTTTTGAGCCTTTGACTTGACAGGGGACGGAATTTCCTGTTAAATGAAACAGATAAGGCGCTGCATTCCCTGCGGATGCAGCGCTTTTCTTCAGTGAGAGAAATCCCTGAAAGGGGAGAGGAGAGGCTGCGGTATGGATCAATCCGGAATCAGAAAATATTTTTCCGCGGTGGGGGCGGCGTATGCGGCCTTTTCCGCCGCTGCGCTGGCGTCCCAGTGCGTCATTCTTTTGCTTTTGCGGGCGGCAGGAGTGGATATTTCGTCCCTGGGGACGACAGCGTCCCTGGCTTTGTCCATGATTTCCATGTACCTGTTCGGCTTTCCCGTCTTTCTGGCGCTCATCAGGCGGCTTCCCCCAGGTCCCGTGCCGAAAGAGGGGGTAAAGCCCATGTCTTTTGGCTGGCTGGCGGTCTGCCTGCTCATCTGCATTGGCGTGATGGAGGCCGGAAATATGATCGGAAACGGGCTGATGGCGCTCACCTCTCTGATCTCTGGCCATAAGGCGGACAACACTGTAGTCACCATGGTGCTGGAGGGAGACATTCTGCCGGTGATTTTATTTTCCGCCCTGCTGGCCCCGGTCTTTGAGGAGCTGATGTTCCGCAGGCTGCTGATCGACCGGATCCGCATCTTTGGCGACCGGACGGCCATTGTGGTCTCCGGGGTGATGTTCGGCCTGATCCACGGGAATTTCTACCAGTTTTTCTACGCCTGCGGCCTGGGAATGGTGTTTGCCTACGTGTATCTGCGGACGGGCCGGGTGCGGACGACCATTGGCCTGCACATGGCGGTCAACACTCTGGGAGGAGTGGTGGGCACTATTCTGCTGAAGGGGCTTTCCTCCGGCGGAGGACAGATGACGGCGGCATCACTTATGGCAGCTCTGGGCATGGTGTTTTACGCCTTTCTCCTGATCGCCGCGGCGATCGCGGGGCTGGTTCTCCTCATCTGCCTGTGGAACCAAAGGATATTGCTGCGGGGACCATTTGAGATCCCCGCCTCCAGGCGGTTTCAAACCGCATTTCTCAATGTGGGGATGATGCTGTTCGTTCTCATCTGTGTGCTGGAGTTTTGGATGAACATGAGATAGGAAACGGAGGGAAACATGGAACGGCAGGACAGAACAAAGTATAAGATGGCCCAGTCCATCAAGGGGCTGATGGCCCATATGCCGCTGGACCGGATCACGGTGAAGGACATTGTGGCGGACTGCGGCCTGACCAGACAGACTTTTTACCGGAATTTCCGGGATAAATACGACCTGGTGAACTGGTATTTTGAAAAGCTGGTGCAGCAGTCGTTCGAGGAGATGGGGGTGAGCCTGACTCTCAGGGAGGGGCTGACGAAGAAGTTTGAGTTTATCCGGGCGGAGCGGGTCTTTTTCACCTGCGCCTTCGGGTCCAGCGACTACAATTCTCTGATGAAATACGACTATGACTATATTTACAATTTTTACCGGAACATTCTTCAGAAAAAGCAGGAAAAACCTCTGGACGGGGATGTGGACTTTCTGCTGCGCATGTACTGCCACGGATCCATTCAGATGACGGTGGAGTGGGTGCACACCGGAATGAAGCGGGAGCCGGAGGAGATGGCCGGGCTGCTCATCCAGGCTCTTCCGGAAAAGCTGAATAAGCTTCTTTCCTTTCTGGAAGAGGAGGGCTGAGTGCCCGGCCGGTGAAAGGTCAGCTGGTGACGGTGTGGTTCAGCCAGCGGCCGCTCTTAAAGCGGATGATAAAGCCGATGCCGCGCACCGTCCAGTCGGTGAACATTCCGATCCAGACTCCCATGGGTCCGAAGTGGAAGAAACGGATCAGCACGATGCAGAGCACCACCCGGCACAGCCACATGGACAGGCAGGAGAGGATCATGGAGAAGCGCACGTCCCCGGCGGCCCGCAGGCCGTATCCGGGCACGAAGGAGGCCGTCCACACCAGGGGCTTGACGATGGTGATCCACATCAGCATGTGGAGGCAGAGGGATGCGCTCTCCGTCTCCAGGCCGGCCAGCCGGACGATGGGGCCGGAGAGGAGAAAGAGGAGGATGCAGCTGGCGGTGACTACAATCTCAGCCGCAAAAGAGAGCTTTTTGATGTAGTATCTGGCTTCATCCGGGCGGCCGGCGCCGAGGCACTGGCCCACCACCGTCATCATTCCGATGCCGATTCCCATGCCGGCGATGCCGTTGAAGTTTTCAATGATGTTGGTCATGGCCTGGGCGGCGATGGCGGCGGTCCCCAGGGTGGAGACGGTGGACTGGATCGCCAGTTTTCCGAACTGGAACATGCCGTTTTCTACGCCGGAGGGGATGCCGATGCGCAGAATGTCCTTCACCAGCCGTTTCTGGGGCCGGAGGAAAACGAAGTTTCCGATGACGATGGCTCCGGAAGGACGGCGCAGGAGGAGAAGCACGGCGGCAGCGGCCACGATGCGGGACACCAGGGTGGAGATGGCGGCTCCTGACACGCCCAGCCCGGCTCCCCAGATGAGCACGGCATTTCCGAAAATATTTAACAGGTTGGTGGAAATGGTGATGATCATGGGGAGGCGGCTGTTGTTCTGGGCCCGGAAAATGGACGAGCCGGAGTCAAACAGGGCGATAAAGGGGAAGGACATGGAAGTGTAGAAAAAATACGCCAGGGCGTCATCCATCACCTCCTGCTCCACGGAGCCGAACACCAGCCGCAGAAGAGGAGCCCGAAAGATCAGACAGAGAGCGGTGATGACGAGGGAGATCATGAGCACCACAAAGAGCAGCTGGTTGGCGGAGCGCTCCGCCCGGTCCCTGCGCTGCTGGCCCAGGTAATTGGCGCAGACGATGGCGCCGCCGGAGGCCAGGGCGTAGAACGCCTGGATCACCAGCACGTTGATGGAATCTACCAGGGAGACGGCGGAGATGGCCGCTTCGCTCACGTTACTGACCATCATGGAGTCAGCGGTTCCCATAAAAGCGGTAAAGATCTGCTCGCAGATCAGGGGAATCATGAGAGCCAGCAGGCTGCGGCCGCTGTATAAGTGGCTGCCGGAGGAAGCGGCAGAAACAGAATGGTTCATCAGTATATGCCTCTTTTCATGAAAATGTGCGCTGCGGTTCATACCGCGGCGGAGCGAATTTATTTTAGAATGAATCTGGAAAAAATGCAATACGGCAGGTGCGGGAAGACCGGATTTTTGCGGCAGGAGGGGAGAACTCATGCGGAAAGTGATTGTGGGGGACATCCACGGATGTTTAAGAGAGCTGAAGCTGCTCTGGGAAAAGGCGAAGATAAACACGAAGAAGGATATGGTGATACAGCTGGGGGACATGATCGACCGCGGGCCGGATCCCTGCGGAGTGCTGGAATTTTTCCGGGAAAGGAAGGAGGAGATGGGGGACCGACTCGTGCTGGTGCGGGGCAACCATGAGAAAATCCTGCTGGAGGCAGTCCGCGACCCGGAGCTGATGGAGCTCTGGAGTGCCAACGGGGGAATGGAGACGGTGCGCTCCCTTAAGGAGAGGGGCATGAAGCCGGCAGACTGGGTGTCCTGGCTGGAGGAGGAGACGGTTCTCTACTACCAAGATGAAAAAATTTTGTGCGCCCACGCCGGCGTGGACCACGAGATCGGAGCGGAAAATTCGGAGGATGTGCTGCTCTGGGACCGGTCCCAGCTTCTGAAAAACCGCTATGGCGGCTCCCTGGCGGTGGTGGGCCACACGCCCCTGTCGGTGGCCGCCTACATGGACGGGACGGGAGGCCCGGCCAGGGCTCTGCCGGACGGAAGGCTGCGGCCTCTGCCAAAGAGCGGGATGATCTGCCTGGATACCGGCTGCGTGTTCGGGGGAAAGCTGACTGCCATGAGCATTGTGGGCGGCAATTTCATTCTCCACTCGGAACCGGGGCCTGGGAGAAGAGGCTGATTCCGGGAGGAGAAAAAATGGCCCGGAGAGAAAGTGACACATTGACAGGACTGTCACATTTGTGACATCCGGCGCCATGTGTCACTTGTTTTTTTGACACGAAATGTTAAAATTTTATCAGAGTCAAAGAAAGGAGAGGGTTTTGACATGAGCAACCGTATTATATTAAATGAAACTTCCTACCACGGAGCAGGGGCAATCCAGGAGATCGCAAATGAGGCGAAGAACAGAGGCTTTCACAAAGCATTTGTCTGCTCCGATCCCGACCTGATCAAATTCGGGGTGACCGGCAAGGTCCTGAAGGTGCTGGATGACGCCGGACTGGCCTATGAGGTTTACTCCAACATCAAGGCTAACCCCACCATTGAGAACGTGCAGACCGGCGTGGCTGCTTACCAGGCATCCGGAGCTGACTACATCGTAGCCATCGGCGGCGGCTCCTCCATGGACACCGCGAAGGCCATCGGCATCATCATCGCCAACCCGGAGTTTGCGGACGTGAGAAGCCTGGAAGGCACCGCGGCCACAAAGAATCCGTCCGTTCCGATCATTGCCGTTCCCACAACCGCCGGCACCGCCGCGGAAGTGACCATCAACTACGTGATCACTGATGTGGAGAAGAAGAGAAAATTTGTCTGCGTGGACACCCACGACATTCCGGTAGTGGCCGTGATCGACCCGGAGATGATGTCTTCCATGCCCAAGGGACTGACAGCAGCCACCGGCATGGACGCTCTGACCCACGCCATCGAGGGCTACATCACCAAAGGCGCCTGGGAGATGACGGACATGTTCCACTTAAAGGCCATCGAGATCATTTCCAAGCATCTGAGAGGAGCAGTGGAGAACACGAAGGAAGGCCGGGAAGGAATGGCTCTGGGCCAGTACATTGCCGGCATGGGCTTCTCCAACGTGGGCCTGGGCATTGTGCACTCCATGGCTCACGCCCTGGGCGCTGTCTATGATACGCCCCACGGGGTGGCAAACGCCATTCTTCTTCCCACTGTGATGGAGTACAACGCTCCGGCTACAGGGGAGAAATACCGGGAAATCGCGAGAGCCATGGGCGTGGAAGGCGTGGACCAGATGAGCCAGGAGGAGTACCGCAAAGCTGCTGTGGACGCTGTGAAGAAGCTGTCCCAGGATGTGGGGATCCCGGCTGACTTAAAGGAGATCGCGAAAGAGGAGGATGTGCCCTTCCTGGCAGAATCCGCCTACGCGGACGCCTGCCGTCCCGGCAACCCGAGGGATACCAGCGTGGAGGAGATCGCTGCGCTGTACCGCTCACTCATGTAAAAACAGAAAAAGCATCGGATCGGGAAAAGATTCTTTCCCGTCCTGTACCGGAGCCGGCGGGCTGTTTCGCCGGCTCCGGTATTTTTGCTTTACAGGTATTTTTACTCTGCGGGGAATTCCGCTCTCTGTCAGTCAGAACGCCCCTTAAGGACCGCGCTGCATAATTTTCCTGAAAATGGTACATCCTATGGCAGAAGGAGGAGTGACATCCATGAAAAAATATCTGTACTGCCTGCTGCTGTTTCTGGCAGTCAGCGCCCTCTGCCTGGCCGTGGGATACGGAGTGACGCGAAGCAGCGTGAGGCGGGAGGAGGCGGTTCCAGGCACGGTCCTGGCTACGGAGACGGTTCCGGCGCCTTTTGCGGCGGAGGAGAGCGGGGAGGAGACGGCCCCGGCTGCCAATCAGGATCTGGAAAACCGCTACTATCTGGTGGTGGAGGACGGTTTTCTGCTGGTGTTTCCCAGGGACGGGGACCAGGTGTGCATGTACACCCATGTGCCTGTGTCCGATTTCCCGGAATCGGAGCAGGAGAAACTGCGGGCCGGCATCTGGTTTTCCTCCATGCTGGATATCTTCAACTACCTGGAGTCCTACACCAGCTGAGGCTGGGCAGGAAAAAGGCCGGGCGGAGGCCAGGCCGGGAAAACGTTCTTCCGGGGGCGGGCGCTTCATCGGCTGTTTGAGCAGTTGACGAATGGTTTCATATCGTCTATACTGATTCCGTAACCCTAAAAACGGGACAGAAAGGAATGAATATGAAGCATTTTTCTGCAAAACGATGGCTGACTGCCCTTTTGTGCGCGCTCCTGACAGTGGGAGGCGCGGCGGCGGTCCATGCAGAGGAGAATACGGGAACTTACGTTTCCGGAACAAAGATCAACAGCGTGGGAGTGGCCGGGCTGACGCCGGAGGAGGCAAAGAGCCGGGTGGAGTCTTTTTACAACAGCTCCTACACTCTCAGGATCCTGGGGAAAAATGATGCGGAGTCCCAGGTGCTGGGGACGGACATCGGATACCGGGTGGAGGCGGAGACCGGCAGCCTGGAGGAGATCCTTGACCGGGAAAACGCCGCCGGCCGCCCAAGCGGCCCGTCGGCGGACAACCGCTACCAGGTTTCTATGACGGCAGTTTATGATGAGAACGCTCTGGCGGAGCGTCTGGCGGCCCTGCCCCAGGTAACGGGGGCCTCGCCCACGTCGGATGCCTCCATCGCTCCCTGGGATGAGGAGAAAGGTTTCGTCATCATCCCGGAGACGGAAGGGACGCAGCTGGATCTGGAGAAGCTGACGGCGGCGGTGAAGGATGCTCTGGCAAGGGGAGAAGCCTCCCTGGATCTGGAGGCAGCCGGCTGCTATAAAGAGATCACGGTGAGAGCGGATGACCCTGCCCTCATCGCCCTGAGGGACGCCATGAATAAGAGCGCCTCCGCAGAGATCACCTACCAGTTCGGCAGCCAGTCTGTCGTTCTGCCGGGGACGGAGACCGCCGGCTGGCTGTCCGCGGGAGCTGACGGCACTGTGAGCGTGAACCGGGATCAGGCGGCTGCTTTTGTGGCGGGCCTGGCCGCAGAGCACGACACGGCGCAGACGGCGAGGACCTTCCATACCACCAGGGGAACGGACGTCACTCTGACCGGCCCTTACGGCTGGAAGATCGACCAGGCGGCAGAGACGGACGCTCTCATCGCCGCGGTGCAGGCCGGGGAGAGCACGGTCCGGGAGCCGGTTTACTCCTCCCGCGGGGCCAGCCATGACGGCAGCGATTACGGAAATACATATGTGGAGGTGGACATTGCCGGTCAGCACGTCTATTTTTACAAGGACGGCAGCCTGGTGTGGGACGCCCCCTGCGTGACGGGAAATCTGTCGAAGAACTACGGCACCCCGGACGGAATCTACGGCCTTTACTACAAGCAGCAGGACAAGGTGCTGCGGGGAGCCAAGCGGGCGGACGGAACTTACGAGTACGAGAGCCCGGTCAAATACTGGATGCCCTTTAACGGCGGCATCGGACTTCACGACGCGGACTGGAGAAGCAGCTTCGGCGGGACCATCTATAAGACCAACGGTTCCCACGGCTGCGTGAACCTGCCGCCGTCAAAAGTGAAGGAGCTTTATGATTATTTATACAAAAATGTACCTGTCATCTGTCACAGCTAGGCAGGATGGGAGAAAGCCGGAGAAACAGCCGCCGGCTTTTTCCCGTGCAGGAAAGAATCCTGCTCCGCAGGATTTTCCGCCTGCGGCGGGTCGCGAAAGCGGCATTTTCCTTTCCGCCGCAGTGCGGTCTCTGCGGAGCGTTTTTATTTAACAGGGAACAAAGTTTCTCGTTAAATAAAAAAAGTGCGGGCGCGGAAGGCGCGCGTCATGACAGGAGGAGAACGCATGAGTGATGTGCTGATCATCGGCGGCGGAGCGTCGGGCCTGGCGGCTGCCATAGAGGCGGCCAGGGGCGGCTGCTCCGTGACAGTTTTAGAGCAGAAGGAGCGGCCGGCCAAAAAGATCCTGGTGACGGGAAACGGCCGCTGCAACCTGACCAATCTGCATATGGACCCGGAGACCTGCTACCGCGGCGGAGATCCGGGATTTATCGCCTCGGTCCTGGAAACTGTCTCTGTGAAGGAGACCCTGGCGTGGTTTGGAGATCTGGGGATCCCGACAAAGGACAGGAACGGATACGTATACCCGCGGTCGGACCAGGCTTCCGCCGTGGCGGAAGCCCTGATCCTGGAGGCGGAGCATCTTGGGGTTGAGATCGTCTGCGGAGTCCGGGCGGAGAGCATCCGGCCGGAAGGGCCGGAATCAGGAGCCGGCGGGTTTCTGGTGGAGGCTGCGGAGACGGGCAGGAAGGAATCAGGAGCCGGCGGGAAAGCCCTGGAAGCCGGCGGAAAGGCTGCGGGAGCAGACGGAAAGACAGGCGGAAAGACTGCGAGAGCCGGCGGAAAAGCCGCAGGAGCTGCCGGAAAGGCCGCGGAGGCCGCCGGAACAGCCGGAAAAAAAGCGGCGCGCCGCTACCGCGGCCGCTGCCTGATTCTCTCCGCAGGCTCGAAGGCGGCCCCGGCCACCGGCTCGGACGGAAGCGGCTATGGGCTGGCGGAGAGCCTGGGACACCGTGTGGCTGATCCCCTTCCGGCCCTGGTGCAGCTGGTCTGCAGAGGCCGGGTGTTCCGGCAGCTGGCCGGGATCCGCACGGAGGCGGAGGTGAGCCTTCTCGTGGACGGGAAGGCGGCGGCCTGTGACCGGGGAGAGGTGCAGCTGACAGACTACGGGATCTCAGGGATCCCGGTCTTTCAGGTCAGCCGCTTTGCCTCCTCGGCCCTGCACGAGGGCAGAAAGACAGAGGCAAAGCTGGATCTGCTGCCGGGGCAGACGAGGGAGGAGGTGCTCTCCTTCCTCCAGAGACGGCGGGACCGGCTGTCCTACCGGACGGGAGAACAGTTCCTTTCCGGCCTGTTTGCGGGAAAGCTGGGCTGCGTCCTTTTGTCGGCGGCGGGCATTTCACTTACAGACCAGGCGGGGCAGATCCCGGACCGGAAGCTGGAGAGGCTGGCGGACCAGATCAAAGGCTTTCCGGCGGAGGTTTCCGGGACGAAATCCTTTGAGCAGGCTCAGATCTGCTGCGGAGGAGTCCTTCTGGAGCAGGTGGAGAGGACGACCATGGAGTCAAAGCTCCATCCCGGCCTCTACCTCACCGGAGAACTTCTGGACGCGGACGGGATCTGCGGCGGCTACAATCTGCAGTGGGCCTGGTCCACCGGCATCCTGGCCGGGAGGAGCGCGGCCGCACAGATCAGGCGGGAATCCCCCGCCTCAGTGGAGGAACATTTATGATTCGGATTAATCAGCTGAAGCTCCCGGTGACCCACACCAGGGAGGATCTGGAGCGAAAGATCGAGAAGACGCTGCGGATTTCCATGTCCGCCGTCAAAAGCTGGCGGATCGTGCGCCAGTCGGTGGACGCCAGAAAAAAAGAAGATATTTTGTATATTTATGCGATAGATGTGGAGACGGAGCGGGAGGAACAGACGGTCAGACGGGCAAAAAGCCAGAATGTGTCCCTCTGCCGCGAGACGCCATACCGTTTCCCGGATCCGGGAAAAGAGCCCTTAAAAACCCCGCCGGTCATCATCGGGGAAGGGCCGGCCGGCCTGTTCTGCGGCCTGATGCTGGCCAGGGCCGGCTACCGCCCTCTGATTCTGGAGCGGGGAGAGCCGGTGGAGGAGAGGACGAAAAAGGTGGCCGCCTTCTGGGCGGGAGGAGCGCTGGACCCCAATTCCAACGTTCAGTTTGGAGAGGGGGGAGCGGGAACCTTCTCCGACGGAAAGCTGAACACCCTGGTGAAGGATAAGACCGGCAGGAATCAGATGGTTTTAAAGACCTTCGCCCAGTTAGGGGCGGACCCGGCCATCGTCTACCAGGCAAAGCCCCATATCGGAACGGACGTTCTGGCGGGCGTCGTCCGGGCCATCCGGGAGGAAATCATCCGCCTGGGCGGTCAGGTGCGCTTTTCCAGCCTGGTGACAGGGCTTAAAATGTCAGACGGCCGTCTGACGGGAGTGGTTTTGGAAAGCGGGGAGGTCATCCCGGCCCAGGCGGCGGTGCTGGCCGTGGGTCACAGCGCCAGGGATACCTTCCGGGTGCTGGAGGGCCTGGGCATTGCCATGGAGGCCAAGCCGTTTGCTGTGGGGCTGCGGATC
The DNA here is from genome assembly GCA_019119775.1 of Candidatus Lachnoclostridium pullistercoris. Classification (GTDB taxonomy): domain Bacteria; phylum Bacillota; class Clostridia; order Lachnospirales; family Lachnospiraceae; genus Lachnoclostridium_A; species Lachnoclostridium_A pullistercoris. The sequence continues at coordinate 63,438 of DWWL01000044.1, read as the reverse complement.
CAGCATCCCCAGCGGATGATTGACATTTCCCAGTACGGGGAGAAGGGAGCAAAACTTCTGGAGCCGGCCAGCTACAAGCTGACCCACCAGACGGCGGGAGGCCGCGGCGTTTACTCCTTCTGCATGTGCCCGGGGGGATATGTGGTCAACGCCTCCTCGGAGGCCGGGCGGCTGGCGGTAAACGGCATGAGCGACCACGCCAGAGACGGCAGAAATGCCAACAGCGCCCTGATCGTCACCGTCACCCCGGAGGATTTCGGGGGAGAAGGCCCTCTGGCCGGCGTGGAATTCCAGCGGCGGCTGGAGGAACGGGCCTACCGCCTGGGCGGCGGAAAGATCCCGGTGCAGCTGTTCGGTGATTTCCGGGAGGGGAAAGAGAGCACTGCCTTCGGGGAAGTGGAGCCCCAGATGAAGGGAGACTGGGCGTTTGCCAACTTAAGGGAGCTTCTGCCGGAAGAGCTTTCAGAGGCTTTGATCGAGGGCGTGGAGGCGTTCGGCAGAAAGATCCGCGGCTTTGACCGGGAGGACGCCATTTTTGCCGGCGTGGAGAGCCGCACTTCCTCACCGGTGCGGATCCCCAGAAACGAACGGCTGGAGAGCAGCAGTCTGGCCGGCCTTTATCCCTGCGGGGAGGGGGCCGGATATGCGGGCGGCATCACTTCCGCCGCCATGGACGGCATACGGGTGGCGGAGGAGATCGCATCCCGCTACGCCCTTCCGGAAGAAATCTGCGGCGCGGACAGCGCGAAAAAGGAGAATCCATGAACAAAGACATGAGAAAAGAGCATTTAAAAGACAAAAAGAGGATTGTGATCAAAATCGGCTCCTCCTCTCTGACCCACAGGGAGACAGGGGATTTAAATCTGATGAAGATTGAAAAGCTGGTGCGGGTCATCAGCGATCTGAAGGGCCAGGGAAAAGAGGTGGTGCTGGTGTCCTCCGGCGCCATCGCCGCGGGGCGGCAGGCCCTGGGAAACCGCAAAAAGCCGGAGACCGTGTCGGAAAAGCAGGCGTACGCCGCCGTTGGCCAGGCCCGTCTGATGATGGTTTACCAGAAGCTGTTTTCCGAGTACAACCAGACGGCCGCCCAGGTGCTGCTCACAAAGAATACCATCATCGTGGACGATTCCCGCTACAATGCGCAGAATACATTTGACGAGCTGTTAAAGCTGGGGACCATCCCCATCGTCAATGAAAACGACACTGTATCCACCCACGAGATCCAGTTCGGCGACAATGACCGTCTCTCCGCCATCGTGGCGGCCCTGATCGGGGCAGATCTGCTGATCCTGCTCTCAGATATCGACGGCTTGTACTCAGACGATCCCAAGACCCACCCGGACGCCAGATTTATCAGCCTGGTGGAGTGGATCACGCCCGAGCTGATGCAGATGGGAAAGAGCACCACGGGGAGCGACGTGGGGACCGGCGGCATGGCAGCCAAGCTGGCCGCGGCCAGGATCGCCACCGACGCCGGATCGGACATGGTCATCGCCAACGGCGATTCCGTGGAGATCGTGGAGGATATTGTGGCCGGGGAGGAAAAGGGAACCCTCTTCCTCGCCCACGAAAATCTGGATTTTGACCTGATCCATTATATTACCAATGAATATTGACGTCAGGGAGAGAAGGAGGAAGGGATCATGAGACAGGAAGACATTGACCGCATCAACACACTGTACCACAAGTCCCAGTCCGTGGGACTGACCGAGGAAGAGAAGGAGGAGCAGGCCAGACTGCGCAAAGAGTACGTCACCGCCATCCGGGAAAGCCTGAGAGGCCATTTAAACAACATTTCCATCGTGGAAAAGGACGGGTCCGTCACCGACCTGGGCAGGAAGTTTGGCGGGATAAAAGACGTATAAAGGGCAAAGGATCGATAAAAAGCAATGAGCCTGTAAAAAGCAAAGGACGTATCATATGCTGGAAAAGGATGAAGCGCGGGCCAGGATCCGCTCTTTAAGGAGCCGCCTGACGCCGGAGGAAAAGGAAGAAAAGAGTCTGGCGGCGGCAAACCAGGCGCTGCGCCTGCTGGCCGGCTGCGAAAAAGTGCTCTGCTATGCGGACCTTCCCTCTGAGATGGGGACCGGTCCGTTGGCAAAGCTTCTGAAAAAAGCGGGAGTGCGGGTGGCATTTCCCCGGGTGGAGGGAAAGGACATCGCCTTTTACGAGGCGGAGATGGAGGACCTTCTGCCGGGGAGCATGGGGATCCGGGAGCCGCGCTGCGGCGAGCCGGTGTACTGGCCGGACGCCCCTGTGGTGACTCCGGGCCTGGCGTTTGACCGGGAAGGAGGCCGGGCCGGCTACGGCGCCGGTTTTTACGACCGATTTTTTGACAGAGAGCCGGACCACCCGGCAGTGGGCTTCTGCTTTGAGTTTCAGGTCACAGAGCCTTTGAGGCTGGAGGCCCATGACAGAAGGATGGACTGGGTGGTCACGGAAAAACAGATCCATGACTGCGGCCGCACTTTGGAAAACGGGAAAAAAGAAGACAGCTTTGGGACTGCCGCGAGGAGAAAGGGGAATTTGATATGAATCTGACAGAAATGGGAGCAAAGGCAAAGAAAGTGTCCCGTCTGATGGGAAAACTGGGACAGGAGGAAAAAAACAGGGGTCTTTTGGCGGCGGCTGACGCTTTGTCCGCCAGCCAGAGACAGATTCTGGAGGCCAATGAGGCGGATGTGAGGGAGGCGGAGGCCAGGGGGATGAAGCCCGGCATGGTGGACCGCCTGCGCCTGACCGCCTCCCGGGTGGAGGCCATGGCGGATGGATTTAAAAGTGTGGCAGCCTTGGAGGACCCCATCGGGGAGGTGGAATCCATGAAGCGCCGCCCCAACGGCCTGCTCATCGGGAAGAAGAGAGTTCCCCTGGGGGTCATCGGCATCATCTATGAGGCCCGCCCCAACGTGACGGCAGACGCCTTCGGCCTCTGCTTCAAGTCGGGAAACGCAGTGATCTTAAAGGGCGGAAGCGATGCCATCCAGTCCAATCTGGCCATTGTGAAGGCCATCAGAGAGGGACTTAAGAGCGCCGGTCTGCCGGAGGATGCCGTGCAGCTGATCTCCGACACGGGCAGGGAGAGTGCGAGAGAACTGATGCGCTTAAACGGCTACCTGGACGTGCTCATCCCCAGGGGAAGCGCCGGGCTGATCCGCACGGTGGTGGAGAACAGCACTGTGCCCGTCATCGAGACGGGAACCGGCAACTGCCACATTTACGTGGATGCCTCCGCCGATTTCCAGATGGCCCTGGATATCATCTACAACGCCAAGACCCAGAGGATCGGGGTCTGCAACGCCTGTGAATCCCTGGTGGTCCACAGAAGCATTGCGGCGGAATTTCTCCCTCTGTTAAAAAAGAAGCTGGATGAGAAGCAGGTGGAGATCCGGGGGGACGAGGAGAGCTGCCGCCTGGCAGAGGGGATCGTTCCTGCCGCTGAGGAGGACTGGGGAACGGAATATCTGGACTACATCCTCTCCGTCAAGCTGGTGGACAGCCTGGACGAGGCCATCGACCACATCAACCGCTACAGCACCGGCCATTCCGAGGCCATCATCACGAAAGATTATGCAAACGCCAAGCGGTTCCTGGACGAGATCGACTCTGCGGCAGTGTACGTCAACGCCTCCACCCGCTTTACCGACGGGGCGGAGTTCGGCTTCGGGGCGGAGATCGGCATCAGCACCCAGAAGCTCCACGCCAGGGGGCCCATGGGTCTTAGGGAGCTGACTACCATCAAATATGTGATCTGCGGCGACGGACAGGTAAGGCCGTAGGAGACAGGTGAGGTGTGCGCTTCTTGCGCACACTTTTCATCTGCCTGGAATGTCTTTGGTGCGCGGACATCTGATCACATGGAAAAAACGCCGAAATATGGCGAAAATAAGGAAGTTCCTTGTATGTTTATGATAAAAAATAAAGTTTTTATAAAAAATAGTTGTAATTTATTCAGATTCGGGCTATAATCAGCTTCAACATTGCAGATTTGGCACATTGGCTCATTAAAGTAGTAGCGGGATGCTGCCTGGTCGGGAATGGAAATTGGAAAAGGAGGAGCTATTATGAAAAAGAAATTAGCCAGCGTACTGCTGTGTACTGCCATGACGGCTGCCGTATTATCCGGCTGCGGCGGAGGCAGCTCCACAACAGACACCACGGCTGCTCAGTCCTCTGAAGAGGGCGGCAGCACCGCGGAAGAAAGCAGCGAGGCGCAGACAGCGCAGGCGGCGGAGAACCTGACGGAGTTTGCTGAGGTTCCGGAGGATGTGGACCGGGAGCAGACTCTTACATATGCTCAGGGCGCAGACCCGAGAGGTCTGGACCCGGCTCTGGTGGACGACGGCGAGTCTTCCAAGCCCATCGTACAGATGTATGAGGGCCTGACCAAGTTCGGCGATTCCAACACCGAGGTGGAGCCCTGTCTGGCAGAGTCCTGGGACATCAGCGACGATGGACTGACCTACACCTTCCACTTAAGACAGGGTGTAAAGTTCCACGACGGCACTGATTTCAACGCGGAAGCAGTGAAGTACAACATCGACCGTCAGACGGTGAACAAGACGTCCGACATGCTGTACGCAGACTTCGTGTTCGGCGATGTGGCTGCATGCAACGTCATCGACGACTACACGGTAGAGATCGTGCTGAGTAAGGCCAGCACTCCCTTCTTAAACAACCTGGCCATGTCTTTAGGTGCTCCCATGGTAAGCCCCACTGCCTGTGAGGCTGCCGGCAACAACTTAAACGAGGCTCCCTGCGGAACCGGTCCCTACAAGTTCGTGAGATGGGACAAGAACGAGGCTGTTGTGCTGGAGAGAAACGAAGATTACTGGGGAGACAAGGGCGTTGCCAAGGAGATCGTGTTCCGTACCATCACGGACAACTCCGCCCGCGTGGTGGCTCTCACCAACGGCGAGGTTGACATCATTGACGGCATCGACGCCAACGTGGTGGATCAGATCACCGCTGCCGGCTGTCTGTTAAACAAGACCGAGGGAATGAACATCAACTACCTGGGCTACAACACCCAGAAGCTGGACGATCCGGATGTGAGAAGAGCTCTCAGCGAGGCTGTGAACGTACCGGAGCTGGTACAGAGCCTTTACAGAGGCTACGCAACAGAGGCGACCACCATTCTTCCTTCCTTCGTTCCGGGCTACAGCGCAGACGTGACCCAGACCCAGTACGATCCGGAAGATGCGAAGCAGGTGCTTGAGGAGAAGGGCGTTACCGAGATCCACATGCTGGCCTACACCAACCCCAGACCTTACAACACCGCTACCGGACAGACTCTGGCAGAGGCAATCCAGGGCTACTGGGCAAAGGTTGGCGTAAACTGCACCATCGACGCTTATGACTGGACCACCTACAAGGAGAAGATCGGAACCGGCGACTACGACGTATGTCTGTACGGATGGATCGGCGACAACGGCGACCCGGACAACTTCTTAAATCTGCTTGCTTCTGATGACATTGAGATGAACGTGGCACAGTACCACGACGAGGAATTCAATCAGATGCTCTCTGACGCAGCTTCTCTTCCCAACGGAGATGAGAGAAACGCCGCTTACGCAGAGATGGAGCAGAAGGTTGCGGACGAGAATGTATGGCTGCTGATTTCCCACCAGGAGAACCTGGCCGGCTATCTCAGCAACGTACAGAACTTCATCTATCATCCGACCGGCAACACGTACCTGAGCCACACTTACAAAAACTGATAGACTGACAGCGAGGAACTGGCATTTACACCATAAGGGCAGAGCAATCTGCCCTTTATGGGTGTCTATGGGACGAAAGGATACTCCGGACGGTTCCGGGGGAACAGTCCGTTTCTGAGCCAGGAAGGGGATGGCCGGTTCAGAAATGAATTGTTCCCCATGAAAACAAAAAGAAGAAAGAGGTAGATAAGATGATAAAGTACATTGTGAAGAGACTGCTCCTGCTCATCCCGGTACTGTTTGGGGTGTCGCTGATTGTATTCTTCCTGATGCGTGTCTGCGCGCCTGACCCGGCTCCCATCGTGCTGGGACAGCATGCCACCCAGGAGAGCATGGACGCGTGGAGAGAGGCCAACGGCCTGAATGACCCGGTGGTAGTCCAGTATGTGGACTTCATAAAAGGAGCTTTCACCGGTGACCTGGGAACTTCCTACTACACCAAGACGCCGGTGGTGGACGAGATCATGTCCCGTTTCCCGGCTACGGTGGAGCTGGCCGTCGTAGCCATCATCCTGGCCTCGGTGCTGGGAATTGCGGTGGGCGTCGTATCCGCCGTCCACAAAAACTCGATTTTTGACAACGGAGGCATGCTCCTCTCCCTGGTGGGCGTGTCCATTCCGATCTTCTGGCTGGGCATCATGCTGATCATCCTGTTCTCCGGCACTCTTCACTGGCTGCCGTCCACAGGAAGAGTAAACCCGGCCCTGAGGCCCGATACGGTGACGGGCTTTATGATCATTGACAGCATCCTGGCGGGAGACTGGGAGGCATTAAAGGACGTGCTTCAGCACCTGGTGCTTCCGGCCGTGACCTTGAGCCTTTATTCCATGGCTATCATCGCCAGAATGACCCGTTCCAGCATGCTGGAAACCTTAAATCAGGACTATATCCGCACCGCAAGGGCGAAGGGTGTTCCGGAGGGAAAAGTAAACCGCCGTCACGCCCTGAGAAACGCCATGCTGCCCGTGGCCACCGTCATCGGCCTGCAGTTGGGATCCCTGCTCGGCGGAGCCGTGCTGACGGAGTCTGTGTACTCCTGGCCCGGAATCGGCAACTACACGGTGCAGTGCATCATGAAGTCAGACTTCCCTGTGGTGCAGGGCGTGGTTCTGCTCATTGCCGTGATCTTCGTTTTGATGAATCTGATCGTGGACGTGGTATACGCCTTCCTCGATCCCAGAATTAAATATTCAGGAAAGGAGGCGTAAGCCATGGCAAAGAAAAAACGCACAGAAGTGGTGGCCGGAGAGGTCATCGAGAAACCGGAGTCCCAGTTAAAGGTCATGTGGGACACCTTAAAGAAAAACAAGGCGGCCCTGGCCGGGCTGGTGGTCATTGTGATTCTCATTTTCCTGGCCATTTTCGGGGACCTGCTGGCTCCCTATGACCCGGAGTATTCCGACATGGCCCACACCTTCGTAAAACCCTGCGCAGAGTACTGGTTCGGCACGGATCAGCTGGGACGCGACATCTTCTCCCGCGTGCTGTCCGGAACGAAGGTCTCTCTGCTGGTAGGTCTTTCTGCCGTGGCCTTCTCCCTGGTGATCGGAACCATCCTGGGATCGGTGGCCGGATATTTCGGCGGCAAGATCGACGGCTTTATCATGAGATGTATGGACATCATGCTCTCCATTCCCTCCATCCTGCTTGCCATCACTCTGATGGCAGCTCTGGGAAAGGGACTGGACAAGGCGGTCATCGCCATCGGAACTGTTTCCATTCCGGAGTACGCCCGCATTGTCCGCAGCTCTATTCTTTCCGTAAAGGAGAATGACTATGTGGCGGCGGCGAAGGTGATCGGCAACTCAGACGGACGGATCATTTTCCGCCACATCCTGCCCAACGTGATTTCTTCCATTGTGGTCCGCGCGACCCTGGGAATCTCCACGGCTATCCTGGACACGGCGGCCCTGGGCTTTCTGGGCATGGGCGTACAGCCGCCCATGTCTGAGTGGGGAGATATGCTGGGACGGGCGAGAACCTACATTTTCTCCGCCCCCTACACCCTGATCTTCCCGGGACTTGCCATTACCCTGGCCGTTCTGGCCTTCAACCTGTTCGGAGACGGCTTGAGAGACGCCCTGGATCCGAAAGAACGAGTATAAGGAGGAGCCGTCATGTTATTGGAAGTAAAAAATCTGGAGACAGAATTTAAAGTAAAGCGCGGAACGGTCAAAGCCGTAAACGGCGTCAGCTTTCAGGTGGACAAGGGAGAGATCCTGGCCGTGGTAGGCGAGTCCGGTTCCGGAAAGAGCGTTACCTCCCTCTCCATCATGGGCCTGATCCGGGAACCGGGACGGGTCGCGGGAGGAGAGATCCTCTTTAACGGGGAGGACCTGTTAAAGAAAAACCACAAGGAGATGGAAAAGATCCGCGGAGACAGGATCTCCATGATCTTCCAGGAACCCATGACCTCCTTAAATCCCGTTTACCGCATCAAGGATCAGATCATGGAGAACATTCTGACCCATGAAAAGGTGAGCAAGGAGGAGGCTTACAAGCGCTCCGTGAAGATGCTGGACCTGGTAGGCATCCCGGACCCGGAGAAGCGGGCCCACGACTACCCCCATCAGATGTCCGGAGGCATGCGCCAGCGCGTGATGATCGCCATGGCTCTTTCCTGCCATCCGGAGCTGCTCATCGCCGATGAGCCCACCACGGCTCTGGACGTGACCATCCAGGCTCAGATCCTGGACCTGATCAACCGTCTGAGAAATGAGCTGGGAATGGCAGTGCTTCTCATCACCCACGATCTGGGCGTGGTGGCGGAGACTGCGGACCGGGTAGTAGTTATGTACTGCGGCCGGGTGGTGGAGCAGGCCACGGTGATGCAGCTGTTCACCAATCCCCTCCATCCCTACACCAGAGGACTGATGGACTCCATTCCCAAGCTGGATGAGGACCGGGACCGGCTCTACATGATCAAGGGCATCGTGCCCGATCCCACCCGTCTGCCGAAGGGATGCGCATTTGCGGACCGGTGCGACCACTGCATGGAGAAATGCAGAAACCACATGCCGAAGCTGGTGGAAACCGAAGAGGGAAGACAGGTGCGCTGCTTCCTAGTAAGCGACGAAGAGGAACCGGAGGTAGAGTAAATGAGCGAAGAGACGAGAGAAGTTCTTTTAGAGGTAAAAAACCTGAAGAAATATTTCACGGTTGAAACCAACTTTTTCGGGAAACCCACCTCCATTCTGAAGGCGGTGGACGACGTTTCCTTCAAGATTTATAAGGGAGAAGCCTTCGGCCTGGTGGGCGAGTCCGGCTGCGGAAAGTCCACCATCGGCAAGATGCTGGTGGATCTCTATACCCCCACGGAGGGAGAGATCATCTACAACGGGGTGGACCTTACAAAGCTGTCCCGCAAGGAGAGACGGAAGTACTGCAAGGACATTCAGCTGATCTTCCAGGATCCCTACGCCTCCTTAAATCCCCGTATGACCATCGGAGATATTATCGCGGAGCCCATCCGCATCAACCACCTGCTTCCGGAGGATCAGATCGAGGACCGGGTGACTTACCTGTTAAACTGCGTAGGTCTGGCCAATCACCAGAGAAACCGCTATCCCCATGAGTTCTCCGGCGGCCAGCGCCAGAGAGTGGGAATCGCCAGAGCCCTGGCGGTGGAGCCCAAGCTCATCGTCTGCGACGAGCCGGTATCTGCTCTGGACGTGTCCATTCAGGCCCAGGTGTTAAACCTGCTGGACGACTTAAAGGAACAGTTCGGCCTGACCTACTTATTCATCGCCCACGGCCTAAACGTGGTGAAGCACATCAGCGACCGGGTGGGCGTCATGTATCTGGGAAAACTGATGGAGGTTGCCGGAAAGCATGAGATCTACGACAATCCTTTAAATCCCTACACCCAGGCTCTTCTGTCCGCCATCCCTTCCACGGATGTGACAAAGAAGAAAGAGAGAATCATCCTGACGGGAGATGTGCCCACCCCCATCGATCCGCCGAAGGGATGCCGCTTCAGCTCCCGGTGCTTCAAGAAGTGCCAGGGCTGCGACGAGATCCTGCCGGAGATGAAGGACGTGGGCGGCGGCCATCTGGTGGCCTGCCATCTGTACGACGGAAAATAGTAACAGTTCAGACGGGTATCTTCTTGCCCGGCCAATAAGCCGGACAAGAAGCATCGGATGTCCATCCGATGTGTAAACAGAGGGGAAAATTTACTTACAAGCGAGCTTGACGTCAGTTTTCCCCTCTGTTTACCCGCCGTCTGAACTGTTACGGACAAAAATATTTTTTCAGCAGTTCCGCAAAAAGCAGTTGTGCTTTTTGCGGAATTGTACTATAATTCTACCTATCATGGCCTGTTTTTGGTCAATTTCTGCCAGAGACGGGCTGGAGACAGGAGAGGAGGAAACGTAATATGAAAAAGAAAGTAGTCAGTGCCCTGCTGCTCTCTGCTGTGGCTCTGTCCATGGCTGCCTGCGGCGGCAGCGGATCTGATACGGCTTCCACAACGGCGGCGGAGGCGGCCGGAACGGAGACGGGAGAGACGTCTGCGCCGGAGACGGCGGCAGCGGGCGAAGCCCTCAAGGAGTATGGGGAGATCCCGGAGGATGTGGACCGGGAGCAGACCCTTACCTTCGCCCAGGGAGCGGATCCGAGAGGCCTGGACCCGGCGATCGTGGACGACGGAGAGTCTTCCAAGCCCATCGTGCAGATGTATGAGGGCCTTTTGAAATTCGGGGACTCCAACACGGAGGTGGAGCCCTGCCTGGCAGAGTCCTGGGATATCAGCGACGACGGACTGACCTACACCTTCCACTTAAGACAGGGAGTCAAGTTCCACGACGGAACGGATTTCAACGCGGAGGCGGTGAAGTTCAACGTGGACCGTCAGACCATCAACAAGACGGAGAACATGAACTACGGCGATTTCGTGTACGGGGATGTGGAGTCCTGCAACGTGATCGACGAGTACACGGTAGAGTTTAAGATGAAGAAGGCCAGCACGCCGTTCTTAAACAATCTGGCCATGTCTTTAGGCGCTCCCATCGTGAGCCCCACGGCCTGCGAGAAATATGACAACAACTTAAACGAGCATCCCTGCGGCACCGGCCCTTACAAATTTGTCAGATGGGACAAGGCTGAGGCTGTGGTGATGGAGCGCAACGAGGATTACTGGGGAGAGCCGGCAGTGGCAAAGAACCTGGTATTCCGGATCATCACGGACAATTCCGCCCGCGTGGTGGCCCTCACCAACGGCGAGGTAGATATTATTGACGGCATCGACGCCAACGTAGTGGATCAGATCACTGCCGCCGGCTGCGTCATCAATCAGGTGGAGGGAATGAACATCAACTACATGGCCTACAACACCGACGTGATCACGGACCCGGAGGTGAGAAAAGCCCTTTCCCAGGCGATCAACGTTCCGGAGCTGGTGCAGAGCCTTTACAGAGGCTACGCGTCTGAGGCGACCACCATTCTTCCCAGCTTCGTGCCCGGCTACAGCAGCAACGTTCATCAGGTATCCTATGACCCGGAGGCAGCAAAAGCGACTCTGGCGGAAAAAGGCGTGACGGATCTCTACATGGTGGCCTACACCAATCCCAGACCCTACAACACCGCCACCGGCCAGACTCTTGCGGAGGCGATCCAGGGCTACTGGGCAAAAGTCGGCGTCAACTGCACCATCGACACCTTTGACTGGACCTCCTACATTGACAAGTGCAATACGGGAGATTTTGACGTGTGCCTGTTTGGATGGACGGGAGACAACGGCGATCCGGACAACTTCTTAAACCTGCTGGCCAACGAGGATATCGGCATCAACGTGGCCCACTATAAGAACGACGAGTACAACGCCATGCTGGCCGAGGCAGTAAGCCTTCCTAACGGCGAGGAGAGAAACGCTCTCTATGAGAAGATGGAGCAGAAGCTGGCGGATGAGTGCATCTGGCTTCCCATTTCCCATCAGGAAAGCCTGTCTGCATACCTTCCCAACGTGCAGAACTTCATCTATCATCCCACAGGAAACGTTTATCTGAGCAAGACGTACAAAAATTAGTTTTATATCCGGATGACGAACGCTCCGGAATTCTCTGAAAGGCATCCCAAAGGCGAGAGCGGCCGGAGGGGTGCCTTTCTGCCATTACATCAGTGAATATGAATACATCAGCGAATACGAAAAAGGAGGATAAAGCATATGCTGTCAGCACAGGCAAAACAGTTTATTGAAGACCATAAGGAGGAGGCGTATGAGCTTTTAAAGACCATCGCCCAGATCCCATCCCCGTCCAACCATGAGGAGAAGCGGATGGAATTCTGCAGAAAGTGGCTGGAAGACATGGGGGCGGAGGGAGTCTACACTGACGAGGCCCTCAATGTGGTCTATCCCTTCGGCGTGACGGAGGACGGGCCGGTGATCGTGTTCATGGCCCACACAGACGTGGTATTTCCGGACACGGATCCCCTTCCCTGGAAGGAGGAGGATGGAAAGCTCTGCTGCCCCGGCGTGGGAGACGACACGGCCAATCTGGTCAATATCCTTATGATTGCGAAGTACGTGACGGAGAAAGGCTTAAAACCGAAGGACGCCGGCATTCTCTTTGTGTGCAATTCCGGGGAAGAGGGCCTGGGAAATTTAAAGGGAAGCCGGAAAATCTGCGAAGATTACAAGGGGCAGATCCGGGAGTTTTACAGCTTTGACGGGAAACTGGACGGCGTGACCAACCGGGCAGTAGGATCCCATCGGTTCTTAGTGACGGCAAAGACCCAGGGCGGCCACTCCTACGGCGATTTCGGCAGAGAGAATGCCATCGAAAAGCTGGCGGCCATCATCGAGGACATTTACGCGGTTCAGGTTCCTGAGGAAGGAAAAACCACCTACAACGTGGGTACCATCACGGGAGGCACTTCTGTCAACACCATCGCCCAGGAGGCGTCCATGCTCTGCGAGTTCCGCTCCGACACCAAATCCGGTCTGGACTACATGAAAGAGCAGTTTGACCGGATCCTGGACCGGCCGGGCATTGAGGTGAAGCTGGTGGGAGAGCGCCCCTGCGAGAATTTAAGCCCGGAGACGGAGGCGAAAAGAGAGGAACTTCTGCAGAAGGCGGAGAAACGTCTGGAAGCAGTGACCGGAAAGAAAGTGAAGCGCCAGCCTGGTTCCACCGACTGCAACATTCCTCTTTCCATGGACATCCCGGCGGTGTGCTTCGGCGCCTATTTCGGGAGCGGCGCCCACACCAGGGAGGAGTACGTGCTGAGAGATTCTTTGGAGCTGGGATATGAAGTGACGTTTGAGACTGTGCTGGAGTATTTTGCCTGAGTAACCGGATACTGAGAAGGGGAGAGGAGGCGGCAGAGTGAAATTCTGGTATCTTTCCACGAGAAAGGCGGGGAAGGATGCGCTGATGCAGGAGACGGCGGAAAAAATGGGCATTTCCCTGGAGGAAAAGCACATAGAGGATTCCCTGGTCCGCAGCGATTCCCCGGAAATGCGGGAGCTGCTCCGCCAGATGGAGGCGGCCCGGATTGACGCTGTGATCTGCCGCGGGCGGATGGAACGGATTTTAAAAGAGGCGGGGGTCAGCAGCAGGATTCCGGTAATTCCCATTCAGTTTCTGGCGTCCAGCACCTTTTCTCTGTTTGTCCAGGTGATGAAGCAGCATCCGGAAGAATTTCTCCTGCCGGGGGCTAAGGCGGCGGTGTTCAGTCATCAGCCGCTGCTGATCAACCGGGAGATCATACGCTATCTGTTTCATCTGGAGATGATTAACGTGGTGATGGAGGAGGACGCCCCGGAGTACATCCGCAGAAAGCTGGTCCAGGCGCGGGAGGAAGGAGCTACTTTTATCATCGGCGGGCTGAGGGTCTGTCGGGAGGCGGCGGCCCTGGGAATGCGCGCCTACTACACGGAAAACGCCGACGAGTATGAGTCCTACTGCCACACCCTGGAGATGGCGGTGATGTTTGTGGAGAACCTGCGGAGCCAGCGGGAGTACCGCCGGACTCTGGAGTTTATGATGGATTACTCCTTCGAGGGGATGGCCATGATCAGTCCGGACGGACGGGTGGTCATCAGCAATGCCATCGTCAGGGAGATCCTGGGCCAGAAGGAGATCACCGGCCGGCCGATCTGTGAACTGGCCCCGGAGCTGGACCGGCAGAAGCTGGCGGCGGTGCTGAAAAAGGGGGAGACGATCTACGGAAACATCCTTCAGATCCGGGACCATGCGGTGATCGTCAGCGCCGTACCTTATCTGAAAAACGGGCAGATCCAGGGCGCTATCCTCCATATGAATCAGAAGGAGAGAGTGGAGAACCTGGAATCCCAGATCAAAAATGAGATCTATTCCAGAGGGCTTGCGGCGAAATACCATTTTTCCGATATCAAAGGAGATTCAGCGGTTATGGAGCAGTGCCGCTATGAGGCGAAGCAGTTTGCCAAAAACCAGGCCAACATCCTTCTCTTCGGGGAATCGGGCACGGGAAAGGAGCTGTTTGCCCAGAGCATCCACAACTACAGCACGAGGAAGGATCAGCCTTTTGTGGCGGTGAACTGCGGGGCTCTTCCCATGAGCCTGCTGGAGAGCGAGCTGTTTGGCTATGTGGGAGGCGCCTTCACCGGCGCTTCCCGCCAGGGAAAGAAAGGACTGATCGAACAGGCAGACAAGGGGACGATCTTTCTGGATGAGATCTCTGAGATGGATCTGCAGGGCCAGGTGCGCCTGCTGCGGGTGATCGAAGAGCGGGTGATCACCCGGGTGGGAGACGACCGGGTGATTCCTGTGGATGTGCGCATCATCGCCGCCTCCAACAAGAGCCTGCAGAAGCTGGTCAGGGAAGGAAAATTCCGGGAGGACCTCTACTACCGCCTGAACGTTCTCACCCTGCGGATCCCGCCTCTGCGCAGCCGGGGGAAGGACATCCTTCTGCTGGCGGAGGAGTTTCTGGCCCGTTACGGAGAACGGGCTTCCAAGAATCTGGAGCTGACCCAGGACGCCGGGAATGCGCTCCTGTCCTTTTCCTGGCCGGGAAATGTGCGGCAGCTCAGAAACTTCTGCGAGCGGCTGGTGATCGTCAGCGACCGGCAGAAGGTGGACGGCGGCATGATCCGCCGGCAGCTTGCGGACATCTGCGAGGAATTTCCGGAAGAGGAGAGGACGGAGAAGGAAGAACCTGAGGTTCCGGCTCCGAATCTGTCTCAGCTCTCTGAAAAGGAACGGAGAGAGCGGGAGCGGCTTGAAGAAGCGCTGGAGGCCAGCGGTGGAAACCGCGGGCAGGCGGCCCAGGCCCTGGGGATCGGGCGCTCCAGCCTCTGGCGGAAGATGAAAAAGTACGGCCTGGATGAAACATACTAGATGAAACTGAAACGCGTCAGCTGAACTGCTGGATGAAACATATTAAAACATTTTTAATTGATTTGGAACAAAATAAAACGTATCGAAACATACAGAAACATAATGGAACATTCCGGGCTAATCATTTCGAAATGTTCCATTTTTTATGCTCTGTTCCATAATATTGCATTCTAAAATCACGGATTTTACATTCCGGAAAATTTGAATTTTCTCATCTTTTGCAATAATTTCGCATAAAAAATACCCCTGATTTTACAATTTTAACGGATTTTTGGAAAACAGGCAGAGGATATGGCGGATGTTGGCATGACTTTTGCTCTATATAAAGGTGAGCAGGTGTTTTCCTGGCCGCACAGGAAAACATATTGCCGAATAAAACAGAAATTTATCTTTTTCGGCAGCCGCCTGATGAAGACTGGGACGGAGACGGCTGAGACAGAAGGAAAAGGAGTGTGATCCGCATGAAGGAGATAAAACGCAATTCCCTGCCGGGAAAATATGAAGGCTTTGCAGAAAAAGAATACGCCGGTTTCACCATAAAATCCCAGTATGTATCCGGGTTTGACGGCACGAAGCTGGCTCTGGATCTGGTGTTTCCCACCTGTGAGGACGGTTCCATAGCGGAAGGAAAATTTCCGGTGATCCTGCTGATTTCCCGGGGAGGCCGCATGAAGAAATCCCCGAAGAGAAACGGCGTGGATCTGATCGAGCGCTGCGTGCCTTACGGGTATGTGGGCGCGATGCTGGAAAACCGGGGAGCCGGGGCCTCCTACGGCACTCAGGACAGCTTTGCCAGCATTGAGAACCGAAAAGATGTCAACGCGGTTATTGACTGGATTATCCGCCAGGACTGGAGCGACGGTCAGGTGGCCGCTGTGGGCGGCTCCAACCGGGGGCTGATCCAGTTTGCCGCGGCGGTCTGCCGGCCGGAGCCCAGCAGAGGCTTAAAGGGCATCACCCCCATTGTGTGCGACCCGGATTTTTACTATCAGGACTATCCCAACGGCGTGTCTGCCATTCCCCTGCACCGGAAGAATAACGTGTCCGGCAGCGCCGTCAGCCCGACGAAAAAGACGAAGGAGGAGGTGCTGGCGGATCCACAGGTGGAGCCGGTGGACGAGGACCCGAACGGAGATATGGCCTATGAGGCATATCTCACCGGACAGTATGGCAGGAACAGGAGGTTCATGGAGTCCCTTCTCCTGGAAAATATGTGCCGGGACGATGAAAACCCAAATTTCGGCGGGGAGAAGACCAACATCACCATTCCGCCCATTACGGATATTGAGGTATTTAAAAAGACAGACATTCAGATCCATCAGTTTGCGGGGCTCTGTGAGTCTGGCACCTTCGGCCAGCTCATGGCATCTAAGGAGTGGGGCGGAACCATGGTGCTGGGCCCCTGGACCCACAGGCAGTGCACCCGCACCACTGCTGATACCATTTATCCGGAGGGAGCCTTTGACATGCTGGCGGAGCACCACAAATGGCTGGACAACCTGCTGAAGGGCGTGGACAATGGCTTTGACAAGCGCCCGCCTTACGTCTACTACATGATCGGCGCAGAGGAGGGGAGGCGCTGGCGCTTCTCCGACACCTGGCCGGTGGAGAATGAGCGGCGGACGGTTTTTTACCTGACGGCAGACAGATCCGGCACCTGCGGCTCTCAAAATGACGGCTCCCTCTCCCTGGAAAAGCCTGGGGACAGTCAGACCACGGATTACAAAGTGGACACGTCCATTGAGGTGTTTGACAGCGGGGAGGGCAGTACCTTTGAGCGGATGGCTCTTACCTGGGACGGAGACATGACGCCGGGCGTGGACAATAAGGGGCTCACGTTCACGTCCCTGCCCCTCTATGGCCGTTACCGCAATGAGATGGCAGGCAGTGTGGGCGTGGACCTGTGGGTGACCTGCGATCAGCCGGATGCCGACTTCATCGTCTATCTGGAAGAAGTGTTAAAGAGCGGAGAGTCCCGGTACGTATCCATGGGCATGCTGCGGGCATCCCACCGCACCACGGCTCCAAGGGCGGCCTGGAACGAGGCGGGAGTCTGCTACCACCCCTGTATGCGGGCAGATATGGAGAAATGTCTGGCGGAGGGCATGAAAAATCCCACCCATCTCCAGTTTGCCATTGAGCCCGCTGTCAGGCATTTTGCCGAGGGCAGCCGCCTGCGCCTGACCATCACCTGCGCCAATAAAAAGGCATTCCAGCACCCCATGTACCGGGAGGAAGATCTCCCCACCGTCACCCTCTATCAGGGCGGGGACCACGCCTCTTTCATCCGCGTGCCGTTCATCGAGCATGAGGAAAATGTGTATAAGGGCCAGGTGGAGACGGAAGGATATCAGGGACCGGGAACGCTGTATTTCTTTAAGGATCACCTATATCTGTATTACAATGGCTGCTGGAAAAAGATGGACGCCGGTTCTCCAGAGGCAGGATATGAGATGGAAAACGGGAAAGCCGTGTTTGGAGCCGGTTTTTCCTTCACCATGGAAGGGAGGCCGGCGGAGGACGGGGCGATCTGTGACTACCAGGGGGGAGAACCTGCCGTGATTCCCCTTCCCTACCGCAGGCGCCGGGTGGTGGACACAGTCTCTGTGGCAGCCCACGGCCGCCTTTTGTTCCTGCCGGCGGTGAAAACCCTCTATGTGGAGGAATACCGCATGGACAGCAGGGAAGAGAAGGCGCCGGCTGTTCTCTATATGCACGGCTACAGCGGCACACCCTCCAGGCTCACCAATATTCAGCTGGAGCTTCTGCGCCGGGGGTACGCGGTGATCGGTGTGGATATGCGCAATTATCCCCCCAACTGTTTCCCGGACTATGTTTATGACATCAAAGGATGCATCCGCTATGTGCGGGCCCATGCGGCAGAGCTTAAGGTAGATCCGGACCGCCTGGGAGGCAGCGGCCAGTCCATGGGAGGCAATGCCGTCCTGATTGCTGCCGCCTCCGCGGGAGAGGCAGAGCTGGAAGGCTGCGTGGGAGGAAACGCCGGCGTCTCCAGCCGCCTTCAGGCCGTCTGCGTGGGCTATGGCTGGTCTGACATTCTCCATATGGGGCTGGACCTGGAGGAAGAGTATAAAGACTGCCCGGAAGAGATCCGGAAGATGAAATTTGACAACAGCGACGGCCCTAAAGCTCCCCTGGGGGAAGTGATCGGATTTGCAGGGGAAGGAAAGGGCATCAAGGTGCTGAGGGATTACATGGAACAGGGCAGAGAGGGCACGGACCCGGTTCTGGATGAAATGCTGAGAAAGGCCATTTTGGCCAGCCCGGTGAGCCACATTGGGCCGGATTTCCCGCCGGCGGCTTTATTTTCCGGCCTGGGGATGGTGCGGGTGGACATTCCGGACCGCCAGTCCCGGCGGACGTTTGAAGCCTGCAGCCGCTACGGGGCGGACTGCTTTCTGTTTGCCAACACCAACGGCAGCTATGGTCAGACGGCTCCGGTGGTGAACGCAGTCTGCAGCTTCTTTGACACCTATCTGAGAGGAAAGCTGCCCCACAAAAAGACGGTGGCATCTCCCGGCAGCAGGAGGATCCTGGAGAATTTTAAAGACAGGGATCTGGGCTATCCGCTGTTTGCGGAAAAAAATGGGGAAATATACGCGGCAGCGGAATACCTGGAAGCGTTCCAGGGAAAGCCGCTGGAGCTGGAGACTGCAGAAATAGGCGGAAGGAAGTATGTGAAGGCAGAGAATTTGAAGGGAACGGACATCGGATATCAGTATTATCCGGACAAGAAGCTGGGCGTGCTGGTGCCCGCGGCCGTGTGGGCCGGAAACCAGCCAAAGAACCGGACGTATTGAGAAAACAGGGACCGCGGCTTTTTGCTGGCTGCGGTCCCTGCTCATTTTCGGAAAACTGTGGGCTCCTTCTGCAATTTTTTCATTCAAACCTGTCAGTCCGCAGGTCAGTTCAGGAAATAGTGATCAGCGGATCACATGGATCGTCCCCTCGTCATTCAGCTTCTTGATCACTGTGGCGATCACCGGGAAGGCAAAGATCCCCACCACGCCGATGAGCTGGGCTCCGGCGTAGATGCAGAGGAGTGTGACGATGGGATGGAGGCCCACCTGGCTTCCGATGATCTTCGGCTCCAGAGTCTGGCGCACCACGGTGATCACCAGATAGAGGATGAGGATGCCCACGCCCAGGAAAGTATTTCCCAGGATCAGGAGCACCAGTCCCCAGGGAATGAGCACCGTGCCCGTTCCCAGCACGGGAAGAATGTCCACGATGGCCACCAGGAGAGCCAGCAGGGGCGCCATGGGGATTTTTAAGATGGTAAATCCCAGATACAGCTCAAAAAAGGTGACGGTCATTAAGAGGGCATAGACGCAGAGGATCTTCCAGATCACAGTCTTGGCGCTGAGGACGATCTCCAGGATCATATTTCTGCGCTCCGGGCCGAACTGCCGCAGGATAAATTTGGTGACAGGCTCTAAGTCCAGGGTGAAAAAGAAGGAGGAGATCACCGTGAAGATCAGCTGGATCAGAAAGCCGGGAAAGCCCACGATCCAGGACGCCCCCAGGCTGATGGCAGCTCCGGAGATCTGGGTGATTCCGCTCTGCACGCTGTTTTCCAGGCTGCCAAGAAGGCTTTCCACTGTTCCCCCCGACTCCGGAAAACTGGCCAGGATCCGCTCAGAGAGCTGGGTAAGCCCTGGTTCCAGAAAATTTCTGTAGTATTCCGGCAGTTTCATGGCCTGGTCCTGGAGAAAGCCGATAAAACGGCTGCCGAAAAAGCCGATGACCGCAAAGATCACCCCGTAGCAGAGGATCAGAACCGCCACGGCTGCCGTCTGGCGGCGGATCTTCCACTTTCTGGACACCAGCCGGATCAGGGGCGTCAGGAGAGAGGCCAGCACAAATCCGATGAGAAATGGGGCGAACATGGGAAGAAAATTCCTCAGAAGGACAAAAACGATCCCCGCCAGGAGCACAAAGTAAATAACGTTGATGATAAACGCTCTTCGAGTTTCTGTTTTATTTGAATCCATTTGCTTATATAACGGCCGTCAGGCCGCAATCCTTTCCTGCAGCTTCTGCTGCACAGGGATTATTATAAAAATTGGCGTCAAAAACCGTCAAGCGGATTTGGGAAATTTAACAGATTCTTTATTCCCGCGGGAAGCGAGCCGGGCGGACATGCAGGCGTGTCCATCTGACCGTCCTTTACCGGCGGATATCGCCGCTGCGGGCGACAATGTTATCCATTTCCGCCAGGTTTCCGGCCAGGAATTTCTCCAGATTTTTCCCGGTGATGCGCACCACCCGCTCAAATGTCTCCGGAAGGAAGAAGTTTCCGGCGCAGTGGGGCATGATGATGGTGCGGGGAGCGTCCCACAGGGGATGGTCTGCGGGCAGAGGCTCCGGTTCCGTCACATCCAGGGCGCAGCCGGCAAGGGAGACGCCCTTTCGGAGAACGTCGTTTAAGGCGGCGCAGTCCACCGCGTCCCCGCGCCCGGCGTTGATCAGGTAGCTGCCTTTTTTCATCAGGAGCAGACGGCGCTCATCCATCAGGTGATGGGTCTGGGGCGTGCTGGGCAGGGACATGGCCACAAAATCGGCTCTCGGCAGCAGCTCATCCAGGTCATCCATGGTGTGGAGCTCATCCACATAGTCCGGCTTCTGGGAAATGTTTCTCCGGATGCCGATGGTGTAGCTGCCCAGGGCTTTCATGCGGCTGGCGTACTCTCTGCCGATGTCGCCCAGGCCCAGGATCAGAGTGGTGGAGTTCCACACGGAAGTAATGGCTCCCTGGGCCTGCCACAGGTGCTCCGCCTGGTTCTTGGCGTACAGATCCAGCTTGCGGCACAGGGCCAGGGTCATGGAGAGCATTCCCTCGGACACGGCCAGGCCGTAAGCGCCGGTGGCGCAGGTGAGCAGCACCTCCGGGCGAAGGACTCCCGGCTTGCAGTAGGCGTCGGAGCCGGCGGAGTTTAACTGAATCCATTTCAGACTTTCCGCCTGGGCCAGAAGGGCCGGGGGAACATTTCCCAGGATAATGTCCGCGTCCCGCACTTCCTCTGGGGTGACTGTCTCTCTGGAAGAGTAAACGCACCGGCAGCCGGACGCGATGGATTCCACATACTGTCTGTGGGAGTCGTTAAAGGGCATAACAATCAGGATTTTCATGTCTTCCTCACTTTCTTTCTTAAACCAAAACGCAGTTTCAGGTTTTCGTGACAGCTTTATCATACAAAAGAAGGAAAGGTTCTGCAAGATTTGTTTGATTTCTCTTACCTGTTGATATATAATTATGAAATCTGAGTTTTCCTCCCCGGCCTTTTTCTGCCTGGAAATCCGGCTGGCGGGGGAAAACGGCGAATTTCCATATAGAAAGAGGACGGTTATTCCTATGATGATAAAATCAGGCAACAGAGAATTTGACAGAGACCATATCCTGGCGCAGGCACCGGAAACAGAGCCGGAGCGCCAGCTTTATTTCTGCGACCAGATCCGCGAGATCTTAAAGGCGCGCTTTGAGGCGGAGCTTTCGGACGGGGAGGCCGCTCTCCGTTACGGGAAAGAGACGGCGGAGCGCATGGCGGCGGAGGGGACCTACGCTACCTTCCATATAGAGACTTACGGCTGCCAGATGAACGCGAAAGATTCTGAGAAATTGTCCGGCCTGTTAATCAGGGCCGGTTTCCGGGAAACGGAGACGGAGGAGGCGGATTTTGTCCTTTACAACACCTGCACGGTCCGGGAGAATGCCAACCAGAAGGTGTACGGCCACTTAGGCTATGTCCACAGCCTGAAGAAAAAACATCCTTCCATGCTGGTGGGCATCTGCGGCTGCATGATGCAGGAGCCGGAGGAAGTGGAGAAAATCAGAAAAAGCTACCGCTTCGTGGACATTATCTTCGGCACCCACAATATTTTCAAGCTGGCGGAGCTTCTCTTTGACCGCCTGACCACCGGCCGCATGGAGGTGGACGTGTGGGAGGGAACTTCGGAGATTGTGGAAGATCTTCCCGCGGAGAGAAAATATTCCTTTAAATCGGGCGTCAACATTATGTTCGGCTGCAACAATTTCTGCAGCTACTGCATCGTCCCCTATGTGAGGGGACGGGAGAGAAGCCGGGAGCCGGAGGATATTCTGGATGAGATCAGGCGGCTGGCTTCCGAGGGCGTGGTGGAAGTGATGCTTTTGGGACAGAACGTCAATTCCTACGGAAAGACGTTGAGCACTCCCATCAGCTTTGCCGAGCTTCTGCGCCGGGTGGAACAGATCGACGGCATTGAACGGATCCGCTTTATGACTTCCCACCCGAAGGATCTGTCGGACGAGCTGATCCAGGTGATGAAGGAGTCCAAAAAGATCTGCCGCCATCTCCACCTGCCGGTGCAGTCGGGGAGCACGGAGATCTTAAAGAAGATGAACCGGCGCTACACAAAGGAGCAGTATCTGGATCTGGTGGACCGGATCAAAACTGCCATTCCCGACATTTCCCTGACCACCGACATCATCGTCGGCTTCCCCGGGGAGACGGAGGCGGATTTTGAGGATACTCTGGACGTGGTGAGAAAGGTGCGCTACGACAGCGCGTTCACCTTTATCTACTCCAAGCGCACGGGAACTCCGGCGGCGTCCATGGACGGCCAGGTGCCGGAAGAGGTGGTGAAGGACCGGTTTGACCGCCTGTTAAAAGAAGTGCAGCAGATCGCCTCCGAAGTGTGCGGCCGCGACGTGCACACGGTGCAGCCGGTGCTGGTGGAGGAGAAAAACAGTCACATGGACGGTTACGTGACGGGGCGGATGAGCAACAACACTCTGGTGCATTTTCCGGGGGATGAGAGCCTGATCGGCTCCATCGTGAATGTGTACCTGGAAGAGTCCAGAGGATTCTACTACATGGGCCGTCAGGAGGTTTAAAAAACAGTGGCAAAATTATCACCAATGATGGTTGAATATAAAAAGACGAAAGAACAGTATCCGGACTGCATCCTGTTCTACCGCCTGGGGGATTTCTATGAAATGTTCTTTGACGACGCCATCACCGCGTCGAAGGAACTGGAGATCACCTTGACGGGCAAGGAATGCGGCCTTGAGGAGCGGGCTCCCATGTGCGGCGTTCCCCACCACGCGGTGGAAACCTATCTGACCAAACTGGTGCAGAAGGGATACAAGGTGGCCATCGCCGAGCAGATGGAGGATCCGAAGCTGGCGAAGGGTCTGGTGCGGCGGGAGGTGATCCGGGTGGTGACTCCCGGAACTCTCACCAGCTCCCAGGCGCTGGACGAGACGAAAAACAATTTCCTCATGGGAATCGTCTACATGGGGGATTGTTTCGGCATCGCCTCCTGCGACATCAGCACGGGAGACTTTTTTGTGACGGAGGTGAAGAGCCAGCGGGAGCTTTTTGACGAGCTGGCCCATTTTAACCCGTCGGAGATCGTGTGCAACAACGCGTTTTACGTTTCCGGCATAGACATGGATGAATTAAAGAACCGGTGTCAGGCTTATCTATCGCCCTTAGACGCCCGGTTCTTTTCTGATGATGCCTGCCGGAACATTTTGAAGGAACACTACCGGGTGGCGTCTCTGGACGGCCTGGGGCTGGGAGAGTACCAGACGGGGATCATCGCCGCCGGAGCGGTGATGCAGTACATGTACGAGACGCAGAAGAGCGATCTCTCCCACATTACCACCATCAAGCCCTACTCCACGGGACAGTTTATGATCCTGGACATTTCCACCAGAAGGAACCTGGAGCTTCTGGAGACCCTCAGGGAAAAGCAGAAGAGGGGAACGCTCCTCTGGGTGCTGGACAAGACGAAGACGGCCATGGGGGCCAGGCTGCTGCGGAGCTTTATCGAGCAGCCCCTGATCCACCGGGAGGAGATCTTAAACCGTCAGAACGCGGTGGAAGAGCTGAATTTAAACTACATATCAAGAGAAGAGCTGCGGGAATATTTAAACTCCATTTACGATCTGGAGCGGCTCATCGGCCGCATCAGCTACAAGACGGCTAATCCCAGGGACCTGCTCTCCTTTAAAAATTCTCTGGAGATGCTCCCTTTCATCAAGGATCTGCTAAAGGAGTTTACCTCCCCCATTTTAAAGAAGATCTGGGAGGATCTGGACCCGCTGGAAGATCTGAGGGATCTGATCGCCTCCGCCATTGTGGATGAGCCGCCGGTTTCTGTGCGGGAGGGAAATATGATCCGGGAAGGCTTCGACAAGGAGGCCGACCAGCTGAGAAACGCGAAGACGGAGGGAAAGACCTGGCTGGCCCAGCTGGAGGCCAAAGAGCGGGAGAAGACAGGCATCAAGGGCCTGAAAATCAAGTTCAACAAAGTGTTCGGCTATTATTTTGAAGTGACCAATTCCTTTAAGGATCTGGTGCCTGACTACTTCATCCGCAAGCAGACCCTGGTCAACGCGGAGCGGTTTACCACCGCTGAGCTGAAGGAGCTGGAGGACGTGATCCTGGGGGCGGAGGACAAGCTGGTGTCTCTGGAGTACGATCTGTTCTGCCAGGTGCGGGATAAGATCGCCGGGGAGGTGGTCCGCATCCAGAGGACGGCCAAGGCCATCGCCGGCATTGACGTGTTTGCCTCCCTCTCTCTGGTGGCCACCAGAAATAATTACACGAAGCCGAAGATCAATGAGAAAGGCGTCATTCAGATCAAAAACGGCCGCCATCCCGTGGTGGAACAGATGATGCGGGACGACCTGTTTGTGGCAAATGACACCTATCTGGACAACGGGAAAAACAGAATTTCCATCATCACCGGTCCCAATATGGCCGGAAAATCCACTTACATGCGCCAGACGGCCCTCATCGTCCTCATGGCCCAGATCGGCAGCTTTGTGCCGGCGGACGAGGCGAACATCGGCCTGTGCGACCGGATCTTCACGCGGGTGGGGGCCTCCGACGACCTGGCCTCCGGCCAGAGCACCTTTATGGTGGAGATGACGGAGGTGGCCAACATTTTAAGGAATGCCACGAGAAACAGCCTGCTGATTTTGGACGAGATCGGCCGCGGCACCAGCACCTTCGACGGGCTGGCCATCGCCTGGGCGGTGGTGGAATATATCTGCAACACGAAGATCCTGGGGGCGAAAACACTTTTTGCCACCCACTACCACGAGCTGACGGAGCTGGAGGGGACCTTAAGCGGGGTCAACAACTACTGCATCGCCGTGAAGGAGCAGGGGGACGACATCGTTTTCCTGCGGAAGATCGTAAAGGGCGGGGCAGATAAAAGCTACGGCATCCAGGTGGCAAAGCTTGCCGGCGTGCCGGAGCCGGTGATCCGCCGGGCAAAGGAACTGGTGGAGGAGCTGGCCGACGCGGATATCACCGCCAGGGCAAAGGAGATTGCAGGCATGAGCGCCTCCGCCGCCGGCGCCCACCGTCCGGTGCCGAAGCCGGATGACGTGGAGCTGGCTCAGCTGACCCTCTTTGACACTGTCCGGGAGGATGACATCATTAAAGAACTGGGCGAAATGGATTTAAGCGCCATGACGCCCATCGACGCGCTGAACACGCTGTACCGCCTTCAGACCAGGTTAAAGAACCGCTGGGACGGGAAATAGGAGAAGAGTATGCCTCATATTACAGTACTGGATCAGAATACGATCAACAAGATTGCGGCGGGGGAGGTGATCGAGCGCCCCGCCTCCGTGGTCAAGGAGCTTTTGGAAAACGCCATCGACGCGAAGGCCACAGCGGTGACGGTGGAGATCAGGGACGGCGGAATCTCCTTCATCCGCGTGACGGACAACGGCTGCGGCATTCCTCCCGAGGAAGTGCCCACCGCCTTTCTGAGCCATGCCACCAGCAAGATCTCCTCGGTGGAGGATCTGTTTACCGTCTCCTCCCTGGGATTCCGCGGAGAGGCTCTGGCCAGCATTGCCGCTGTCTCCCAGGTGGAGATGATCACCAAGACCAGCCAGGGAATGACGGGGGTGCGCTACCGCATTGAGGGCGGGGAGGAGAAGTCCTCCGAGGAGGTGGGCGCTCCGGAAGGAACCACATTCATCGCCAGAAACCTGTTTTACAACACGCCGGTGCGCCGGAAGTTTTTAAAGACAGCCCAGACGGAGGGGGCCCATGTGGCCGATCTGGTGGAAAAAATCGCCCTCTCCCACCCGGAGGTGTCCATCCGCTTTATCCAGAACAATCAGAATAAGCTCCACACCTCGGGAAACCACAATTTAAAGGACATTATCTACACCGTATTCGGCAGGGAGATCGCCTCCAACCTGCTGTCCGTGAACGCGGACGGCGGGCCGGTGAAGCTGAAGGGATATATCGGAAAGCCGGTGATTGCCAGAAGCAACCGGAACTATGAAAACTACTATATTAACGGAAGATACATTAAGAGCAGCATTATCTCCAAAGCCATAGAAGAGGCCTATAAGCCGTTTATGATGCAGCACAAGTACCCCTTCACCCTGCTGCATTTTGAGATCGAGCCGGAGTTTCTGGACGTGAACGTCCACCCCACCAAGATGGAGCTGAGGTTTCGGGACGGGGAGGGGATCTACCGCATGGTTCTGGCATCCCTCCAGAACGCCCTCTCCCACAGGGAACTGATCCCTGAGGTCAGTTTGGAGAAGGAGGAGAAAAAGGCGGCTTACGACCTGCGCCGCCAGGCGGAGGAGCTGAAGAAAAAGGAGCACTCCCTGGAGCCGTTTGAGCGGTCCCGGATGGAGGCGTTTCATCTCCGCCCGGGCGTGAAGGAGGAGCGGGCGCCCTACGGAGAAAGAGAAAATTCTCCGCGGACGTTTCCGTCCGGTGTCAAGAGCGGCCGGGCTTCCCAGGAGGCACTTCAATCCGCCTTTAACACAGGGCGGGAGGAGGGAAGCCTGCAGGAGAAGTTTTCCCGGGCTGAGGCGGATCCGGCGCCGGCCGCGGCAGCGCTTTCCGGGCCTGTGCTTTCCGAGCCGCCGATTTCCGGTTCTGGACTTTCCAAGCCGCCGGCTGCCGGGTCTGCGCTTTCCGAGCCGCCGCTTTCCGAGGCAGCAGCCCCGTCAGCGGGCGAAGGCGCTCTGCCGCCCACATCTGCTCCGGAGATTCCGGCTGACGGCCGTCTTTCCCCGCCGGAGTCCGGCAGCCCATCCGGCGCATCCTTCCCCGGCGGACAGGAGAAGGGGAAGGAGGCCATGGAGCCGCAGCAGCTGGACCTTTTCGGGGAAAAACTGCTGGAGCCGGAGTCCAGAGTCCGCCACAAGCTGATCGGCCAGCTGTTTGACACCTACTGGCTGGTGGAATTTAATGACCAGCTCTTTATCATCGATCAGCACGCGGCCCACGAGAAAGTGCTCTACGAGCGGACTATGAAGTCCTTAAAGGACCGGGAGTTCACCTCCCAGGCGGTGAGCCCGCCCATTATTCTCACTTTAAATGAGAAGGAACAGCTGCTTCTGGAGAAATACCGGGAGTCCTTTACCAGGATCGGATTTGAGATCGAGCCCTTCGGGGGGCGGGAGTACGCCGTCAGCG
Source organism: Candidatus Lachnoclostridium pullistercoris (assembly GCA_019119775.1). Lineage (GTDB taxonomy): Bacteria > Bacillota > Clostridia > Lachnospirales > Lachnospiraceae > Lachnoclostridium_A > Lachnoclostridium_A pullistercoris. The sequence continues at coordinate 35,919 of DWWL01000044.1, read as the reverse complement.
GCGTGCCGGGAAATCTGTTTTCCATCGCCAAGAAGGAGCTTCTGATGGAGATGATCGACCAGCTTTCCGAGGATTCGGCGGCGGCAGACCCGGATATCATCTACGAGCGGGTGGCGTCCATGTCCTGCAAGGCAGCGGTGAAGGGCAACCACTCCATGTCGGCGGCGGAGGCCAACGAGCTGATCGATCAGCTGCTGACCCTGGACAATCCCTACGCCTGTCCCCACGGCAGGCCTACCATCATATCCATGAGCCGCTACGAGCTGGAGAAGAAATTCAAGAGGATTGTGTAAATGAAGCCTTTGCGGCTGATAAGTAGACATAAAATAATTATGTAAACAAGAAATCTTACGCAAATTGTAAGAAATACCCAATATATTCCATGTTATACTAGGAGCACCGGCCGGGAAAAACTTCGTCTATTCTGCGCCCCTGGCGCATATATTGTATACAGCACGAAGAAGGGGGCCGGTGCAGAACCTGGAGAATAGGAGGATCTATGGAGATCAGAGCACTGCTTAATGCCCTGGAAGTTGCAGAACAGCTGAAGAACAACACCCGCCACTCCTGGACGTCCCGCGGCCGTCATGAGAGCGTGGCGGAGCACAGCTGGCGCCTGACGCTGATGGCATATTTTGTGAAGGACGAGTACCCGGATCTGGACATGGACAAGGTGATCCGGATGTGCCTGATCCATGATCTGGGAGAAGCCTTTACGGGAGATATCCCCGCCTTTGTGAAGACAGAGGAGGATGAGGAGAGGGAGAGAACCCTTTTGTCAGACTGGGTAGACACCCTTCCCCAGCCGTTTTGCGGGGAGATGAAGGCTCTCTATCAGGAGATGGATGCCCAGGAGACAGATGAGGCCCGCCTTTACAAGGCCCTGGACCGGATGGAGACGATCATCCAGCACAACGAGGCGCCCATTTCCACCTGGCTTCCTCTGGAATATGAAAAAAATCTGGTGTACGGAAAGGAGCAGTGCAGCTTTTCCCCCTACACCAGAGAGCTTCAGGAGACTGTAAAAAACGACTGCCTGGAAAAGATCAGCCGTGAGCGGGGAAAGGAGAGGGAGGAATGACGGCGTCCCTTTGTGTTTCAGACCGCCCGCTTTTGATCATCACCGGCCCCACCGCGGTGGGAAAGACCGCCCTGTCCATCCAGGCCGCGAAAGCCTTAAACGGAGAGGTGGTCAGCGCCGATTCCATGCAGGTGTACCGCCGCATGGACATCGGCTCCGCCAAAGTGACCAGGGAGGAGATGGACGGGGTTCCCCATCATCTCATCGACGTGCTGGAGCCCTGGGAGCCCTTCAACGTGGCGGTGTTTCAGAAGCTGGCCAGAGAGGCGGTGGAGGATATTTACTCCCGCGGCCGTCTCCCCATCATCGCGGGCGGCACCGGGTTTTACATTCAGGCCCTGCTCTACGACATTGATTTTAAGGAGACGGAGGAGAACGGGGCCATCCGCCGGGAGCTGGAGCGGCTGGGAGAGGAAAAAGGGCCGGAGTACCTTCACCGTATGCTGGAGGAAATCGATCCGGAGTCGGCCGCGGCCATTCATGCCAACAACCGGAAACGGGTGATCCGCGCCATCGAGTATTATAAGCTCACCGGGGAGAAGATCTCCGTCCACAACCAGGAGGAGAGGGAAAAAACGTCCCCCTATCACTTCCTTTATTATGTGATCTCCATGGACAGGGAAGAGCTCTACCGGCGCATTGACCGGAGAGTGGATCTGATGATGGAGAACGGACTGGTGGAGGAGGTAAAGCGGCTGAAAGAGATGGGCTGCACCCGGGACATGGTTTCCATGCAGGGACTGGGATACAAGGAGATCCTGGACTATCTGGACGGAAAATGCACACTTGAGGAGGCGGTGTACGTGATGAAGCGGGACACCCGCCATTTTGCCAAGCGGCAGCTGACCTGGTTCCGCAGGGAACGCGATACCCGCTGGCTGATACAGGAAGAATATGATTGCGACAGCCGCCGGATGCTCGAGAAGATCAAGGTGGACTGTGAGAAGGAGTACCAATGGAAATGAAAGAAATGTACGAATCAATGGGCATCTGCAGCCAGGTGCTGGAGTTCGGACTGAAGATAGAAAAACAGCTGAAAGAACGGTTTGAGGCCATCGACGAGACGGCAGAATACAATCAGATGAAAGTGATCCGCGCCATGCAGGAATGCCGGGTCAGCGACATCCATTTTGCCGCCACCACCGGCTACGGCTACAACGATCTGGGAAGAGATGTGCTGGAGGAAGTCTATGCCAAAACCTTCCGCGGGGAGGACGCCCTGGTGCGTCCCCAGGTGATGAGCGGAACCCATGCCCTCCACATTGCCCTCTCCGGCAACCTGCGCCCGGGAGACGAGCTGCTCTCCCCGGTGGGAAAACCCTATGACACTCTGGATGAGGTGATCGGCATCCGTGACGCGGTGGGATCCCTGAAGGAATACGGCGTGACCTACCGCCAGGTGGATCTGCTGCCGGACGGTTCCTTTGATTTCGAGGGAATCCGCGCCGCCTTAAACGACAGGACAAAGCTGGTCACCATCCAGCGCTCGAAAGGCTACGCCACCCGGCCGACCCTGTCGGTAGACCGGATCGGAGAGCTGATCTCCTTTATCAAGAGCATCCGCCCCGACGTGATCTGCATGGTGGACAACTGCTACGGAGAATTTGTGGAGCGCAGAGAGCCCCTGGAGGTGGGAGCCGATATGATCGTAGGCTCTCTCATCAAAAATCCCGGCGGCGGCCTGGCCCCCATCGGCGGCTATATTGTGGGCCGGAAGGACTGTGTGGAGCGGGCGGCCTACCGTCTGTCCGCCCCTGGACAGGGGAAAGAAGTGGGAGCGAGCCTGGGGTTAAACCAGTCGTTTTTCCAGGGCTTCTTCCTTGCGCCCACAGTGGTGGCGGGAGCCCTTAAAGGCGCCATTTTTGCCGCAAACATCTACGAAGCCCTGGGCTTTGACGTGGTTCCCAATTCCACCGAATCCCGCCACGACATCATCCAGGCAGTCACCTTCGGAAAGCCGGGGGCGGTGATTGCCTTCTGCAAGGGCATCCAGGCGGCGGCTCCTGTGGACAGCTTCGTGACGCCGGAACCGTGGGACATGCCCGGATACGACGCTCCCGTCATCATGGCGGCAGGCGCTTTCGTCCAGGGATCTTCCATTGAGCTTTCTGCGGACGGCCCCATCAAGCCGCCCTACGCCGTTTATTTCCAGGGCGGACTGACCTGGTACCACGCGAAGCTGGGAATCCTCATGTCCCTGCAGAAGCTGGCGGAGGCCGGTCTTGTTACCCTCTGAGGGCTGTACACAGGAGAAAACTTGTGATAGAATAGGACGAACTTGAACGGGAGAGTGCTTACCAATGAGAAATAAAAATTTCTGGATCCTTCTTCTGCTGATGCTGGCGGGGATCGTCCTGGGCGGTTTTATCGGGGAAATGACGGCCGGCGTGCCCATGCTGTCCTGGCTGAGCTTCGGACAGTCCTTCGGCATCACCCCGCCCATCAATCTGGACCTGGGGATCTTAGTGATCACCTTCGGGCTGAGCATTAAGATCACCATGGCCAGCATTCTGGGGATCGTGATCGCCCTGTTAGTGTTCCGCTGGATCTAGGGTCCGGTACTCCTGAAGGGGAAGACTTGGAGAGTCACACGGTCAGGAGGAATTATGAGTCAATATAAGATGAAGGAGCTTCCGCCAGAGGAACGCCCCTATGAAAAATGTCTGTCATGCGGCCCGGAGATGCTAAGCGACGCGGAGCTTTTGGCGGTGATTATCCGCACCGGCTCCCGCCATTTCAGCTCCCTGGAGCTGGCCAGGAAGATCCTGGAGAGCGGGGGAGAGGAGGACGGGCTTTTAGGCCTGCTCCACCGGTCCATGCCGGAGCTCATGGAGCTTCACGGAGTGGGGCCGGTGAAGGCCAGCCAGCTTCTGTGCATCTGCGAGCTGTCCCGGCGCATCTGGCGGCGGGCTGCCTCGGGTCAGGAGCTGTCTTTTCACAGCCCGGAGGCCATCGCCGGTTATTATATGGAAGAAATGCGCCACAGGGAGCAGGAAGAGCTGCGGGCTATGTTTTTCAACACCCGCCAGGTCCTGATCAAGGATGTTTTGATCTCGCGGGGAACGGTGAATGCGTCCCTGGCCACTCCCAGAGAAATTTTCATAGAGGCGCTCCGCTACCGGGCGGTGAGCCTGATCCTGGTCCACAATCATCCCAGCGGAGATCCCTCCCCCAGCCGGGAGGACGCAGCCTTTACCAAACGGGTGCGCCTGGCAGGAGAGATGGTGGGGATCCCTCTGCTGGATCACATTATTATCGGAGATAATACATTTTTGAGTCTGAAAGAACGGGGAATGTTATAGATGGAATCAAAGCGCAGCAAATATATTTTGATCGGACTGAGCGTGTTCTGCATCCTGCTCATCGGCATCTCATCCGTAAATGACGGGTTTCTGACTCCCGTGAGAAACGGGGTGGGATATGTGCTCACCCCCATCCAGTCGGGGATCAACCGGGCCGGCTCTGCCGTCTACGAAAAGATCAGGAATTATTCCAGTCTTCAGGAGGCACTTCAGGAGAATGAGGAGCTTAAAACCCGGGTGGATGAGCTGTCGGAGGAGAACGGCCGCCTGCAGCAGGAGCAGTTTGAGCTGGACCGCCTGCGGGAGCTTTACGGGCTGGATCAGGAATATATGCAGTACAGCAAGGTGGGCGCCAGGGTCATCGCAAAGGACTCCGGGGACTGGTTCCATATTTTCCGCATAGATAAAGGTTCTGAGGATGGAATCCGGGAGGATATGAACGTGATCGCCGGAGGCGGCCTGGTGGGAATCGTCACGGACGTGGGGGCCAATTACGCCACGGTCCGCTCCATTATTGACGATTCCAGCGAGGTGTACGCCATGGCCATGCAGTCCGGCTCCGGATGCGTGGTGGAAGGAGATCTGACCCTTTACCGGGAAGGACGACTCCGCCTGACCCACATTGCCCAGGACGGGGATGTGAAGGACGGCGACCGGATCGTCACCTCCAACATCAGCTCCCGCTTCCTGCCGGGACTGCTCATCGGCTATGCCGCTGACATTTCCGTGGACAGCAGCCGTGTCACAAAGTCGGGATATCTGATTCCGGCGGCTCAGTTTGACACTCTGCAGGAGGTACTGGTCATCACTGACTTAAAGAGCGAGATGAGCGAGAAAGACGCGTCAGATTCTGCCGGCTCGGAAACTTCCGGCGGGGAGACGGCGGAAACTTCCGCCCCTTCCGGCGGGGAGACAGAGACAGCAGAGGAAGGAACGGCCGCCCCGGAGGAAGGATCTTCCGGCGCGGGAGAGGGGACTGACGGGGAGACGGTTTCCGAGGAGACGCAGGAAGGGGAGGAGAATCCATGAAGCGGCTGATCATCAATCTGGCTTTAGCCATTGCGGCCTTCACCATTCAGAGCTGCATCTTCCCTCAGATCCCCTTTTTGTCCGCCTCCCCCAATCTGCTGCTGATTCTGACCTTTTCCTTCGGGTTCATCTGCGGAAAGGACGCCGGGATGCTCTGCGGCTTTCTCTGCGGGATTCTGCTGGACCTGTTTTACAGCGGGCCCTTTGGATTTTATACACTGTTTTACGTCTGCATGGGGTATGTAAATGGCATTTTTACCAGATACTACTATGAGGACTATATCACTCTTCCTTTGATCTTAAGCGGACTGAACGATCTTGCCTACAACCTTTACATTTACATCTTCCGCTTCCTGATCCGGAACCGTCTGGATTTTCTGTACTATTTCCGGGAGATCATGGTGCCGGAGATCATTTTCACGGTCCTGATGACGCTTCTGGTATACCGGGTGTTCCTGCATATCACCAGGAAGATGGAGGAGCTGGAAAAAAGGAGAGATACGGATTTTGTTTGATGATTTTCTTGAACTGATAAAGACTCTGGGGAGGAAAATCCTCTCCTCCCGTCTGGCGGCCCTGGCGATCGTGTTCTCCTGCATGTTCGTGGTCCTGGTGGTGAAGCTGTTCAACCTCCAGATCGTGAACGGGGAGAGCTATCTGCGGGACTATATCCAGCTGACGGAGCGGGAGGTGACGACTCCTGGCACCAGAGGCAATATCTACGACCGAAATGGAAATGTGCTGGCTTACAATAAACTGGCCTACACGGTGACGGTGCAGGACAACGGAGAATACGCAGATGTCAACGACCGCAATGCCATGCTTCTGCGCCTGGTGCGCATTCTCAATAAGCATGGAGAGAAGGTGGAGGGCCGGTTTGAGGTGGCCATCGACGACAGCGGGGAAATGTACTACACTTCCTCCACGGAGACGGCGAGGCGGCGGTTCTTAAGCGACCTTTACGGACTGCGGACCATCGACGAGCTCACCGGACCGGACGGGGACTATCCGGCGGATATTACCGCCAGGGAGCTGTTTGAAAACAGAATGAAGACTTATGAGCTGGACGAGCTGACGGACGAGAACGGGAATCCCATTTCCATGACGGACGAGGAGGCTCTCCAGGTGGTGAATATCCGCTATACCATGGGACTCACCTCCTACCGCAGGTATGAGGCGACGCAGGTGACTTCCTATATCAGCGAGGAGACTATGGCGGACATTACGGAGCACTCCGCGGACCTTCTGGGCGTGGATGTGACGGAGACGACCATCCGCGTCTACAACGACAGCGTGTACTTTGCCCCCATCATCGGCTACACCGGCAAGGTCCAGGAAGACCAGCTGGAGCAGCTGCAGAAGGAAGACCCGGACTACGCTCTGACGGATATTGTGGGGCGGACGGGCATTGAGTCCGCCATGGAGACGTTCCTTCAGGGAAAGAAAGGCCACCAGACCATCAGCGTGGACAATGTGGGACGGGTGATGGAGGTGCTGTCCCAGACCGACCCGGTGGCGGGAGAGGATGTGTATCTGACCATAGACCGGGATCTGCAGAAGGGCATCTACCATCTGATCGAGCAGCAGCTTGCGGGAATTGTGGCCTCCAAACTGGTGAATGAGGACGAGAGCGTCAATGAGGACCGGGACGGCACCAGCCGGGTAATTCCCATCCGGGACGCCTACTTCCAGCTGATCAACAACAATGTCCTCTCCGCGGATCACTTCGCAGCGGAGGATGCCTCCTCCACAGAGACAGGCATCTACCGCAAATATTCTTCCGCGAAGAGCCAGATCTTTGACCGGCTGCGGGCGGAGCTTTACAGCGATCATCCCACGGCCATGAAAGATCTGCCGGAGGATCTGGCGGACTATATGTCCTACATCAGCACCTATCTGGCCAGTGACCGCTGCGGCATTCTGGTCACGGCAAACATTGACCAGGGAAATGAGCAGTATCAGGCGTGGAAAAATCAGACTATCAGCCTGAGAGAGTACCTCTACGCCGGGATCGCCGGCAGCTGGATCGACACGTCCAGGCTGGAGATCGACAGCAAGTATTCCGGGGCCGACGACATTTACGAGGTCCTGGTGGAGACTGCGCTGAGCGGCATTGAGGAGGACAGCGGCTTTGAGAAAAAAATATATGACCACCTGATCCACAGCGGGACCATCACCGGAAAAGAACTGTGCCTGGCCCTCTACGACCAGGGCGTTCTGGCGGACGACCCGTCGGAGACCGCCATGCTTCAGGCGAACGGGGAGGAGTACGCCTTCCAGTTTATCCGGAACAAGATCTCCAATATTGAGCTGACGCCGGCCCAGATGGCTCTGGAGCCGTGCACGGCGGGCGTGACGGTCACGGATGTAAATACGGGGGAAGTGCTGGCTCTGGTGACTTATCCCAGCTATGACAACAACCGCCTCTCCGGCACCATGGACACGGCCTACTACAATCAGCTGTTAAACGACCTGTCCAATCCCCTCTACAACAACGCCACCCAGGTGGTCAAGGCCCCCGGCTCCACCTTCAAGCCCATCACGGCCATTGCGGCCCTGGAGGAGGGCGTGGGCAACGCGGGAGAGCTGATCAACTGTACAGGACTCTATGAAGAGGTAGCGACACCGATCCGCTGTTCCGTCTATCCCGGAAGCCACGGGGAGGAGACGATGGTTGAGGCCATTCAGAACTCCTGCAACTATTACTTTAACGAGATGGGCCACCGTCTTTCCATAGATGAGAACGGAACCTATTCCTCCGCTCTGGGCGTGGAGAAGATCCGGGAGTATGCGGCGAAATTCGGCCTGGACAGCACGTCCGGCGTGGAGATCCCCGAGGTGGCTCCCCACATGACCACGGAAGACCCGGAGCGTTCCGCCATGGGACAGGCGACCCATGCCTACAACAATGTTCAGCTGTCCAGATATGTGACGGCCATCGCCAACCGGGGAACGGTCTACAACCTGAGCCTGATCGACAAGGTGACGGATTCTGACGGCAATCTGATTGAAGATTATACTCCGGAGGTATACTCTACCATAGACGTGGCTGATTCCAGCTGGGATACGGTGCAGGCGGGAATGCGCCGGGTGATCACCAACACCTCTCTTAAGCGCGTGTACGGCGACATGGAGGTGGCGGTGGCCGGAAAGACCGGTACGGCCCAGGAGACGAGCAGCCACGCGAACCACGCGTTCTTCATCTCCTACGCCCCGTTTGAAAACCCGGAGATCAGCGTGACGGTGAATATCCCCAACGGATACACCTCCGCGAACGCGGCCTCTCTGGCAAAAAATGTGTACCAGTTCTACTTCGGATACACGGATCTGGATCAGATCATGAATACCAAGGCTCTGGAGGCGACTACGGTCAACGTCAGAGACTGACGCGGCAGAGCGCCCGCAGTTTACGGCGGCGGGCGCAGAGTGCGGCGATTCACCGGCGGCTTTTGCCGCCCGTATGAGGAGGTGTCTTTTCGATGCACAGTACGGTGGTGATAAAAGGAAATAAATCGGGGCTGACGGTCATTCTGGACCCGGCCCCGCCTTTTGAAAAGCTGCTTGAAGATGTGGCGGTCAAATTCCGGGAGAGCGCCAGGTTCTGGGGATCGGTGCAGATGGCCCTGTCCCTGGAAGGGCGGGAGATGACGCCGGAGGAAGAGTTTGCGGTGGTCAACACCATCACGGAAAACTCCCAGATCGAGATCCTCTGTCTGCTGGACCGGGATCTGGAGCGGACCAGGCGCTGTGAGAAGGCGCTCAATGAAAAGCTGATGGAATTAAACTCCCGGACCGGCAATTTCTATAAAGGCAGCTTAAGGGCGGGAGAGACTCTGGAGGCGGAGGCCAGCATCGTGGTCATCGGCGACGTGGAGCGGGGGGCGCGGGTGAGCGCCACGGGAAACATTGTGGTCCTGGGAGAATGCCGGGGCATTCTCCACGCGGGGGCTGCCGGAAACCGGGATGCGGTGGCGGTTGCCCTGGAGATGGCTCCTCTTCAGCTGAGGATCGCCTCCCTGCAGCTAAAGTGCGGCGACCGGCCCAGACGGCTGGGAAGGGGGCCTATGATCGCCGGCGTGGAGGACGGCAGGATTGCGGTGAAGCCGCTGAAAAAAAGTTTCCTCAGCCGGATAAATTTCATTTAATACTGGAAAATTTCCAGAATATTTGTTACAATATAATATGGCAATTTCATATCAGGAGGATATTCATTATGAGTGAAGTCATTGTGATTACTTCCGGAAAAGGCGGGGTAGGCAAGACGACGACCTCCGCAAATGTGGGAACCGGCCTGGCCATCTTAGGCTACAAGGTAGTCCTGATCGACACTGACATCGGACTGCGCAACCTGGACGTGGTCATGGGGCTGGAGAACCGCATCGTCTACAATCTGGTGGACGTGGTGGAGGGGAACTGCCGCATCAAGCAGGCCCTGATTAAAGACAAAAGATATCCCAACCTGTATTTGCTGCCATCGGCCCAGACCCGGGACAAGACCGCGGTCAATCCGGGCCAAATGAAAAAGCTCGTAGGCGACCTCCGCGGAGAATTCGACTACATCCTGTTAGACAGTCCCGCAGGCATAGAGCGCGGCTTTAAGAATGCCGTGGCCGGGGCGGACCGGGCGTTTGTGGTGACGACGCCGGAGGTGTCCGCAATCCGGGACGCTGACCGGATCATCGGCCTTCTGGAAGCGGAGGACATGGGCGCGATCGATCTCATCGTCAACCGGGTGCGCATGGATATGGTGCGCCGGGGGGACATGATGTCGGTGGGGGACGTGGTGGACATCCTCTCTGTCAATATGATCGGCGCCATTCCCGACGATGAGGACATCGTCATCTCCACCAATCAGGGGGAGCCCCTGGCGGGCACCCAGTCCCTGGCGGGACAGGCCTATATGAATATCTGCAGAAGGCTTGTGGGGGAGAGCGTTCCCCTGATGAACCTGGAAGCCTCCAAAAGCATATTCCGCAGGCTGACCGGCCTGCTCAAGCGGGCGTAAGGGGGACGGAATATGAGAATTTTATCAGGACTGCAGCGAAAAAACTCGGGAGAGCTGGCAAAGGACAGACTCCGGCTCATCCTGATCGCGGACAAGACTGACTGCTCTCCCGGGATGATCGAGATGGTAAAAGAGGACCTTGCGGCCGCAGTCTCCCGCTACATGGAGATTGACCGAAGAGGAATTCAGATACAGATCCGGGAGGAAACTGCCGCTGCCGGCAGAAAGATACCGGCCCTTTATGCCAACATTCCAATATTGCACATGGGAAATAAGGGGACATTTTAAATGATACTTAACTACAACTTCAGAAATTACAATTTCCGGCTGGTGCTGTACGTTCTGGCCTTAAACTGCATCGGGCTTCTGGTGATCAACAGCGCCTCCGGACAGGATTCCGGTCTGGTGCAGAAGCAGGCACTGGGAATTGTGCTGGGACTGGCCGTCATGGCGGTGATCTCTCTGATCCCTTATCAGAAGATCCTCACTTACAGCTGGGGCATCTACGCCGGCTGCATCGTCATTCTGGTGGCCGTTCTTCTGTTCGGCCGGAATGTAAACGGAGCGACCCGGTGGATCGAGGTCGCGGGCATCCAATTTCAGCCCTCGGAATTTGTCAAGCACGGCATGATCGTGTTCTCGTCCTGGTTTCTGGTAAAACACCTGGAAACCTTAAATTCCATCAGGACGCTGGCCCTCATCGCGGCTGTGTTTGCCGTTCCTCTGGCGCTGATTTTGGAGGAGCCGAACCTTTCCACCACTCTTGTGATTGTGTTTGTTCTGGTCTGCATGGTTTTCGTTGCGGGCCTGAGCTATAAATGGATTTTCGGAACCCTGGCTGTGATCGTGCCCGTTCTCGGGCTTCTCATGTATCTGGCCAGATTTACGGATGTCCTGAACCGAATCCCGTTTCTTCAGGGGTATCAGATCACCCGCGTCCTCGCCTGGCTCAACCCGGACGAATACGCGGCCACCGGCTACCAGCAGGCCAACTCCATCATGGCCATCGGTTCCGGGATGCTCCACGGAAAGGGACTCAATAACAACACGCTGGCGTCCGTAAAAAACGGAAACTTCTTATCCGAGGAACAGACGGACTTCATTTTTGCAGTCATCGGCGAGGAGCTGGGGTTTATAGGCTGTGTGGCGGTGATTGCACTGTTTGCCGTACTGGTATATGAATGCCTTATCATGGCCCACCGGGCGAAGGACATGTCCGGAAAGCTGATCGGCTGTGGGGTGTCAGCCCTTTTAGCCTTCCAGACCTTTGCCAATATCGCTGTGGCCACCGGGATCTTCCCCAACACGGGACTTCCCCTTCCATTCATCAGTTACGGCGTGAGCTCGCTTGTCAGTATGTACATCGGGCTGGGGGTTTTATTAAATGTTGGACTTCAGAGAAATATGCGTTAAAAGAAGGAGGATTTCGTAATGAATATCGGATTAGTAGCCCACGATTCCAAGAAAAAGCTGATGCAGAACTTCTGCATCGCGTACAGGGGAATCTTAAGCAGGAATACCCTGTACGCAACCGGGACTACCGGGCGCCTTATTGAGGAGGTAACGAATTTAAACGTGCACAAGTTCCTGGCCGGCCATCTGGGGGGAAATAAGCAGCTGAGCGCAGAGATCGAGCACAACACCATTGACCTGGTGATCTTTCTGAGAGATCCGCTTCATCCGAAGGAGCATGAACCCGATGTCAACGACATTGTCAGGCTCTGCGATCTCTACAATATTCCCCTTGCCACCAATGTGGCGACGGCGGAGCTGTTAATCAAGTCTTTGGACCGCGGAGATATGGAATGGAGAGAAGCGTACAAGTAAAACGGAACCGGCGGGCAGTTTCCTGCCTGGCGGCTGCCCTTCTTTGCGCCGCCCTTCTTTCCGGCTGCGGCAGTGAGGTGAAGGAGCGCCCCTATTCTCTGGCAGAGAGAAGCTTTTCGGCGTCCGGAGAAGAAAAGGCGGAGACGTTCGCCGCAGATCTGTGCGTGCCGGACGGAAGCGGAGACTACGAGGACAGCGAGATCACGGCGGAGGCGGCGGCCCTGTTTTCCCTGGAAGACGGGACGGTTCCCTACTATAAAAACATGTATGAGAAAATGTACCCGGCCAGCATCACGAAGGTGATGACGGCTCTGGTGGCTCTGCGCCATGGAAACCTGGCGGATGAGGTGACAGTGACGGAGGACGCGGTGATCACAGAATCCGGCGCCTCCCTCTGCAACATTCATCCCGGGGACCGGCTGACCCTGGAGCAGCTGCTCTACGGACTGATGCTCCCCTCGGGAAATGATGCCGGGGCGGCCATCGCCGTCCACATTGCCGGGAGCATTCCAGCCTTCGCGGATATGATGAACGAGGAGGCGCTGGCGCTGGGGGCCACGGGCACCCATTTTACCAATCCTCACGGCCTGACCGATGAGGACCACTACACTACCGCCTATGATCTCTATCTGATATTCAATGAAGCAATGAAGGAGCCAAAGTTCCGGAAGATTGTGGGGACTTCTTCCTACTATGCGGAGTACGTCAACGGTGCAGGGGAGACGGTTTCGCAGACCTGGAAGATGGGAAACCAGTATATGACCGGAGAACAGCAGGCTCCTGAAGGAGTTACGGTAACAGGAGGAAAAACCGGCACGACACAGGCTGCCGGCTACTGCCTGATCGTCTCCAGCGAAGCCGATGACGGCGGGGAATACATCTCCGTTGTCATGAAGGCGGACAGCCGTCCGGCCCTCTACGGCAACATGACAAATCTTATGAATAAAATTGTCAATTAGTGATTGCCTTTTTTAAGAATTTGTTCTATAATTAGGGTAATATGAATTGATTTTTTATGCAAATTTAATAAACTCAAGGAGGATATTGTTATGGTTCAGATCATCGCAGGAGAAAAGGGTAAAGGAAAGACAAAATATCTGTTGGACAAGGCCAACACAGCCATAAAGGAATCCACCGGATCCATCGTATACCTGGACAAGAGTTCCAAGCATATGTATGAGCTGAATAATAAGATTCGTCTCATCAATGTGAAGGAATATCCGATCGCTTCCTGTGAGGCGTTCATCGGTTTCATCTGCGGAATTATTTCCCAGGATTATGATTTGGAGATGATGTTTTTGGACAGCTTCCTGAAGCTGGCTTCCCTGGAGGGAGAAGACATCTCGGAAGTGATCACAACCTTGGAAACTATCGGCGAGAAATATCACGTAACCTTCGTGCTGAGCGTATCCATGGACAAGGAGAACATGCCTGAGAATGCTCAGAAAGATGTGATCATCGCGTTATAAGATAAACAACAGACCTCTGCAGAACAAAGCGGAGGTCTTTTTTATCGAAGCCTAATTGCTGACCTGTGGAGGACCTGTTCATGGCAAAAAAGAGAAATCCGGAAGTTATTGATCTGGAAAAGCGGAAAAAACATCTGAAAAAACGGGATAAGCTCCATCACACCAACATTGGAGCCATCATTTTTTTCCTGATATTTCTGTACATGGCTTTTTACGTGTACACTTATCTTACCAGGGAGAAGGTACAGTTCTATGAAGTGGCGGAGGGCAGCATTATGGAGGACCGGGAGTACACCGGCCTGATCCTTCGGGAGGAGAGCGTCTACAGCACGGACAGCGCCGGCTACATCAATTACTATATCCGGGAAGGAAAACGGGCTTCTGTGGGCTCCAGCGTTTATTCCCTGGATGAGTCGGGGCGGGTGGAGCAGTTTCTGGAGGAGAACGGCGGCGGGGCTGCCCAGATCAGCGACGAAGATCTGGCAGCCCTGAAAAAAGAGCTGACCTCTTTCAGCCTCTCCTACGACGACGACAATTTTTCAAAGGTGGAGGATACCAAATATTCTCTGGAGGCAGCCATGATGGAGTATGTCAGCTTCAGCGCCATGGACAGCCTGGCGGACGCCATGGCCCAGGCGGGGATCAATTTTCACCAGATCCGGGCGGACAAGGCGGGAGTAGTCTCCTATGTGGTGGACCAGTACACGGACGGCGACGGGCAGGCCCATGCCTACGCGGACCTGACGCCTGCAGCCGTGACCGGGGACGCGTTTAACCGGGCCGGCTACAGCCGCACCCAGGCAAAGTCCGGCGATCTGGTAGAACAGGGAGCCCCTGTTTACAAGATCATCACCTCCGACAAATGGTCTCTGGTCTTTCCCATGGACGAGCAGGACGTGGCGGACTACAGCGGGAAGGATCAGCTTCAAGTGACCTTTCCTGGGTACGACCTGGAGCTGACGGGAGATTTCTCCGTGATCTCCGGGGCGGACGGCACGGTCTGCGGCCAGCTGGATTTCAGCAAGTATATGGTGCAGTTTGAGTCGGAGCGTTTCTTGAATTTTGAGATCAGCGCCGACACCACCACCGGCTTGAAGATCCCCAAGACGGCAGTGACCCAGAAGCAGTTTTACCTGATCCCGGAGGACTATGTGACTCAGGGCGGCGACAGCACATCCGACGGCTTTATGAAGGAGACGTACTCTGAGCAGGACGGTTCCTCCACCATCGTGTTTGTGCCGGCCACCATCTACAATTCCAAGGACGGATACTACTACATCGAGGTGTCCGACGACGGAGATATTAAGGCCGGGGACTATCTGGTGAAGCCCGGTTCCACAGAACGGTTCCAGGTGGGGCAGACAGCGTCCTTAGACGGAGTCTACAACATCAACCGGGGATACGCCGTGTTCCGTCAGGTGGAGATCATCACCTCCAACGACGAGTACTACATAGTGGAAAAAGGCACCCGCTACGGCCTTTCCGTCTACGACCACATTGTGCTGGACGCATCGACCGTGAAGGAGGGAGCCATTATCTATCAGTAAAAAGAAAAAGAATCCGGCCGTCAGCCTGAGTGTGCGCCGGCCGGGCAGCAAAGGAGCGATCAGTATGGTAAAAGAAAATCTTATGGAAGTCAGAAAGCACATGGAAGAAGCCTGTCTCAGATCCGGCAGAAATATTGACGATGTGACGCTCATCGCGGTGAGCAAGACCAAGCCGGTGGAGATGCTGATGGAGGCTTATGAAGCCGGAGCCAGGGATTTTGGCGAGAACAAGGTGCAGGAGATCCTGGAAAAACGCCCGCAGATCCCTCAGGATGCCCGGTTTCACATGATCGGACATCTGCAGCGCAATAAGGTGCGCCAGGTGATCGACAAGGTGGTTCTCATCCACTCGGTGGATTCCCTGCGGCTGGCGGAGCAGATCCAGGCGGAGGCCCAGAAGAGGCAGCTCCATACGGATATTCTCCTGGAGGTGAACGTGGCCAGGGAGGAGAGCAAGTACGGCTTTTTCCTGGAAGAGGTGGAGGAAGCGTTAAAGGAGATCTCCCAGTTTTCTCATTTAACCGTCAAAGGACTCATGACAATCGCTCCATTTGTGGAGGATCCGGAAGAAAACCGCGATATTTTTAAAAAATTATCGCAACTTTTTATTGACATAAAAAGTAAAAACATTGATAATGGTACTATGAGTGTCCTCTCTATGGGAATGACCGGTGATTACCAGGTCGCCATTGAGGAGGGAAGCACCATGATTAGAGTTGGCACCGGAATTTTTGGCGCCAGATAGGAGTGTTAGAATGAGCCTTTTAGCGAAGTTTATGGATACCATGAGATTAAGCGACGAAGATGACGACGATTACTTCTTAGATGATGATTACGAAGAAGAAAAGCCGGCGAAGCGCGGATTCTTTTCGAGGAACAATAATAGCTACGACGATGAGGAGGACGAGCCGGAGCAGCCCCGTCCCAAGTTTCTGAACCGTTCCAGCAGCAAGGTGGTTCCCATGCGCCGGGGAGGAATGGAAGTTTCCTTAGTAAAGCCCTCGTCCATGGAGGATTCCAAGGACATCTGTGATTACCTGCTGGCCGGCAAGGCGGTGGTGCTGAATATGGAGGGACTTCACACGGAAGTGGCCCAGAGGATTATTGATTTTGCGTCCGGGGCGACTTACTCCATGAACGGCAATCTTCAGAAGATCTCCAGCTGCATCTTTATCGCGACTCCGGAGTCGGTGGAGCTGTCAGGTGACTTCCAGGACCTACTTAGCGCCGGCGCATTTGATGTGACCGGTCTGAACGTACACTTTAATTGACGAAAGACAGATGAAAAAGGCGGTTTCCGTCCTGATACATAAGAGGAAATCCCTTCCATTTCTTCGGCAGAGATCTCCCATGAGATGCCGGTATTCAAAAGCATGGGCGCTTTCTTTCCGAAAATGGGAAGGGATCTTTTTTGCGTCGGCGGGGACCTTTTTGCGTGAGGAGGAACAGATATGTCGGAGCGAATGACGATCCATATGGACGGGCGGTCCATCTATGACATTGTGATGGAGATATCCTTTGACCGGCTGGCGAGGGAGGCAGCTCCCTTTACGGACGGGCGGAAGGTATGCATTGTCACGGATTCCAACGTGGCGGACCTTTATCTGAATGAGGTGGCGGATATTTTTGCCTCCTGCTGCTGCCATGTGGTGAATTTTATCTTTCCGGCCGGAGAGGAGCACAAGAATTTAAACACGGTGCAGAAGCTGTATGAGACTCTGATCCTGGAAAAGTTTGACCGTAAAGACGTCCTGGTGGCTCTCGGCGGCGGCGTAGTGGGGGATCTGTGCGGATTTGCGGCGGCCACCTATCTGAGAGGCGTCTCTTTCATCCAGATTCCAACCACCCTGCTCTCCCAGGTGGACAGCAGCATCGGCGGGAAGACGGGAGTGGACTTCCTCTCCTACAAAAATATGGTGGGAGCGTTCCACATGCCGAAAATGGTCTACAGCAATATGGCGGTGCTGCGCACCCTTCCTCCGGAGCAGTATTCCTCCGGCATGGGCGAGGTGGTGAAGCACGGGCTGATCCAGAATGCGGATTATTATCAGTGGCTGGATGACTGCTCCAGGGAAATCATGGAGCGGAATCTCCAGACTTGCGAGGAGATGATACTCTCCAGCGACCTGATTAAGCAGAAGGTGGTGGAGGAGGATCCGGGCGAGCAGGGAGTACGCGCCCTCCTGAATTTCGGCCACACTCTTGGCCATGCCATTGAGAAGGAAAAAAATTTTGCCATGCTCCACGGCCACTGCGTGGCCCTCGGCTGCCTGGCTGCCGCCTATATCTCTCATCTGCGGGGCAAGATTCCCATGAGCGAGGTGGAGCACCTGGGCGAGCTTCTGGAGCGGTTCGGCCTTCCGCGGACGGTGGACGGGATTTCGCCGGAGGCGGTCATCCGGGCCACCAAAAATGACAAGAAGATGGATGGCGGGACGGTGAAATTCATCCTTCTGGAGCGGGTCGGGGACGCTTACGTGGACCGGACGGTGACGGAGGAAGAGATGAGAGCGGGCCTGTCCTTCATTCTCCGGTAAATAAGGAGCAGACTTATGAAAAAATGGAAGCAATTTGCCGCCTTTTTCCTCAGCTGTGCCGTCCTTGTGGGGCTGGACCAGTGGACGAAGGCGCTGGCGGTGGATCATCTGATGGGGCAGCCTCCCCTGGTTCTGATCAAGGGTGTTTTCGAGCTGACCTACCTGGAAAACCGGGGAGCGGCCTTCGGAATGCTTCAGGGGCGGCAGGCGTTCTTTTTCCTGATTGCGGCTGTCGTTGTGGCGGCGGCTCTGTTTGCCGTCTGCAGAATGCCCCAGGAAAAGAAATACGTTCCCCTTTATCTAAGCGTCGTGGGAATCGTTTCCGGGGCGGTCGGGAACCTGATCGACCGGGTCGCACAGGGGTATGTGGTGGATTTTTTCTATTTCCGCCTGATTAATTTCCCGGTGTTCAACGTGGCGGACTGCTACGTGACAGTTTCTGCGGCGGCTCTGATTCTGCTGTTCCTGTTTTACTATCGGGACAGCGATCTGGAACCGTTTTCTCTGAGACGGAAGAAAGGAGATTCCCATTGAAACAGTTTCTCACTGTGACGGAAGAGGGAAAGGACTCCAGGCTGGACGCGTTCATAAGCGGACAGCTGGAGGACCTTTCCCGTTCTTATATTCAGAAAATATTGAAAAACGGCGGCGTTCTCGTCAACGGAAAGGCAGTCAAGAGCAGCTACCGGGTGGCGGAGAATGATGTGGTGGAGGTGACGGTGCCGGAGCCGGAGGAGCCGGAGGTGGCGGCTGAGCCCATGGAGTTAGATATTATCTATGAGGACCAGGATCTCATTCTCATCAACAAGCCGAAGGGAATGGTGGTCCATCCGGCTGCCGGCCATACAAGCGGAACTCTGGTCAACGGACTTCTGGCCCACTGCAGGGGGGATTTATCCGGCATCAACGGCGTTCTCCGGCCGGGGATCGTGCACCGCATTGACATGGACACTACAGGGGTGCTGGTGGCCTGCAAAAATGATTTCGCTCATCAGAGCATAGCGGATCAGCTGAAGGTTCACTCCATCACCCGGAAGTACTATGCCATTGTCCACGGGGTGATCAAAGAGGAGGAGGGGACGGTGGACGCTCCCATCGGTCGTCATCCCACAGATCGGAAGAAAATGAGCATCAACTACAAAAACGGACGGGAAGCGGTCACCCATTACCGGGTGCTGCAGCGCTTTGAAAAGTACACCTACGTGGAATGCCAGCTGGAGACGGGGCGGACGCACCAGATCCGGGTCCATATGGCCAGCATCCATCATCCTCTTCTGGGGGATACGGTGTACGGGCCGGCCAAATGTCCCATCCCGGGACTGCAGGGACAGACGCTCCACGCCGGGGTTTTAGGCTTTGTTCATCCGAGAACCGGTGAATATATGGAGTTTTCCGCTCCGTTGCCTGAATATTTCCAAAAACTTTTGAAAATATTAAAATAATTATATACTTTTTTGCTTTTTCGCTATATAATAGGGATAGTAAATAAACGCTTTTCAGGCGAATTCAGCATAGGGAAGGAGCAGATAAGTATGAGCAACAACCTGATCATTACAATTGGACGGCAGTCGGGCAGCGGCGGAAAAGAGATTGGACAGAAAGCGGCGGAAAAGCTGGGAATCAAGTGCTACGACAAGGAGCTGCTTGCTCTGGCGGCAAAGGACAGCGGCCTGTGCGAGGAGCTGTTTGAGACACATGATGAAAAGCCCACGAAAAGTTTCCTGTATTCCCTGGTGATGGATTCCTATTCTTTTGGATATACCTCTTCCGGATACATGGATATGCCCATTAACCACAAGATTTTTCTGGCGCAGTTTGAGGCGATCAAGGCGCTGGCAGACCGGGAGTCCTGCGTGATCGTAGGCCGGTGCGCAGACTATGCGCTGGAGGATTATCCCAACCGGGTCAGCGTGTTTGTGACCGGCGATGACGAGACGAAGGTCCGCCGCCTGGCAGAGCGCAACAATGTGAGCGAAGCCAAGGCGAAAGAGATTATGATGAAGACGGATAAGGAGCGCTCCAGCTACTACAATTACTATTCCAGCAAAAAGTGGGGCGATGTCCGCAGCTACGATCTCTGCATCAACAGCAGCGTGCTGGGAATTGACGGAACGGTAGATATGATTCTGGCTTTCGCAGATGCGAAAATGAAACAGTACAGGGCCGCTCAGAAGTAAGTGAGCAGATTTTTGAGTAAGAGTTCTGAGTAAATGCGAAGGTTCCTTAACGGGAAAATGAAAACAGAAAAAAGGAAGAAGAAAGCAGGGCTGCGCCGGCGGGATAAACCGGCGCGGCCCTGCTTTTTGTACAGGAAACGATGTTCCTTGTTAGAAACGATGTTCCCTGTTAGATATGATGTTCCCTGTTAGATATGATGTTCCCTGTTATACAAAATGTCCCTTGTTTTACAAAAACGCTCCGCGGGAATCGCACTGGAGCGGAAAGGAAAGTGCCGCTTTCTGTCGGTATTGTTTTTCGCGCCCATCGCTTCCTGATTTCGCCGCGGACTCTTCCCGCCGGGGAGGGGATCGTGAGGGAGATCACTCCACCGTGACTGATTTTGCCAGATTGCGGGGCTGATCCACATCCAGTCCCTTTAAGAGGGACGCATAGTAGGCAATCAGCTGGAGGACCACCGCGATGGGGAAGACGGTAAAGCGGTCGTGGAGATCAGGGATCCGGATCCGCACATCCGCCAGCTCCGGATCCACATCTGCTTCCTTTTTGGTGATCAGGATCACGTAGGCGCCCCTGGCCTTCACTTCACGCACATTGGAGATCATCTTGGAGAAGATTCTGTCCTGGGTGGCCAGGGCGATCACCGGTACCTGGTCGGCGATGAGGGCGATGGTGCCGTGCTTTAATTCTCCGGCCGCGTAGGCGTCCGCGTGGATGTAGGAGATCTCTTTTAATTTAAGGGCGCCTTCCAGAGAGAAGGCATAGTCTAAGTTGCGCCCGATGAAGAAAGCGTCCGGCTTGTCGATCAGGGGGCGTACGATGGTCTTGATAGTTTCTGCCTGGTCCAGCATTTCTTCCATGGCCGGGATCACGTCCAGCAGGTCTTCCATGAAAGAGGCAGCTTCCTGGTCGGTCATTTTTCCGCGCACGCAGGCCATGCGGCAGGTGATCATATAAAGGGCAGCCAGCTGGACGGAATAAGCCTTGGTGCTGGCTACAGCGATCTCCGGACCGGCGTGGGTGTAGAGAACATAGTCGCTTTCTCTGGCGATGGTGGAGCCTTTCACATTTACTACGGAAAGGACCTTGGAGCCGAGTTCCTTTGCCAGGCGCAGAGCGGCCAGAGTGTCGATGGTCTCCCCGGACTGGGAGATCACAATGGTGAGAGTCTGGTCGTTTACCAGAGGATCCTCGTAGCGGAATTCAGAGGCTACGGAGACGAGGACAGGAATCTTAAGAAGGGGTTCCATAACAGCCCTTGCCACCATTCCCGCGTGCATGGCGGTGCCGCAGGCGACGATCCGGATCTGGCTGCAGGTCTGGAACAGACTGTCCGGTATGCCGTCATCCCCAAAATCCGGCAGGCCCTTTGTAAGGCGGGGGAGAATCGTTTTTTTCAGCGCCTCCGGCTGCTCATGGATTTCTTTCAGCATGAAATGGGGATATCCGTTCTTCATGGCGGCGTCCGTATCCCAGTTTACTTCCAGTATCTCCGGGGAAGCCGGCGTTCCGTCCATCTGATAAAATTCCATCCGGTAGGGAGTCAGCTTTACGATCTGATTTTCCGGAACCACCGCGTATTTTCTCGTGTAGGGGATCAGGGCGGTCAGATCAGAGGCGATGAGGGAGCCTGAATGGGTGTAGGCGGCCACCAGAGGGCTTACGTTGCGGACGGCATAGATTTCCCCGGGATGATCGGAAAAAAGGATACAGAAGCCGTAGGAGCCCTCTAAAAGGGGGACCAGACGCCGGATGGAGGAAATGGGATCATGATCGTAGATCTGATCCAGCACTCTGGCTGCCACCTCGCTGTCCGTCTGGGAGATGAGAGTCCCCTCCAAATGAAAATCAGCGGTCAGCTGATGATAATTTTCAATGATCCCGTTGTGGATCAGGGTCACTCTGCCGGCCTGATGAGGGTGGGCATTTTCCACGGTAACTCCGCCGTGGGTTGCCCATCTGGTATGGCCGATTCCGCAGTGGATCTCCTCTGTGATGCTGGAGCACAGCTCCTTCAGCCGGGCGACCTTTCCCGTGGTCTTTACAACGCGGACATTCTGGCCCGATTCAAAAAATGCGATTCCTGCGCTGTCATAGCCCCGATATTCCAGCTGGGAAAGCCCGTTTAGGAGAACATCCTTCGCCTGCAGAGGGCCTGTATAGCCGATAATTCCACACATAATTTTTTCACTCCAATCTTGTTTCAGTCGTTTTTCAGCAAAAAGTAAGTTCAGCTGTACTTTCAGATACACGTCTTTCCGCTCTGCCGCTTTCCAGCAGAAGAGCTCCTTCAAATGCCTACATTATAACGATTTCAGAAAAATGCGTCAATACAAAAGGCGGCGGGGAAGAGGGGGAAATGGACGAATTAAATAAATTTTAAGGGTTTCGTACTGTTTTTCCTTTTCATTGTATGTTATAGTTTTAAATTGGATAACTGAATTGAAGGATACAGATCAGATGAAGAAAAAAGAGATCTTCCGCAGGGCGGGAGCGGCGTGGATCCTGGCGGGCACCATCTTTGCCGTGTGGGCCGGACGCCGGGTACCGGTGTGGACGGGAGCTGTCCCCCTGCCGGAGCCTGCCCCTTCTTTTGCGGATGAACAGCCGGCCTCTGAGCCGGTGCAGGATGAAGAGACAGAACCGGAAATACTGCCGAATGTTTTAAACCTGGTCTTTGAATTTCCTGATGGGGCCGATTCCTCCAATATTCTGAACAGCAAAATGGGGGCGATTTATCAGGAACTGGAGATCACGGACCAGAACTGGCTGGACCAGATCTACAACCTTTCCGGCATGACACCGGAGCAGATGGCAGCCAGGCTGGGGCGTTCTGCAGATTTCATCATGGGAAAATACAACAGAAAAGATGAGAACCAGAGGGCAGAAGATCCTTCCACTTGGAAGGTCGGGTCCTGGAGCCGGATCCATATTTCCATCCTGGACGGGGATGGAAAAGAGGCGGAGGGAACGTCCAATGTAAAGGAAATCCTGTCCATGGCCAATGTATATACATTCTATCACGATTATCAGGACACAGACTTATTTTTGGAGTACGCGAAGGAGCTGTGGAATGCGTCCCACAGTTATCAGGTTTCCATGAGCGACGTCTACTACTGTGATGGGTGCATGGACCTGTCCGAAGCTGAGGAGATGGCGGAGGACGTAGCTGAGATGGAGGCGGAAGAGAGCAGTGCCGCCATGTCAGACAGCCAGTGGGAGACGGAGCCTGAGAACGGTCAGCCGCCGCCGGCGGAAGCTGAGGCGGGAAGCGGATCTGCAGAAGCAGGGCCTGGGACAGAACCGGATGCCGGAGCGTCTGCAGGCGCAGCGGAGGAGCCGGGATCGGGAGGCCAGATTGACACGGCGGAGATACCGGGTTCTGCAGAGCCGGGAGTTCAACCGGACGCAGTAGAGGAGCCGGAAATCCCAGAGTCAGCGGCGAGAACGGAATCTGCTGGGGCGGAAACTGCCGCGGCATTTGCCGCTTCTCCCACAGCTGAGGCGGCAGCTGCTGCAGAATCTGTCAGCGGTTCATCTGCCGCGGATACGGCATCGGAAGCCTACCAGGAAACACCGGCAGCGCTGACTACGCCGTCTGAGCTTCAGGGGCCCGGCGAATATGTTCAGATGCTGGTGGATGCCGCTTCTGAGGAGGAGACTCAGGCAGAGAGCAGCCAAGAACCGGAAACAGAGGAGACTGCCCGGCAGAGCGAGGAAGTTTCCTGTCCTGGACACATTGATCTGACGATCACTGTGCGCGTCGTAGGGACGGAGGAGAGCAGAGAAAATCTGTACCAGCTGGATTCCAGAGGCGCGGAGACCTCAGAGCGGTGGAGCGGATGGAATGAGGAGATGAAAGCTCTGGCAAAGGACCTGACGGACCAGGACTGGTATGAAAACTATGGCCTCAGCATATCGGATATTTCTCTTCAGCCTCCTATGGGTGAGACGGAGATCGATACATATCTGGAGCTTCTGCCGCCGGACCTTTCTCCTGAAAGGAGAGAACTGGTCCGCTTTGCACTGGAATCGGTAGGGCGCGTTCCCTATTACTGGGGCGGGAAAGCATCTGCGCCTGGATATGAAGGCAATCATTTCGGCAGTCTGGTAAGCTCCGATAAAGAAGGGCGTATCAAGAAGGGACTTGACTGTTCTGGATGGATTGCCTGGGTATATTGGTCTGTGACAGGAGAGCGGCTGCCGGCGGAAGGGACCAGCGGGCTGATCCGCTGCGGGTCGGCGACCTCCAGAAGCCGGCTGCAGCCGGGAGATATTATCGTGCGGACGGGAGACAACGCTCATGTAGTCATGTTTTTAGGATGGGGGAGCGGAGGAAAGCTGATCTGCATTCATGAGAGCAGCGGTCCGGCAAACAACGTGACCGTCAGTGAATTGGACGCAAACTGGAAATATTACAGAAATCTGATCGAATAAAAGTGTGGAGGGAAACTATGAGTTACGAGTATGAAGATGAACTGGAACGGATGAAGCACAGGAAGCGGCCGACCAGAAAACGGGAATCGGATTTTATCAACCGTCACCAGGAAGAGTTTGAGGAGAGGAAGATCAGGAGAGCGAAGGCACTGAGAAAAAAGAGGAAAAAGAAAAAGATCATGCGCCTGACGATCCTGGCCGTTCTGCTGATTGTTGTCTTTGCCGGATTTTTCATTTTCCGCCGGCTTCACGATGACGGATATTGGACGATCGCCGTATTCGGAGTTGATTCCAGAGACGGCAATCTGGAGGAAAATGCCCTTTCCGATGTGGAGATGATCTGCAATATTGACCGGGCGACAGGGGAGATTACGCTGGTATCGGTATACAGGGATACTTATTTAAAAATTGATTCCGATGGAACTTACCATAAGATCAATGAAGCTTATTTTAAAGGGGGCCACAAGCAGGCTGTGGCGGCTCTGGAGGAGAATCTGGACCTTAAGTTTGACAATTATGCAACGTTTAACTGGAAAGCGGTTGCCGACGCCATCAACATTTTGGGCGGCATTGATCTGGAAATCAGCGATGCAGAATTTGCCTACATCAATTCATTTATAACGGAAACCGTAAATTCCACCGGGATCGGTTCCCATCAGCTGGAACATGCCGGCATGAATCATTTGGACGGCGTTCAGGCGGTGGCCTATGCCAGGCTTCGTCTGATGGATACTGATTTTAACCGTACGGCCCGCCAGAGGAAAGTGATCAGCCTGGCGATGGAAAAGGCGAAAAATGCCAGCTTTTCGGAGTTAAACAACATTTTGATGGCAGTACTTCCGCAGATTTCCACGGACTTAGGCATTGACGATCTGATTCCGCTTGCCAAAAACGTGAATAAGTATCAGATCGTGGAAACTACCGGATTCCCATTCTCCAGGGAGACGAAGAAAATCGGGCGCATGGACTGCGTCATCCCCACCACTCTGGAAAGTAATGTGGTACAGCTCCATCAGCTTTTATTCGGCGATGAGACATATCAGGCACCTTCATCCGTAAAGGCAATCAGTCAGAAGATCGGAGAGGACAGCGGACTCACAGAGCCAGGGGAAAATGCACCTGAGGCCAACACGGGAGGCGGCCGTGTGCCGTCATCCACACAGCCGGCAGCGCCGGAAACCGAGCCGGAGACAGAACCGACAGAGGAGAGCACAGAGACGGAGGAGACAACGGTCGAGGAGACGATCGAGCCAAATGAGGAGACGGAGGAAGAAGATTCCGAAGACTCCGATGAGGAAAAGGAAACCATCGGGCCGGGAAGCCACCTTTCTCCTTCAAGGGAATCCTACGGGGAATCGGATGAGGAACGCCCCGGAAGGCATCCGGGAAACAGCTCGGAGACAACGGCGCCGTCTCGCGGGGAGGAAACAGAAACCAGCCGTCCGGCAACTGAGAGCAGCCGTCCAGCCTCAGAAAACTCGGCGCCTTTCGGCCATGAAAATCAGAATGGCGGAAACCAGAATTCTGATCAAACAGCTTCCGGAGGCGGCCAAAGCGGCGGCCCGGCAAGTCAGGGGCCTTCAGCGGAAATATCCGCTGAGGACGGAGAAAATGGTCCCGGAGTATCATAATTATTTTGCTTTATAATATTGTTTTTTGAAAAATCCCGAAAATGCAGTCTAATTTATTTAGCGTCAGATCGGACATGCGGAAAAACGCACAGGATGGACTTGCAGACTTTGGGATTTTTCTTTTTGCCGCAGAAGAAAGAGGATGAGCAGCGGGATATAAAATGGTGAAAAAATAAAAATATTTTTTCAGTAGAAAAATGCGGCAGATCTTGCTAAAATATGAAGAGATGCGTAAGGACGGATAGCGATCTAACTATTCGCGAAAGAATAGTTTAACGAATAGTTGCTATGGAATTGCGCCCATAAGCTCATATTATTCGGTTTTCCTGGTCCTTAGCTGCAAAACTTGATTTTATGAAAAATGAGGGTTCTTCTCTTTTATCTATAAAAATTATGTGCACAAATTTGAATTACTTGAATGAAAGGCGGTTTGTTGTCCTATGGACCTGCAGCGTTTAATGAGCCTGACCAGACAGGCAATTGATAAATATCACATGATTGAGGCCGGCGATCATATTGCCGTTGGAATTTCCGGCGGCAAAGACAGTTTAACTCTTCTATGTGCCCTGCACGGCCTCCAGCGCTTCTATCCCAATCCATTTAAGCTGTCTGCCATTACGGTGGATCTGGGGCTGGGAAATCTGAATCTGGACCCGGTACGGGAGCTCTGCGGCCGTTTTGGAGTGCCGTACCAGGTTGTCTCCACAGAAATCGGGCCGATTCTTTTTGAGGCCAGAAAAGAGACAAATCCCTGTTCACTCTGCGCCAAAATGCGGAAAGGCGCTCTCAACGAGAAGGCAAAGGAGCTGGGATGCAACAAGATCGCTTACGCCCATCATAAAGAAGATCTGATTGAGACTATGATGATGTCTCTGATCTATGAGGGACGATTTTATGCGTTCTCTCCTTATACATATCTGGACCGCATGGATCTGACAGTGATCCGGCCCATGATCATGGTTCCGGAGGCGGATGTCATTGGATTTCAAAAAAAATATCAGCTCCCTGTCTGCAAAAATCCCTGTCCCGTTGACGGGCATACCAAGAGGGAATACGTAAAAAATCTGATCCGTCAGCTGGAACGGGAAAATCCCGGCGTAAAGTCACGCCTGTTCCGTGCAGTGATTGAGGGAAATATCAAGGGATGGCCCCAGCTGTAAAATATATTTGAAACACAGGAGGAAAAAGAAATGGCGAATCTTCCTTACCATGAACAGAAAGATATTGAAAACATACAGAAACTGCGGTCGCTGGTCAAAGAACTGCCCCTCTTCTGCGCTGACTTTTTCCGTGGGATTGAGCCGCGGACTTCATCCAGAACAAGAATTGCCTATGCCTACGATCTGAAAGTATTCTTTGACTTTCTGAGAAAGGAAAATCCGGTTCTCTCAAAGCTGACGATGGATCAGATCACTCTGGAACACCTGGAGGATCTCACCGTCACCGACCTGGAGGAATACATGGAGTATTTAAAATACAGGTACAACGACAAAAACCAGGGTGTCACCAACCGGGAACGGGGAATTATGAGAAAAATCTCTTCTCTGAAGAGCTTCTACAACTATTTTTTCCGCAATGAAAAAATAAAAACCAATCCGGCGGCCCTGGTGCAGATGCCGAAACTCCATGAAAAAGAAATCATCCGGCTGGATATTGATGAGGTGGCGGAGCTGCTGGATGAGGTGGAAAGCGGCGACTCGCTCACAGATAAACAGCGGGCGTTTCACGAAAAGACGAAAGTCAGGGATCTGGCACTGCTTACTCTCCTTCTCGGAACCGGAATCCGCGTTTCAGAGTGCGTCGGACTGGACCTGCAGGATGTGGATTTCAAAAATGGGGGAATCCGGATCCACCGCAAAGGAGGAAAAGAGGTAACGGTTTACTTTGGCGAGGAGGTGGAAGAAGCTCTGAAGAATTATCTGGAAGAACGGGAACGTATCCTTCCGGAGGAAGGCCATGAGGATGCTCTCTTCCTCTCCCTTCAGAGAAAGCGGATGTCGGTCCGGAGCGTGGAGAACTTGGTGAAAAAATATGCCAGAATTGTCACGCCGCTGAAGAAAATCACGCCTCACAAACTGAGAAGTACTTATGGCACGAATCTGTACCGGGAAACGGGCGATATATACCTGGTAGCCGATGTTTTGGGCCATTCAGATGTAAATACGACCAAGAAACATTATGCAGCGCTGGAGGACGAACGCCGCCGCAGCGCCCGCAATAAAGTGCGTCTCCGGGAGAAACCCTGAAGGTTTCTCCCTCATTTTTTATATAAGCAAAGCAGAATTCACTCTTGTTCAACAGGAACCTTTTTATTTGGATTTCAGGCAGTGCATGTGGGCTTCGGCGTCCTGCCAGTTTACAATAACGGCAGCTCCCTTGCTGCAGAATACGGAATAGGATGGCTGTTCCAGATCGCTGTCTGGCTGATAACCAATGCGCTGAACCACTTCTTCCTGATTGTGGCAGGGAAAATATCCGCAGACCTGAAGGCTCACGGAGCCGCGGCCTTTTGTAAGGCCGGCAATCTCTTCCGCATAGCTCATGAACTGGGAAACAGGACCGCGCCCGGAGATCTCTGCCGTGGTGCCGGATATGACTGGCGGAGCAAATTCTCCATGGTATTTCCCAATATCGGTGAGAACTCTCCCCACAAATTCATCCGGAACGTAAATGGTAAAGGCGTAATATGGTTCCAGAAGAATGCTGTCTGCCTTCATCAGCCCCTGACGGACAGCCCGGTAAAGAGCTTCGCGGAAATCGCCGCCTTCCGTATGTTTGATATGGGAACGGCCGTCTGTCAGAACAACTCTCACATCGGTCAGCTCTGATCCGGTGAGAACACCTCTGTGCTTCCGCTCCATTACATGAGTCCGGATCAGATTCTGATAATTGACTGCAAGGCGGTCCACATGACACTCACTGCTGAATGTGATCCCGGAACCGGCGGCCGCCGGTTCCAGCCGGATCGCCACCTCTGCGTAGTGCCGCAGGGGCTCAAAATGCCCATATCCGCAGACAGGCTCCCGGATCGTTTCCTTGTAGACTACCTCCGGAATGCCGAAGGAGACAGAAATGCCGAACCGTTTCTGGATCTCAGCGGTCAGCACTTCCAGCTGGATCTTCCCCAGAATGTGGATGGAGAGCTGCTGGAGAGATTCTTCCCACTCTGCGTGCAATGTGGGGTCCTCCGCCTCCAGTACTGAAAAAACTTCCATCATGTTTCTGGCTGGAATGGACGGATCAAACAGTACTTTTGCCCGCAGAGCCGGCTGTACCAGGCGCTCCGGCAGGCCGGGAAAGGTTCCTATGCCGTCCCCTGGCTTTTTGGACGAAATCCCGGTCAGGGCGACCAGATCGCCTGCGGACGCCTGGGGGACAGAGGCAAAGTGATCGCCGCTGTAAATGCGGATCTGGTGGATCTTTTCGCCGTCCAGAGTATCTTTTACAGAGAGATTTCCTCCCATCAGCTTTACAAACGTCAGCCGTTCTCCCTGCCGGTCATGGCGGATCTTGTACACAATGCCGCCTAACGGCTCCTGGCTTCTGTCTGCAGTCCTGGCCAGGCTGTAGAATATGTGAAGAAACTCATCCACTCCCCGGCCGTCGGCCGCGGAACCGCCCATGCAGGGATAAATGCGGCACTCCCGGATCAGACCGGCCGCAGGGTTCTGCAGATTTTCCGCTGACAAAGTCCCATCCAGATACTGTTCCAAAATATCTTCATGTCCCTCAGCCGCAGCCATGACTAACTGCTCAGGGATTGTGCCGCCTCCTGCCCAGAATGAAAAATCACACACGTCAGGAGAAAAACGTTCTTGGAGACTTTTAAGCACCGCTTCGTAGTCGGCAGTATCCCGATCCAGCTTATTGACAAAGAAAAATGTGGGTATTTTGTATCTCCGGAGCAGGTTCCAGATCGTTTCGGTATGCCCCTGGATTCCATCCGTTCCGCTGACCAGAACCACTGCGTAGTCCAGGACTTCCAGAGCCCGCTCCATCTCTGCAGAGAAGTCTGCGTGACCGGGCGTATCGATCAGACAGTAAGTGTCTTCTCCGCGGCTGTAGACGGCCTGCTCGGAGAAGATGGTGATTCCTCTCTCCTTCTCAATGTCATCAAAATCCATAAAACTGTCCCCGCGGTCCACGCCTCCCAGAGTGCGTATCACGCCGCTGCGGAACAGGATCTGTTCTGAAAAAGTTGTTTTCCCAGCATCCACATGTGCCAGAATTCCATAGGTGACCTTCACAATATCCATCCTTCCTGTGCCCATGCAGTCTGCTTTATGTATCATGGCCACTGTTTTTGATCGCTGGCCGGCAGCCCGTCCCGAATGGACGGAGTTCCGCAGGCTGGCTTTCACCTATTCGACCACAGGCACAGCCTGTGATCGTCATTCGCCGCTCGCCTCGCGTGAGCAAGCTCCCGCAGGCTCGCTTTCGCTCATTATATCATGAAACGGCAGACAGGTACAGACTGGACAGCAGATCATTTCTCGCACCATTTTTCGCAGAACAGAGCCTTCTTTTACTCAAAATACAGAACAGTGAGATACTGACCGCTGTGGATCGTGTCAGACCGCAGCTGGTTCATGAACCGCAGCTCTTCTATATATTCTTCCACAGACATCTCCTCTCCCCGGTAGGTCTCCGCCAGGCTCCACAGACTGTCTCCCGGACGAATCATCACGCTTTTGTAGTACCTCTGAAATTCCGGACGGCTGTCCTTTGCCAGTACATTGTTCAGTGAATAGCCGAAAAATACCAAGCTGGTCAGTATGCACGCCAGCAGAAAACAAACAGTTCTTTTCATATTCCGTGCTCCCTCCTATTGACATTTCATCTGTATCCGGAAAACAGAGGAACATACGTTCTTTATGCACCCATTATATTTGCAGAACATATGTTTGTCAATAGAAAAAGCAAAAATAATCGAACAAAAGTTTGCTTTTTTCCAGAACATGTGATATGATAAGTCCAGAATATCAGTTCGAGGAGGTTCGTCTATGAGTCAGGAACAGATTACTGCGAAACAGACCGAGATTTTAGAATATATAAAAGAATGCGTATTAAAGAAGGGCTATCCCCCGTCCGTGAGGGAGATCTGCGAGGCGGTTCATTTAAAATCCACTTCTTCCGTCCACTCCCATCTGGCCACTTTGGAGGAGAAGGGATATATCCGCAGGGATCCGACCAAGCCGCGGACGATCGAGATCATAGACGAGGACTTCAATCCCTCCAGACGTGAGCTGGTCAATATTCCTGTGATCGGCACAGTGGCCGCCGGACAGCCGATCCTGGCGGAGGAAAATATTTCTGACTACTTTCCGGTCCCGGCGGATATGCTTCCCAATGCGGACATGTTTATGGTTGAGGTAAAAGGGGAAAGCATGATCAATGCCGGCGTCCTGAACGGCGATAAGCTGATCGTCCGCATGCAGAATACAGCGGAGAACGGAGAGATGGTAGTCGCCCTGCTGGGGGATTCAGCCACGGTAAAGACCTTTTATAAAGAGGACGGCCATTACCGGCTTCAGCCGGAAAATGACACGATGGAGCCCATTATCGCAGATGATGTCCAGATCCTGGGACGGGTGATAGGCGTGTTCCGCCTTTTGAAATAATTCTCCGCCTGCGGCGGGCCGCGGAAGCGACATTCTCCTTTCCGCCGCAGTGTGATTCCCCGCTCCCCCGCGGAACATTTTTATTGCGGAGCATTTTTATTTAACAGGAATCGAATTTTCCTGTTAAATAAAAAAACGCCCGCCGGAATCATAATTTCCGGCAGGCGCCCGATCACCGATTGCACAGCAGATCAAAAATCAAAGTTCATTCAGATCTACGATGGTTTTTCCGTCTCTCCAGATTCTTTCCAGATCATAAAACAGCCGGTCTTCCCTGGAAAAGACGTGTACAATCACATCGCCGTAATCCATCAGGATCCAGCCGGCATTCTGATAGCCTTCGATCTGTCTGCAGACAAATCCTTCTTTTCCCAGACGTTCTTCCACGCTGTCGGCCATAGCCTGCACCTGGCTGGCGTTTCCGCCGTCGGCGATGATAAAATAATCCGCCAGTACGGATACGTCATGAATATCGATCACTGTGATATTTTCGCCTTTCTTATCTTCCAGCGCAGCTGCAGCCAGTCTGACCATTTTCTTTGAATCTTCCATTGGTATTCTCCTCTCTCGCCGTCAGCGGCGGGAACCGGTCAGTTCCTTAAAATAATCATAAGCTTCGTTGGTCATGGGATCCACATTTGAACCTTTTTTCTTCAGATATTGGAGTGTCCCTTCCAGGATCTCATACATGGCCAGGTCCAGATCTTCAAACGCCAGTTTTCTCATTCTGGGAAGATCTGGGGCTTTGTCTCTCCTGGGTTCGATGTAGTCCGCAATATAGATGATCTTGTCCAGCAGGCTCATATCCGCTTTTCCGGTCGTATGCCAGCGGATCGCGGAGAGGATCTCCGGGTCGGAGATTCCGTATCGGCGCTCTGCCAGCCAGGCCCCGTATTTTGCGTGCAGGACGGCGGGAGCGCTGAGTTCCGCCTCTTCCAGAGGAATCTCATGCTTGCGGCATTTCTTTATGATTTCGTCATCGGTATAGTGCTTGGCACAGTCGTGGAGCAGCCCTGCGATCTCTGCCTTGTCCAGATCGTATTCGTACCGCATGGCAAGTGCCATAGCGGTGTAGGAAACGCCCAGAGAGTGTTCATAGCGCAGGGGAGGAAGTTTTGCCTTCAGTCTCTCTCTGAAATAAGGAATCTGTTCGTTCATTAGTCCTCAGTCCTGCCTTTCTTCATATAGATGGTGAGTTTTAATATACTCCCAGACCGCTGTGGGAACATACGGCCTTAAGTTCTGGCCTTCCGCCGCCATTCTGCGCAGACGGACGGAAGCCACGTCCATTTCCTCCAGATGGAGGCGGTAGATTTCACTGTGGTAGCGCTCTCTCAGATAAAGGATCTGATCGTCCAGACTCCTGCTGGCCCTGGAATAGGCTCTTCCGGCCACCAGAAGAACTGCCTGCGCCATGATCCGCTCCGGCATATACCAGTTTTCGATCTCAAACAGGGAATCTGCCCCGATAATAAAGAAAAATCTCGAATCCGGGTATTGTTCGT
The DNA here is from genome assembly GCA_019119775.1 of Candidatus Lachnoclostridium pullistercoris. Taxonomy (GTDB): domain Bacteria; phylum Bacillota; class Clostridia; order Lachnospirales; family Lachnospiraceae; genus Lachnoclostridium_A; species Lachnoclostridium_A pullistercoris. Next base: position 2,750 of record DWWL01000044.1, on the reverse strand, counting down.
TCAGCAAAGTGAGAGTCTGGGCCGTGTAGGTATTTCCCTGACGCTTCACTTCAAAATCTGAAAAACGAAAATACGGGTAATCCCGGATCGCCAGTTTTGTCATCTCGCAGCGGTCCTCAGCGTCTGTGACCGCATGATCCCTTTTGTGGGGAGGATGGCCGGAAGGCATAAACCAGACCTCCTCCAGACTGTATTCCTGGTACGCCTGACGCCCCACCGCGATGTGACCGTTATGGATCGGATCAAACGTACCGCCCATTATCCCAATCCGTCTCATACCTGCCTCTTTTCCGGCACTCAGGGGAGAACGATCTTTCTCTTCTTCTCATCCTTCGCCTGCTTATAGAGAACGATCTTTTTGCCGATCACCTGCACGACCTCTGAGCGGGTCCGCTCAGCCAGCGTCTGGGCGATGGAATTGCTGTCATCCAGGCAGTTTTTCAGCACGGACAGCTTGATCAGCTCTCTTGCCTCCAGAGCCTCCGCCACAGCGGCCGTCAGCTCCGGCGTCACGCTCCCTTTGCCGATCTGAAAGATCGGGTCCAGGTTCATGGCAAGTCCCTTTAAGTAAGCTCTCTGCTTGCTTGTCATGAGTTCCTCCTTATTTGTAATAATCAAATTCCAGACCGTACATGCGGACCGTATCTCCTTCCTGGATGCCGGCTTCCTCCAGCTTGTCCAGGATTCCATTCTCTCTCAGGAAATTCTGGAAGAACACAAATCCCTTCTCCGATTCCAGATTTGTGTAGCCCAGCATCTTTTCGATCCTGGGGCCTTCCACCACGTACACGCCGTCCACTACCTCTACTGTGTAGGGCAGGTTTTCTGCATTGCGCAGCTCACTGGGATCCAGCTCTTTCTCAAAGATCACCGGCGCCTGGTCTACCGTCTGGAGCTTTTCATAGACGCCGTAGAGGAGCTCGCGGATCCCCTGGCCGGTGACGCCGGAGATGGGATACACCGGAAGATCCGGCTCGAATTCTCTCCTTAAGCGGCTGATGGGATCTTCTTCTCCCTCCTCTACGTAGATGCTGTCGATCTTGTTGGCTGCGATCACCTGGGGCCGCTTTAAAAGCTCCGGATTGTAAGCCTCAAGTTCTCTGCAGATCGCCCGGATGTCCTCAACCGGATCACGGCCTTCTGTGGACGCCGCGTCAACCACATGGATCAGGACCTTCGTCCGCTCAATGTGGCGCAGGAAATCATAGCCTAAGCCCACTCCCTGGGAGGCACCCTCGATCAGTCCCGGGATGTCTGCCATCACAAAGCCTTTCCCCTCGTCCAGATCGACCACGCCCAGATGGGGATCCAGGGTGGTAAAATGATAATTCGCCACCTTCGGCTTTGCGTTGCTGACTCTGGAGATCAGAGTGGATTTCCCCACGTTGGGAAAGCCTACCAGCCCCACATCAGCGATGACCTTTAATTCCAGCTGGACCCAGAGCTCCTGGCCGGGCTGACCGGGCTGGGCATATTTGGGGGCCTGCATGGTGGAGGTCGCGTAATTCATATTTCCCAGGCCGCCTTTGCCGCCTTTTAACAGGACTTCACGGCGGTGTTCGCCGGACATGTCGGCGATGACCTTGCCGGACTCAAAATCCTTGATCACTGTTCCCTCAGGAACCTTGATAATCAGGTCTTCCGCGCTCTTTCCGGAGCAGCGGCGTTTTCCGCCGGGCTCTCCGTTTTTGGCCACGTACTTCCGAACCTGACGGAAATCCGTCAGGGTGTTTAATCCGTCGTCCACCACGAAAATAATGTCTCCGCCCTTGCCGCCGTTTCCGCCGTCGGGCCCGCCGGCCGGCACGAAGAGTTCCCGCCGGAAACTGACATGGCCGTCGCCGCCGTTTCCTGATTTTATAAATATCTTTGCTCTGTCAGCAAACATGTTTTCACCAATTCCTTTTTTGCGTGATGTACCATCATTTGAAAAAAGGCTTCATACCGAATCTGTATGAAGCCTGCTTAAAATTATTCGCTGATTGTTCTCGGATATACAGAAACCTGCTTTTTGTCTCTGCCCTTTCTCTCGAAACGAACGATGCCGTCTGCCATAGCAAACAGGGTGTCATCTCCGCCTCTTCCCACATTCAGACCGGGATGAATCTTTGTTCCGCGCTGTCTGTAGAGAATGTTTCCTGCCAGTACGAACTGTCCGTCAGCTCTCTTGGCGCCAAGTCTCTTGGACTCGGAATCTCTGCCGTTCTTCGTAGAACCAACACCCTTTTTGTGAGCGAATAACTGAAGGTTCATTTTAAACATGACTTACACCTCCTTAAGTCGGATATTGATATATTGTTCTCCATATTCTTCTCTGATCTGATTTAAACCAAGAATCAGAGAATCCATAAGAAGTTTGGATTCCGGACTGATCTCTCCTGTGAAATGGAAGGAGAAACCGCCTCCCTCCGCAGCCGCCTCACCGGAAAAAGTGTCTTCCGTGAAGGCTTCTACAGAATTTGCCATATTCAGAACCAGAGCGGAAACCGCGGCACATACAATGTCCTCGCCTTCCTCCCCGTATCCCGCATGGCCGTCCAGGTCAATTCCCCGGATCTGCTGTCCGGAATCTCTCCATACGACCACCTGAATCATGGCTGTGTTCAGGCGTTGATCTTTTCGATCTTAACCTGAGTAAAGAGCTGTCTGTGGCCATTCTTCTTGTGATAGCCGGTCTTTCTCTTATACTTGTAGACGATGACCTTTCTGCCCTTTCCTTCCTTTACTACGGAAGCGGTAACGGTAGCACC
>DWWL01000043.1 GCA_019119775.1 Candidatus Lachnoclostridium pullistercoris | reverse complement strand
TTCCGCCCGTCATAGAGCAGAAGCTCCTCCCCCGGTTTTCCGATCTTTTCCTGATGAGCCTGGAGAAAAGGAAAGACATCATAGATGGATCTGCCGTACAGCTGCCTCCCCGTTTTCTGAAGCAGCGTCATAGCATTCCTGTCGCAGTAATTGATGATCCTCTCTTCGCTGCTGAACATGACAAAGCCGTTTTTTACCCCTTTATCCCGTGTTTCCACGTAATAATCGCCGATATCCAGAATATCATTGGCCTGCCTGGCCTTATAGAAAACGCGCTGGAAATAGTCCCGGAAGGCTTCTGTATTCAGCAGGTCCAGGCGCCCGATGCTGCCGAACAGCTCCATAAGCGTGTCCGCCCCGATCAGCCCCCTGTTTTCTATGGGGATCAGGACCCTGCCTTCCTTTTCCGATATCTGCGGATTTTCAAATACCAAAACACAGGGTTCCAGCTGATCTTCATCCATATCCGGGCACCAGGCCCGCAGGCGTTCCTCCCGGATCCCCAGGTTGATCAGCATCCGGCAGCGGCTCTCCGAATTAAACATCGTATCTGAGGCCACCGATATCCCGCTCTGCCTGCTGATCTCCTTCAGACGGAGCACCATTTCCTTCTCCAGCGTGTGGTTGATCCACAGCACAGGGATCCCGGGAAGAAGATACTCCTCCGCAAAAAGAGCCATCTCATAGGAAGATGCCAGGACCGCGATAATATCCTCCGGAAGGGGCCTCAGATCCTGCAGAGACGCCTCCTCCAGGCTGATATCTGTCCCTGCAAGCATCGGCTCCAGAGTTTTTCTGTAGCCGGCCCAGTCATCTGATGAAAATGAAAAAATCAGTATAGTCTTCAATGCTGTCTCCTCCTGCTCTCGTCTCCGGTCTCTCCTCCACGCAAAAACGGCCGGCACCTGCGGTTCTCCCCAGTGCCGGCCGTCCCCTCTCTCAGGCTCTCACAGCCCGATATTTCCTACAGCCACTTCTTGATCTGTTCGTCTCTTTCTTTCTCTACATCCGTCTCCAGAATGGTCTTTCTCACAGAAAGCACACGGCTGGGAGATACGGACAGCTCATCCACGCCGATGCTTAAGAACAGCTTCGTCAGTTCCGGATCGGCTCCCAGCTCGCCGCAGATGCCTGCCCAGATACCTGCCTTGTGAGCATTCTCCACTGTCATGCGGATCATGTTCAGCACTGCCGGATGATGGGGATCGTAGAATTCCTCCAGCTTCGGATTCTGCCTGTCGATCGCCAGCGTGTACTGGGTCAGGTCGTTGGTTCCAATACTGAAGAAATCCACCTCTTTCGCGAGGGCTTCGCTCATCATCACTGCCGCGGGAGTCTCGATCATGATTCCCTGCTCCACATCGCCGAAGGCGATCTGCTGGCTGGTCAGCTCTGCCTTTACTTCCTCCACGATCTGTTTGATCTTCTTCACCTCGTCCACGGAGATGATCATGGGATACATGATGCTGATATTGCCATAGGCGCTGGCACGGAACAGTGCTCTTAACTGGGTCTTGAAGATCTCCGGGCGGGTCAGGCAGATACGGATCGCACGGTATCCCAGAGCCGGGTTCTCCTCATGGTCCATGTTGAAATAAGCCGCCTGCTTGTCAGCTCCGATATCCAGGGTACGGATGATCACCTTCTTGCCTGCCATCGTCTCGGCCACAGCGCGGTAGATCTTAAACTGCTCTTCCTCAGTGGGATAATCCTCCTTCTCCAGATAGATAAACTCACTGCGGAACAGGCCGATGCCGCCTGCATCGTTCTGCAGAACCATGGCCAGATCCTTGATATTTCCAATGTTGGCGTAAACATTTACTTTCTTGCCGTCCAGGGTGATGTTCTCCTTGCCCTTTAAGTTCTGCAGCAGCTCCTTCTGCTCCAGATCCTTCTGGCGCTTCTCGCTCATCACCTTCATCGTCTCCTCATCGGGATCCACGTAGAAGATTCCGGAATAGCCGTCCACAACAGCCATCTTGCCGTCCACGGATTCCAGATCCACAGGAGTTCCGATCAGAGCCGGGATGCCCATGGTCCTGGCTAAGATCGCCGTGTGGGAGTTGGATGAGCCGTGTACGGTAACGAACGCCAGCACCTTGTCTTTGTCCAGCTGAACTGTCTCGCTGGGAGCCAGGTCGTCCGCCACAATGATGGAAGGCTCGTCCGTCGCCACCGTGCTCTTTGCGCCGCCGCTTAAAATGGCAAGAATGCGCTCAGATACGTCCTTGACGTCCGCCGCTCTCTCCTTCATGTACGCGTCGTCCATGGAAGAGAACATCATGGCAAAGTTGTCGCTGGTAGTAGCTACCGCGTACTCTGCGTTTACTTCCTGCGTCTCGATCATATTGTGAATGGAATCCAGATAATCCAGATCATCCAGCATCATCTGATGGATCTCAAAAATAGCGGCGCTGGCCTCGCCCACTTCCTTCACTGCCTTGGCATAGAGAGCTTTTAACTGCTCTACCGCCTCCGCCTTTGCATCTTCAAATCTCTTGATCTCTGCCTGAGTATCGGTGACGCGCTGGCGCTTTACCTGCTGCTCGCCCTTCTTGTACACCTGAACTTTTCCGATGGCAACGCCGCCGAATACGCTCTTTCCCTCATATGTTTTCATGGTTTCCACCCTCCTTGTGACTTATAACGAAAGAGGAGAGCCACCCACTCTCTCAATCAGCTCTCCTCGTATAGTCTTAATAATATATTGCGCGGGTCAAATGCGCAGCCTGAGTCAAATTATAAATTTGCCTTCATGAACTCTTCCATTGCAGCTGCTGCAGTATCCTCATCCGCGCCCTCGATCGTAAGGGTAACTTCCTGGCCCTGCTTGATTGCCAGTCCCATCAGAGCAAACAGTCTCTTAACATCGGCAGACTTTCCATCCTTCGTGATGGTGATCGCAGACTGGAACTCCTTTGCCTTCTTTACCAGCTCTCCTGCCGGACGCGCATGAATTCCTTCCGGATCTGTCACCGTATACTTGAATTCTTTCATGATTGTTATCCTCCTTTTTATTTCCCGCCCGCTTCAGCTCTCCTCGTTTTTTTTGCTGACAGGCTTGTTTTTCAGGATTTCGTCCCCGTTAATCCTATATGCTATTTTACTAGCTCTATGCCGATTCGTCAACGGTCACTTGCCAATATTCTACAATACTTTGGTAAAAAAGTCGTCATCCTTCGTCCTTTTGCATACTTTTTCCGCATATGGCAGACATCCGACCGCAGGAGGTGTCCGGTCTTCCTGATATTCCCTCTGTTTCCAATATTTTAGTTGAAACCGAAAAACTTCTGAGCGATCTTGTAGCCGGCGGAGGACACCTTCCGGCCGCCTTTTCCGGGCAGATTGACTCCCTGGCCCAAAAATCCCCATCTGAGCCGCAGATAGAGGGGAAGGTTTTTCTGCCTTAAGTACTGCCACAGCTCTTTTTTCTTTTCCATATTTTCCGGCAGCTCCGAGCGGATGGCCAGAATCGAGCAGATCGTCATCATGATCTCCAGATATTTGATCATGTAGCTGCGCAGCCTCCGGTTCTGCAGCTTCATCACGTCGTGATAGCCCAGCATCAGCTTCGTCACCAGAATCTGCTGGTCGATGCGGCCGATCATCACTTTTTCATTAACCGACTGATCTTCCCGGCCGATAAAATACCGGTAAAAATTCACATCCAGATAGTAGAGCGTCTTCACATAGGGAAGCGGCTGGTAGACAAAGATATTGTCCACATAAAACGTATGCTTCGGCAGTTCAAGTCCGCACTCCCTGAGCAGCTCCGTGCGGTAGATGACCGAGTGCATGAGGATGTACTGTCCCAGCATAAAATGCTTTACCTCGTTCCAGGTGATCAGCTGGCGCACGGGAAGGGCTTTCTGATAATTCATCACCTTTTTCCGCTTCGCCCCCTGCTTCTCGTAGACAAAATTGCTCACCAGAAGATCCAGAGTCTTGCCGCCCTTCACAAAGCTGCGGAGCGTGTCCAGAACCTCCATGTACGCCTCTTCATTTACCCAGTCGTCACTGTCCACCACCTTAAAATAGATGCCGGACGCGTTTCTCAAGCCGGCGTTCACCGCCTCCCCGTGCCCGCCGTTTTCCTGATGGATGGCCCTGCAGATGCCGGGATATTTTCTCTCATACTCATCCGCGATCTCCCCGGTGCGGTCCTTTGCGGAGCCGTCGTCCACGATCAGGATCTCCACCTCGTCCCCGCCCGGCAGCAGAGTCTCAATGCAATGACGCATGTAGTTCTCCGAATTGTAGCAGGGGATCGCCACTGACAACAGTTTCATGCTGTACCTCCTTTACGTTCCTTCTTTCCTTTCCTGTACTCAGCCGCCCGGTGCAGGCTGAAAACCAGGATTCCTCCAAATATTAGAATGGCCGCCATCCGCCGGAATATACCGGCCGCCAGGATCTCTCCCGTCCCCGCCCAGGTGAGCAGGACGGAGACTGTGTTGGCTGCCATGTGGGCCAGAATGGGCGCTTCCGCGCTGTCATAGTCTTCCATCAGAAGAGCCAGCACCGCTCCCACCAAAAACGCATAAAGCCCCTGGGACAGATTGCCGTGGTACAGGGCAAAGAGCAGAGCGGAAACCGTCACCGCCCCCGCCGGCCTCATTCTACGGCGCAGTCTCCGGTAAATGAGAGCGCGGAATACCATCTCCTCCGCCAGGGGAGCCGCAAGGCAGGTGCTCGCGATCACCACCGCAGGGTTTCCCAGCTCCAGAAGCGGCTGGGCACCGTCTCCCAGCTCCGTTAAGCGCAGCAGGGAGAGCAGACAGTTTCCCGCCACGCTGGCTCCCACGGCCGCGCCGATGCAGGGGAGGACCGCATGCGCCGGCAGTCCCTGCCGGATCTCCCCGTACAGGATCCCTTCCCTGCCGTCGATCTTCCACAGAATCCACGCCGCCCACAGGGCCGCCCCCGCGGACAGAAGGAGCGTCACATCCGCCATGCGGCTGTAAAGAAATGTCAGCCGGCTCCCGAACATCATCCAGAGAATGCCGAATCCACTTACCACCGCTGCCGTCACGCCCCAGAAAATAAGCAGCGGGCTCACGATCTGCCAGATCACTCCGGCATATGTTTTTAATTTCTCCATAACATGGTTATCATACCACAGGAATCTGCCCTTTCCAACTTATTTCTTGCTTTTTTCTGTCCCTGCCCCTATAATAACCTTAACGAAAGCAGGCGCGCCGCGCCTTCAAAAAAGCAAGGAAAGAGGTATTTCATATGGCAAAGAAAAGACTTGTAATGGCCCTGGGCCACGACGCTCTGGGAACAAACCTTCCCGAGCAGAAGGAGGCGGTAGCCCAGACAGCAAAGATCATCGGGGACTTTATCCAGGACAGCTGGCAGGTGGCCGTCGTTCACAGCAACGCTCCCCAGCTCTCCATGATCCACACAGCCATGAATGAATTCGGACAGCAGCACGAGGGCTACACCCCCGCTCCCATGTCCGTCTGCTCCGCCATGAGCCAGGGCTACATTGGATACGACCTGCAGAACGGCATCCGCACCGAGCTTGTAAAACGGGGCATTTATAAACCCGTCTCCACCATTCTCACCCAGGTGACAGTAGACCCCTACGACGAGTCCTCCTATACCCCGGCCAAAAAGGTCGGACGCATTATGACAGCCGCTGAGGCGGAGGCCGAGGAGGCAAAAGGCAATTACGTGACGGAGATCCCCGGAAAGGGATTCCAGCGCATGGTCGCTGCCCCGAAGCCGGTGGCCATCGTGGAGATCGACGCCATCCGCGCCCTTCTGGACGCCGACCAGCTGGTGATCGCCTGCGGAGGCGGCGGAATCCCGGTGATGGAGCAGGGACAGCTCTTAAAGGGAGCCAGCGCCATCATTGAGAAGGATCTGGTAAGCGGCCTGCTGGCGAAAGAAGTGGACGCAGATATGCTGATGATCCTCACAGACGTGGACTGCGTTTCCTTAAATTATGGAAAGGAAAACGAGACTCCCATCCGGGAAATGACCGTCTCTCAGGCAGAAGGCTGGCTTGAGGAGGGACAGTTCGGCAAAAACAGCATGGCTCCCAAGATCCAGGCTGCCGTGGACTTTATAAAGGCCGGAAAAGGGCGCACCGCGGTAATCACCACCCAGGCCCTGGCCAAAGCGGCTCTGACCGGCAAGGCCGGAACGGTGATCCGGGAATAAGCCCGGGAACAAATCCGTGAACGAAATTTCCTGTTACAGCAAAAAGCACCGCTCCCGTCCAGGACTTGTGATCCGGACGGGAGCGGTGCTTTTTCTGTTAAGGAGTTTGTTTTATAGCAATCATTTCTGCGATCTTCTGTGTTTAGAATGCGGTCCATCCGGACTCGGTCAGGATGAACATAATCACAAATCCCAGCACGATAAAGGCAAGAACCTTCGGCAGAGCCCATTTTAACCACTTCGGATAGGGCACGCCGGCCATTGCGCAGGAACCGATGGTCCATCCTAAGAACGGAGAAACGATGTTGGTAAATCCGTCGCCGTACTGGAATGCCTGTACAGCCAGGTTGGGATCCATTCCCAGAGTATTTGCGATGGGCTGGATAATCGGAACCAGGATCGCTGCCTTGGAAGTTGCGGACGGGATCACCAGGTTGATCACGGAGATGATCGCCGTCATGCCGATGCTGGCTACAGATCTGGGCAGATCCATCAGAGGTCTTGTCAGCACATAAACGATGGTGTGAAGAATATTTCCGTCTGTCATAACCAGAGACATTACTCTTGCAAGTCCGATGACGAAGCATACAAATACCATGCTCTGAAGTCCTTTTACAAACTCATCTCCCAGCTTGTCCGGGGAATATCCGGCAATAATGCCGCAGAGGATGGATACAACAACTGCCAGAGCAACCATCAGCTCCTGGCTCTGAGTACCGCCGCTTAAAGAGTAGGCCACGATCACAACGTACTGAAGAGCAAAGACAAGAACGATACCCAGAGATCTTCCGGACAGTTTTACATTATTGCCCAGTTTGGACTCGTCCGCCTCGTCCACTGCCATGGCGTCAGGATTCCATCCCTCATCCCACATCAGGGACTTTCTCGGGTCTTTGCGGATCTTCTTAACGTACAGAAGCAGGAATACCAGGCCCACGATCATGAAGAAGTTCATGCTGATAAACATGGTTCCGAACGCTCCGTACATGGGAACGCCCATCATCAGCTGGGTGATGTACTGCTTGGTAGGGCCGGTTCCGAAACCGATCAGCGTCGCGTAAGTGGTAACGCCGATGGCGCAGATGGGATCCAGCTTCATCTTCTTGCAGAAGATCACGCCGATGGGAACCACCGCGATCAGAGCGTCAGATCCGCCGAAGGAACCCAGATATACCATCAGGATGAACAGACCTGAGATCAGGACCATCTCTCCTTTGTCTTTCAGTTTGTAAATAGCATAATTCAGAATATCGTCAAATGCTCCGGTGGAGAGCACCACGCCTGTCATAGCGCCCATGCTCAGAACGGTGCAGATAACGGTCGCGGAACCGCTGAAGCCGCTGACGATCCGCATCAGCATTCCCCAGGGGCTGACCGGAGTCTGCTGCCCGAGATAATTAAACTGATCCCCCAGTACGTTGCCTGCCTCGTCGGTGGCAAACTGTCCGGCCGGGATAATGTATGTCAGGATGCTGGCCACCAGCAGAAGGCCCAGCATGATCCACAGCAGGTGAGGCATCTTAAACGCTTTTTTCTGTTTTGCTTCGTTCTTACCCATTAAAAATTCCCCTCTTTCTCTGTATCTCTCACTTTAAATAATCAACGATGTACCGTCCCATAAATTCAGCGCCCTTGCGGAACTCCGTCTCCTTCACATCGAATTTTGCATGATGCTGGGGATAGCTGTCAGGGGAGCCTGCTCCCAGAACGCCGTAAAATCCCGGATATTTGTTCAGGATATAGCAGAAATCATCTCCAGCGCAGATGGGATCGGTCTGAGGAGAAACCTCCAGGCCGTCCACGTCGGCCACCAGCTCTTTCGCGTGGGGGATCAGCTCCGGAGTGTTGTAAACCGGAAGCACGCCGCCGTCATGCTCAATATCGATTTTTACTCCGTAGGTCATGCCCACGCCGTCCGCGATCTGCTGCATCTTCTCCTTGATCGCGTCCACGCCGCCAGTCTTGTAATAGCGGGTGGTTCCCTTCACCTCCGCGTAGGACGGGAAAATATTTCCCATAGTGCCTGACTCGATCTTTCCCACCGATACTACGGAATGATCCAGTACGTCGTAGAAGTTGGTCGGGATGGAGGCCAGCTTTAACACCAGGTCGCAGGCCGCCTTGATGGGATCCTTCACCAGGTCAGGTCTGGCTCCATGGCCGCCCTGCCCGTTGATTCTGCAGGTAAATCCGGTTCCTCCGGCAAACACAGAGCCGGGAATGAGCAGAATCTCTCCCGCGGGAAGAGTGCTCCAGATGTGAAGTCCGATCACCCGGTCCACACCGCCGATGGATTCAAAGTAGTCCAGGATCTCCTCATAGCCCATTCCATTTTCCTCAGAAACCTGGAACACCAGCTTTACGGTGCCGTTTAACTCCTCCTTCACCTGATTCAGCACTTTTGCCACGCCGAGAAGCATTGCCGCGTGGGCGTCGTGGCCGCAGGCATGCATCACTCCCGCGTTGCAGGACGCAAACTCCAGACCTGTTTCCTCCGTCACCGGCAGAGCGTCGATGTCTGCTCTGGCAGCGATCACCTTTCCGGTATCTTTTCCCTGAATGGTCGCCACCACGCCGTAGTTGGGCTTTAAGTCCTCATGGGGAATTCCCATCTTGTCCAGCTCTTCCTTGATCTTCGCGGAAGTCTCCTTCTCCTTCAGGGACAGCTCGGGATGCTGGTGAAACCAGCGGCGCATCTCGATGATGTATGGCTCCGCTTCCTTAAACATTTTTCCCAGATCTGCCATAATGATCTCCTTTCTTTTGTAATATCCTTAATCGTTAAGTATCTTATGTATTTAGTGTCTTAATTATACAATCAATTCTTTTCCTTGTCAATAACCTTCAGCATTTTTGTAGTCACTTTTTATGATTAAATAGTTTATTCTCTAAACTTTTTAGTATAAATATTATAATTTTGTATTGGGCCGCAAACTCTTCATTTATGTCACCTGCCCAATCGGCTGTTTTCCCACGGATGGACGAAATCCGCCGTGCTGGCTGCGCGGCGGAGCGGAGGAGCCGGGGAGCGCCCGCCGGCTCCTCCCCGTGTTCCCGCCACGCAAAAAGGCTTTCCGCCAGGTCCTGTCCGACCCGGCGGAAAGCCTCCGCTCTCAAAATGATCTTTCGTATATTATCATTACCTATATTACAATTTCTGACGCTTGGTACCCAGTTTCCGGCTCTCCTCCACATCCAGATGGAAGGTGGCGTTCATGCACCGCTGTATGGCAATGTACAGCTTCATCTCGTCCTCCGTGAACGTATCCAGGCTGTGGAACGTTCTCTGGTAGCATCTCTCCTCAAATTCTTTGTGATTCTGGTAGATCACTTCTCCCTCTTCCGTCAGAAACAGATTGTACAGCCGGTTGTTCTTCGGATTGCGCTCCTGTCTGACCCATCCCTTCTCCTTCATCTTCCGGATCAGCTGGGACGACGCGCTGCCTGTTTTTCCAAAGGTTTTGGAGATTTCCGACGCCGTGATCCCCGGATGATTTCCGATCATCTTGATCATCTGGGACTCCGCCTGAAATAAGATCGTTCCATTATAATTGTGAAGAAGTGCGTCATATTCCTCTGTCAGTTCACAGCCGCGGTCAAACTCATCCACCAGCTGAACAAATAAGTTGTAGCGTTCATTTTCCATGTTTTCCCCTTTTCCTTCCAGACCATAAAAGCAGCAGACAGCGCGGAGCGGCAAGGATTCCGCTCCGCGCTGTCTGTGCCTGCTGCCACTATTATAACATATGTCCGCCGCTTTTCCACCCATTTTTCAATTTAAAACAATTTCAGCCTGAAAATCAGCGGCTTTCTCCCACATTCAGGCGGTACACGCCCAGCAGAATCAGCACTGACCCCACCAGCTGGGGAAGTCCAAAGGGTTCTCCCCGGAAAATAACTCCGGCCGCGATGGACACCACCGTGGAAATGCTGGCAAAGGAAGCAGAACGGCGGGCCTCAATTTTCTCCGTGCTGTAATTGATCAGAAGGAAGGCCAGCACTGAGGACACCAGGGCCAGGTAGACCACTGCCACAGCAAAGTCCGGCTTCATGCAGCCTGACAGCGCCTGGGCGATCTGCCCGCCGTCGAAGCGGTATTCTGCCGCCGCCAGAACGGTAAACGCCGCGCTTCCCATGAGAAACATGACGTACGTTCTCTCAAACGCGGAGAATTCCTCCGCCAGTCTGCGGCTCAGCACCATGAACAGGGCGTTGGAGAGCACCGCTGCTACCAGGATCAGGATTCCTTTCACCGAGACCACTCCGGCCTCGCTGCCGAACAGGGATACGACTGCCACTCCCACAAAGGAGCAGACTGCCCAGCCGATCTGGGCGGGACCGCAGGTTTCTCCCAGAAACAGGATCCCCATAAACAGAGTGGCCAGGGGGATCAGGGCAATCATAGTCCCCGCAAACGAAGAGTTGGTGTACATGATCCCGTAATTTTCACAGACAAAATAGATTACCGGCTGCAGAAGTCCTAGGGGGATCAGCCGCCAGGGGCGCTTTCCTTTTAACTGGACGCGGACCACCCCCGTCAGGATCAGGATCGTCATAAAACCGGCCGATAAAAGGAAACGGATGGCCAGCAACAGCAGGGGATTCGCCGCCTCCATGGCGATGCTGGAGGCCAGAAAACTGAAGCCGAAGATCACGTTGCTGCCGCAGGCCGCGGCGCAGGCTTTCTGCTGTTCGCTCATTTCGTCTCATCCTCCCCGCAGAAGGCCGCTGCGTAGGAAGCAGTCACCAGAACTCCCAGCGGAAGAACTCCCTCGTCCACGTCAAAGTAGGTGTTGTGGTGCTCCGCTCCGCTTCCGTATTCCTCATTTTTGATTCCCAGGTGGCAGAGAACGCCGGGATAGGTGGAGAGATACAGGCTGAAGGCTTCGGACGCATACCACTTCGGCGCTGTCGTCACCGTTCCCTCCGGCGTGACAGCTTCTATTGCCTCTGCCGCGATCCTGCTGCACGTTTCGTCGTTGATGCAGGGACCGGCCAGCACGCGCTCTCTCTGCCCATTGTGCTCTGTTCTGCACCCCATCATCTCAGCTGTTCCATCGCTGACCTTCCGGTAAACGCGAAGAGCTTTCTCTCCTTCTTCCACGTCAAAGAAGCGGAAGGAACCGCGGATCGTGGCCGTGTCCGGAATAATGTTGGAAGACTGTCCGCCGCCTTCGATCGAGGTGATCCCCAGCGTCACCGTTTTCTCCACGTTCAGCTGATTTTCAAAAGCTGACGCCAGATTGGGAAGAATATTGGCAGCGCAGAATATGGGATTGATCGCCAGGTCCGGGCGGGATCCATGGCCGCTCTTTCCTATGATAGTTGTCCAGACTCCGGCCGCCCCCGCCATTCTGGGGCCGGCGTCCACACAGAGCTTTCCGCTCTCCAGCTTGTTGTAAACGTGGATAGCCCACACCGTGTCCACGCCGCCCTGCTCTTTCAGATATTTTAAGATCGCATTGACTCCAATCGCCTTTCCGGTCTCCTCCCCCTGCTCAAAGCAGAAATAAATGATGCCGTTCAGATGGTCTCTCTCCTCCGTCAGAATCTTCGCCGCCGTCAGGAGCATGGCGCTGTGGGCATCATGGCCGCAGGCATGGCAGGTTTTCTCCGGCGTCCGTGACCGGCACACTCTGGGGCCGGCCAGATTGTTAGGATTTTCCGGCACTGCCAGGGCGTCCAGATCCGCTCTCAGAGCGATCCTTTTTCCAGGTCTGCCCGTATCCAGCACCGCCACTACCGTGTACTCCGCCGGGCGCACGGTTGGAAGTCCCAGCTTCTTTAACTCTCCCTCCACGTAGGCGCTGGTCTGCACCTCCTCATTGCTCAGCTCCGCGATCTCATGGATCTTTCTGCGGCAGGCGACGGTGTATTCTCTCATAGCCTCCGCCTTCTCCTGAAGGCGCTTCTGCAGATCTGTCATATTAATTCCTCCTCTTCCCCTTTATTTTAACATACTTAACAGTTAATGTGCTTAATCATATGATACATGGAGAAGGGGATTTTGTCAATGATGAATAAAAATCTTTATCCCACAATCACATTTTTAGGAGTTCCGTCCATATAAGCCCGGATATTTTCTGCTGTCAGGTCGATGAGGCGCTGTCTCGTCTCCAGGCCGCGCCATCCCATATGGGGCGTGAGCACCACATTGTCCATGGTGTAGAGGGGGCTGTCCTCTCTGGGGGGCTCCTCCTCCTGCACGTCTAAGCCGGCGCCGGCGATCACTCCGTTCTGCAGGGCCTCGATCAGGGCTTTCTCATCGATGAGAGCGCCTCTGGCGGTGTTGATGAGGAAGGCGGTGGGCTTCATCATAGCCAGTTTTTCCCTGTCGATCATATGCCTGGTCTCCTCCGTCAGCGGATAGTGGAGGGACACGTAATCGCTCTCTCTGAGCAGTTCCTCCAGAGACACGTAGTGGATTCCGTCCTCGTCCTCTTTTTTCCGGCGGGAAGAAGCCAGAATCTTCATGTCCATGGCCTTTGCCACCCGGATCACCGCTTTCCCGATGTGGCCGGCTCCCACGATTCCCAGAGTCTTTCCGTTGACCTCCACATGGTCTACCATCAGCCGCTTTGTAAAGTTGTCATGATTGCCCTCAAACAGCATCCGCTGCTGACGGACCATAGAACTGCTTAAATTTAAGATCATCATGATCACCGTGTGGGCCACCCGCTCTGAAGAATAAGAAGGCACGTTGCACACCATGATCCCCCGCTCTCTGCAGGCGTCCAGGTCAATGTTGTTGTAGCCAGTGCCCGCCTCGCAGATCAGCTTTACGCTGTCCGGCAGGTTCCGGATCAGATCTTTGTCCACCGGAAGCTCTTTCGTCACCAGCACTTCCGCGCCCTCGGCGCGGGCCAGCATCTCCTCCGGCGTGCTGTCAGCATAGATTTCCGCGTTCGCGCCCATGGCTGAAAAATCCATTTTGTGATCATAGTCGATTTTTTCCGCGTTCACTACTACTACTTTGCGTTCCATTTTAAACACACTCCTCCATTTCCGATCTCCGCCGGGGCCATTTTCTCCCTCCCCGGCTCCGTCTTTTCTGCACGCAGAAAGTATATCACAGTCTTCTGCCCGGCACAACACCGGCTGAGGAAGCGGGCTGCTCAGCTGCGAAAACAGGCCGCCGACCTGCAAAGCCAGACTGCCGGCCGCAAAAACAGACTGCCGCCGCAAAGCCAGGCTGCCGGCCGCAAAAAACAGGCTGCCGCCGCAGGAAATCTCCCTGCGCCGGCAGCCCGGTATTTTCTCGCTCTTTGACGTCTCCGTCAGATCTCTACTTTTTTCCCTTCGTAGTACAGCTCCTTCGTCTCCGGATCCTTGGAAAATTTAGAAAACCACTGGGTCCAGGCCATCTCACATTCAGAGGGCCAGATGGCGTGGGCCTTGGTGGCCGTCTCCACACAGCGGAGAATCGGCACTCCGTCCTTAGTCCGGAACAGATAATTGGTGAACAATCCGTCCTGGAAACTGCAGTGTTTTCCGCCGTCCGCATAAGTATATCCGTCCCAGCCAGGCTCCAGATGGAAGCGGCTGCACCAGTGATCGACCAGCTCCTTCGCGTCCTCCGTCGCGTAGCCGCCCTGGAATGCTCTGTCCTCCAGTCCCAGATTGGTCATCACCGGGATGATGGAGCCGTCCACCGGCGGATTGGGATGCTCCGACTCAATGTCGATGCACTTGGCGGAAACCGGCGCCGTGGCCGCAAAATAATCAGGCCGGTAAGCCGCGCAGGCCCAGGACATCATGCCTCCTGAGGACTGGCCGCTGGCGTAGATCCGGCTGCGGTCCACGTTGTAATGCTCTGTCAGCCAGCTGTACAGATAGTCCAGAAACAGCATGTCTGCCGGGCGCTCTTTCTGGGGATTTCCCGTGTTCCACATGCTGCGGAACATCTCATTTGTCACCATATTGCTCACACGGCGGACGCGGTTGGGCACAGAAGCCCCCGGGCAGATAATGAGAAATCCGTACTTTTCTGCCACATACGCCCATCCGGAACGGTCCGCGATCTCATCGCAGCTGCCGCCGGCCCCGTGGAACACAAACACAGCCGGAACCGGCTTTGTCCGGTCTGCGCTCTCCGGCAGGTAAACCCACCATTCTCTCCTGTAGGCGTCTCTTCCGTCCTCATAATATCCGCCTGCCACTTTCTCTGAGAATTTCTGAAAACCGCGGGAGCGGATGTCCGCATTTTTCCGCAGCGCCCCGTTCCCGTTTCCGGGATAGCGGTATACGCCGGCAAAAACGGTGTCATAGATCCGGCAGTCGTAGTCAAAGCCCAGGCAGTCTTCCCATTTTCTCCGGTCAAAGACCACCTCCGCGCACCAGTGTTCATCCACAGTGCCGCCCTTTTTCGGATCCCAGATCTCACAGCCGCCGTCCTGTCTGACGCCGTCGCTGTGGTTGGCGGCCCGGTAGAAGGTGAGCTCCCGCTCCACATCCTCCATCTTCTCCCCGGCCGCGATCCATACCGGCATCTGCACCTGGCTGAAGGCCACTCCCGGAACCTTCGTCTCCGTCTTCTCAAGGGTCTCCTTCTCATCCTCTGTCATTCCTAAGCTGCCTAAGAGAGCTGCCCCGGCCCAGCACTTGGGGAATCTGCGGGCCTGTTTTCCAAAGGCGTCCGCCGCCGTGCCGTAGGCCACTCCGTAAAAATTGGAGGAGAAGGCGCAGAAAAACGGGCGGAAACCTACGTCCTCATTCAACGCCGTGATGTAGGCGATGTCTGCCTCCTCGTCGCTCCAGGCACCGTTTTCCGGCTCCATCAGAACGATGCAGAGCTGCCTTACGTCCGCCATCTGCTTCCAGCCGCTCTTTACCAGAAATTCCCAGCTCTCCTCGCCGTCGGGCACCGTCACAAACACGGTGGGCTGATTAAACACCGTATTCTCCGGAATGTAGAATTTGGCGGAGCGGACAACGCCTTCTTTCACTGTGCAGTCAAACTGATAATATCCGTGAAGCACCTGTCTGTAATAGTGCTCCGGGTCGATGGTCAGACTCTCCGCATCCGGAAGAGCCTGAGCCTTTACCTGATCTTTCATCTTGACACCTCCCTGTCAGCCCGGATACACCGGGAAGAAAATGCTGGCGCTGATCACCAGCGTCACCACCGCAATCAGAAGATAGGGCAGAGTGAATTTTAACAGGCCCACCGGGCTGTGACGCCCTGCCGCGAACATCAGCGCGCACTCCGCAGATCCGCTGGGGAATGCCACTGCCATGATGG
>DWWL01000042.1 GCA_019119775.1 Candidatus Lachnoclostridium pullistercoris | reverse complement strand
GAGAGGTGGACGAAGAGATGAATAATATTGTAAAACCTGTCGCATGCAAGATCCTTGACGTGAAAAAAGAGAGCTTACATGAATGGACATTCAAAGTAGAAACTGATATTAAGCCATCCCACGGACAGTTCTTACAGCTTTCCATTCCGAAGGTTGGAGAGGCTCCGATCTCCGTCAGCAGCTATGGCGACGGCTGGATGGATTTCACCATCCGTTCCGTAGGAAAGGTAACGGACGTGATCTTCCAGAAGAAGCCGGGCGACACTCTGTTCTTAAGAGGCGCTTACGGACACGGCTGGCCGGTAGAGAAGTTCCAGGGCAAGCACATGGTGGTGATCACCGGCGGTACGGGACTGGCTCCTGTAAAGAGCATGCTGAACATGTTCTACGACAACCCTGACTATGTAAAGAGCGTAACTCTGATCTGCGGATTCAAGAACGAGGAAGGCATCATCTTCAAGAACGATCTGGAGAAGTGGAAAGAGAAATTTACGACCATCTATACCCTTGACAGAGATCACAAGGAAGGCTGGAATACCGGATTTGTTACCGAGTTCGTTTCCAAAGTTCCCTTCAGCGAGTTCGGAGAGGACTACGAAGTAGTGATCGTAGGACCGCCGCCAATGATGAAGTTCACGGCCATCGAGGCTGAGAAGTGCGGCGTGAAAGATGAGAACATCTGGGTATCCTTCGAGCGGAAGATGTCCTGCGCAGTAGGAAAGTGCGGACACTGCCGTATTGACGAGGTATATGTATGCCTGGATGGACCGGTATTCAACTACACAAAGGCCAAATATCTGGTTGACTAAGGAAAGGGGATGGAAGTATGAATCACGATATTGACATTAAAAAGGTACGGGTGAACTGTTTCAGACAGTCTAAAGTCGCAGGCGAGTTCATGCTGCAGCTGCGTGTTCCCGGCGGTCTGATCGACGCGAAATATTTAAGCGTTATTCAGGAAATCTGCCAGAGATGGGGAAATGGAACCTTCCATATCGGAACCAGACAGACCCTGAATGCTCCGGGAATCAAGTACGAGTACATTGATGAAGTAAACAAATTCATCAAAGACTATATCAAGGGCGTTGATGTGGAGATGTGCGACGTTGACATGGAAGTCAACGAGGCCGGATATCCCACCATCGGTGCAAGAAACGTAATGTCCTGCATCGGAAACGCACACTGCATCAAGGGAAATGTGAACACCTACAAGCTGGCCAGAAAGATCGAGAAGCTGGTGTTCCCGTCCCATTACCACATCAAGGTCGCTGTTGCCGGCTGCCCCAACGACTGTGTAAAGGGCAACTTCAACGACTTCGGTGTTATGGGCGTTCACAAGCAGGTTTATGACATCGACCGCTGCATCGGCTGCGGATCCTGCGTGGAGGCCTGCGAGCATCACGCAACCGGCGTGTTAAGCCTGAACGCACAGGGAAAGATCGACAAGGATACCTGCTGCTGCGTAGGCTGCGGTGAGTGTTCTCTGATCTGCCCCACCGGCGCATGGAGCAGAGGCAAGCAGTTATACCGCGTGACTCTGGGCGGACGTACCGGAAAGCAGAACCCCCGTGCCGGAAAGCTGTTCTTAAACTGGGTAACGGAGGATGTAGTGCTGGGAATGTTTGCCAACTGGCAGAAATTCTCCGCATGGGCTCTGGATTACAAGCCGGAGTATCTCCACGGCGGACACCTGATCGACCGTGTAGGCTACAAGGCATTCGTAAAGCACATCTTCGAGGGTGTGGAATTCAATCCGGAAGCAAAGATGGCAGACGATATCTACTGGGCAGAGAACGAGCAGAGAGGAAATATGCACGTTATGCCCCTGTCTCAGCATAAGTTTGCCGGCCCCAGCGATGAGAGAGGATATTCTTTCGCACCGAAGACAAAATAATGCCGGGGTTTGAGAATTGATTTCGTATTAGACTGATATGAGCAGAAAGAAGGGAAAAACCGTTTCCCTTCTTTTTGCGCGCTAAGCGAGGAGGACAGAAAAGAGGGATATTCCTCTGTCCGCCCGCGGCACTGCGGAGGATCGGGGGAAGAATTTTTCCCTCTGTCCGGCTGCATGCGCTCACAGATGTGAGAGAACCTACGGAAGGGAATGGAAATATGTACTGTATCAGCGTCAGCCACAAAAAGGCGCCGGTAAATATCCGGGAAAAATTTGCTCTGAGCAATGAGGAGAAGGCCGCGTTCATCCAGAAACTGAAAAAGAATCCGCAGATCTCCGGCTGCGTGGTGCTCTGCACCTGCAACCGCAGCGAGATCTATATCACCGGAAGCAGAACGGCCATCGGGGAACTGCAGCGGGAAGTGGCAGAGTTTAAAAATCTGTCTCTCCAGGAGATCCTGAAATACTTAAACCTGTACAGCGGGGACCGAGCCATCGCCCACCTGTTCAAGGTGTGCTGTGGCTTTGACTCCATGGTGCTGGGGGAGGATGAGATCCTGGGGCAGGTCCGGGACGCCTATCAGCTTTCTCTGGAGCAGAACGGGGCGGATTATGAGCTGAATGTGCTGTTTCAGAGGGCTCTGGCGGCGGCCAAGCGGATCAAGACAGACACCAATCTGTCCAGAACGCCCCTCTCCATCGCCACGCTGGTGGCCAACGAGGTGTTTCACTTTGAAAAAGAAGGGGAAAAGCGGGTAATGGTCATCGGAATGAGCGGAAAGATGGGCAGCACCATCACCAAAAATATTCTGAGCAAGCCGGGCATCCAGGTAACCGGAACCTACCGCAGCCACAAGCCGGATTTTGTCATGGAAGTGAAAAGCGAGCGGGTGAAGCTAGTGGAATATAAAGACCGCTACCGGTACATGAACGACATGGACATTGTGGTCAGCGCCACCTCCGGCCCCCACTACACAGTGACGAAGACGGAACTGGACCAGGTCCTGACGGACCGGAAGAAGCGCCTTTTCATAGATGTGGCGGTTCCCATCGACATGGACCCGGAAATCCGTTCCGAAGAGGGACTGACCCTCTACGATATTGATTATTTTGAGACGCTCTCCAAAAACAACACGGAGATCAAGATGAGGGAGCTGGACCGAGCCAGAGCGCTGATGGAGGAAGATCTGGACGCGGCGGTCCGGGAGATGATGTTCCACCCCTACATCCGCCGCATGGGAGAGCTGCATCAGGCGTTTGACGGTAAGAAGCTGGAGACGGTGCTGTTTAAGATCCGTGACCACGTGAGCAGCGACGACCTGAAGGTGATCCTGCGGACGCTGGACGGACTGGAGCACTGGCTGAGAGAGGAGTAGACTGTGGCATATTTTCCATTTTTTGTAGATATTGAAGGTCAGGACTGCCTGATCGTGGGCGGCGGGACGGTGGCATACCGGAAAGTCCAGGTGCTGAAAGACTACGGCCCCCGCATCCGGGTGGTGGCGCCGGAGATCTCGGAAAGGATTCAGGCGCTGACAGACGGCCGGCTGACCCTTCAGTTTCGGGAATTCCGGGAGGAGGATCTGGATTCTGCCGATTTTGTGGTGGCGGCCACGGAGGACAGCCAGTTAAACCGGCGGATCTCCCTGCTGTGCCGGGAA
The DNA here is from genome assembly GCA_019119775.1 of Candidatus Lachnoclostridium pullistercoris. Lineage (GTDB taxonomy): Bacteria > Bacillota > Clostridia > Lachnospirales > Lachnospiraceae > Lachnoclostridium_A > Lachnoclostridium_A pullistercoris. Next base: position 15,977 of record DWWL01000042.1, on the reverse strand, counting down.
AAGAAGATCCCGGTGAACGTGGTGGACGTGCGGGAGGAGTGCAGCTTTATTTTCCCGGCCCTGGTGCGGGACGGGGACATCACCGTGGGCATCTCCACCGGCGGCAGCAGCCCAACCATCGCCCAGTATTTAAAATCCGGGCTGCGGACCATTATTCCCGAAGGATTCGGAGATCTGGCTGTCCAGCTGGGAGGCTACCGGGAAATGGTCAAGGAGCAGGTGCCGGAGCTTGCTGTTCGGACGGAAATCTTCCGGGAGATGGTGAGCGCGGGAATGGAGGACGGCTGTTCTTTGAGCAGAGAGAGGGCACAGCAGATCATTGACCAGAAATGGGAGGAATATTCCAGAAATCAGGCAGAAGGGAGAAGCCATGACTGAGAAACGTAAGGCGCGGACGGTCCGCATCGGAACCAGGACCAGCAAACTGGCAGTGGTACAGACGGAGCTGGTGGCCGAGGCGATCAGAAAGAGCTGTCCACAGACAGAGACAGAGCTGGTGACACGGCAGACTATGGGGGATCAGATTTTAAATAAGCCCCTGTTGGAATTTGGCGGAAAGGGAGTCTTTGTGTCGGAATTCGAGCAGGGACTGACCGATGGAACCATTGATCTGGCAGTGCACAGCGCAAAGGATATGCCTATGGAACTGGGTGAGGGTCTGGCTATTCTGGCGGTGCCTGAGCGGGAAGATCCCAGGGATGTGCTGGTGATGCGGGAAGGAACGGTGCTGTCCGGAAAAACAGAGATTGTGGCCGGCACGTCCAGCCCCAGAAGGGCTGTGCAGATCGAGGAGCTGGGTCCGAAGCTGTGGCCGGGTTCTTCCGTGCGCTGCAGCATGCTGCGGGGAAATGTGAATACCAGGCTTAAAAAGCTGGGAGAGGGCGGCTATGACGTGATCATCCTGGCGGCGGCCGGCTTAAAGCGCCTGGGATTTTTAAACGGAGAGGAAGCGGCCGGCGGCGTGTTCACCGAGAACGGCCAGATTTTCCGCTATGAGTACCTGGACTGCGAAACATTTATCCCCGCAGGCGGCCAGGGAATCCTGGCTGTGGAAGGCCGGGAAGAGGACGAAGAGATGAGAGAGATCTGCGGCCGGATCGAGGACCGGAGCGCCAGGCTCTGCCTGGAGACAGAGAGGGAAGTGCTCCGCCTGCTGAACGCCGGCTGCCATGAGCCCATCGGCGTCTACACCTGGATAAGGGAAGGCGGAGAGATCGAGCTGTCCGGCATCTGCGGAAGAGACAGCCAGATCCGCCGGTTCTGCGGCAGCGCGGCGGTCAGCCGGGCAAAAGAGCTGGCAGAAGAGGCAGCGGCGGCGTTAGGCGGAATAACGGGCAGCCAGGTCAGCGAGGAAACGAAGGAGAGGAGAGATTAAATGGAGACACAGAAGACAGGAAAGGTCTTTTTGGTGGGAGCAGGGCCGGGAGACCCGGAGCTGATCACAGCAAAAGGAATGATCCGCTTAAATGACTGCGACGCGGTGGTGTATGATTCTCTCTCCTCCGACCGCCTGCTTGCCCTGGCGCCGGAAAACGCGGAGAAGATCTATGTGGGAAAGCGGGCAGGACACCACTCCATGAAGCAGGAGGAGATCAATGAGATCCTGGTCCGCCTGGGAAAAGAAGGAAAGACGGTGGTGCGCTTAAAGGGAGGCGATCCTTTCGTCTTCGGCCGCGGAGGAGAGGAGATTCAGGCTCTCCAGGCAGCCGCCATTCCCTATGAGACGGTCCCGGGAGTGACCTCAGCGGTGGCCGTGCCGGAGCATGTGGGGATTCCTGTGACGCACCGGGCCATGAGCCGCAGCTTTCACGTAATGACGGGGCACACACTGGCGAATGGAGAGACGCTCCCGCCGGATTTTCCGGCTTTTGCCCGTCTTTCCGGAACTCTGGTCTTTCTCATGGGGCTGGGAAACCTGCACCCCATTGTGGAGGGGCTGCTGGCGGCCGGAAAACCGGCAGATCTGCCGGCGGCTGTGATTGAAAACGGAACTCTGCCGGAGGAGCGGTTTGTAAAAGGCACCCTGGGAACCATCGAAAAGCTGGTGAAGGAGGCCGGCATCGGGACTCCCGCCATCATCGTGGCGGGGGAGACAGCGTCTCTTGACATGCGCGGAACCATCTGCCGTCCGCTGGACGGAATCCGGGTGAGCGTGACCGGAACGGAATCTTTCTCCGAACGGCTGATCCGTTCCCTGACGGCTCTGGGCGCCAGGGCGGAAAATATCTGCCGCATGGGCGTCAGATCCTTCGCCGGAGGAGCGGAAATGCGCCGGGCCTACCGGAATCTCAGCTCCTACACCTGGACCGTATTTACCAGTGCCAACGCAGTGCGCCTGTTTTTCGAGGGCCTTCTGGAGGCCGGACTGGACTACAGAAGCATGGGACATTTAAAGCTGGCGGCTGTGGGAAAGGGAACGGCACAGGAGCTGCGCCGCTTCGGCTTTCTGGCGGATTATGTGCCGGATCGCTACCAGGTGGAAGACCTGGCCAGAGGGCTTGGCGAGCTGGCCGACGGCCGCGACCGGATCCTGATTCCCCGCTCTGCCGGCGGATCCAGGGCGATGAACGAGATTCTGGAAAATGAGGGGATTCCCTACGATGACGTTGTTCTCTACGACGTGAAGACGGAGTGGAGAGAGCGGAAATCTCTGGCTGAGATCCTGCGCTCCTCCCAGTACCTCACCTTTGCCAGCGGTTCCGGCGTGGATGCCTTCTTCGACGGGCTGACAGATATAGAGCAGCAGGCACTGGACCAGGTCCGCATTGTGTGCATCGGCGATGTGACGGCCAAAGCCTTAAAAAAGCACGGGCGGCAGGCCGATCTGGTGGCGGCAAATTTCAGCATTCCGGGAATGACGGCCGCGATCGCCCAGGACGCAGCGGAAAGGAAGAACTGAGCCGACGGTGCAGGCACCTGGCTTTAGCTTTTTTAGAGAAAAGAGGTAAGGAAACATGGAAATGATTCACAGAGCAAGAAGGCTCCGCAGGAGCCCTGTTTTAAGAAAAATGGTGCGGGAGACAAGGATGGACAAATCTTCCCTGATCTACCCGATGTTCGTGATGGAAGGGACCAACATCAAGCAGGAGATCCCCACCATGCCGGGACAGTACCGCTACAGCGTGGACCGTCTCCCGGAGGCTCTGGAGGAAGTGGCGGACGCCGGCGTGCCCAGCGTCATGCTGTTCGGGATCCCGGACCACAAGGACGCCTGCGGCAGCGGCGCCTGGGCGGAGGACGGGATCGTGCAGAAGGCGTTCCGCAAGGCAAAAGAGGCGGTTCCGGAGCTCTACATGATCGGCGACGTGTGCATGTGCGAGTACACTTCCCACGGCCACTGCGGCATTCTGGACGGAGAGTATGTGGACAATGACAAGACCCTGGACTATCTGGCGAAGATCGCCCTCTCCCAGGTACAGGCCGGCACCGATATGGTGGCTCCCTCCGACATGATGGACGGACGTGTGGCCGCCATCCGCCGCAAACTGGATGAAAACGGATACTGCACCGTGCCGATCATGTCCTACGCGGCCAAATACGCCTCCGCCTTCTACGGCCCGTTCCGGGATGCGGCTGATTCCGCTCCCGCCTTCGGCGACCGGAAAACCTATCAGATGGATTATCACAACCGGAAAGAGGCCATGAAAGAGGTGTTCTCTGACCTGGATGAGGGCGCGGACATCATTATGATCAAGCCGGCCCTGTCCTATCTGGACATTATCCGGGAAACCGCGGACGCGGTGGATGTGCCTGTGGCGGCCTACAGCGTCAGCGGAGAGTACGCGCTCATCAAGGCCGGCGGCAAACTGGGCTACATTGAGGAGGAGAAGCTGATCTGCGAGACGGCTGCCAGCATTTACCGGGCCGGCTGCAATATTCTGCTCACCTATTTTGCCAAAGAACTGGCCGGATATATGGATAAAGGTCTGATTGGTTAAAAAATGGCGGAAAAACCGGCAGACAAATTTCCAAAATTGTGCAAAATTGTCTTGACAGCAGGTGTATAATATAGGTGTAACAAGGAAAGAGAGATACTTAACCGAACCTATTTCCAACAGACGAAATTTGAAGGCAGCTAAGCATCCCAATATGATTCAGTTTGATGGAGGAAAAGATAAATGAATACTTTAAAAGCTGAAAAAAGAAGCATGGATGTGAAAGCAAAGAAACTGAGAAGAGAAGGCTATGTGACCGGCAACGTATTCGGCAGAGAGATGAAAGAGTCTATGCCGATCAAGATCGAAAAGCAGGAAGCAGAGCGCCTGATCAAGACCAACAAAAAAGGCAGCCAGGTGATGCTTGAGGTGGACGGACAGTCCATGGATGTGCTGATCAAGGAGATCGACTACAACTCCTTAAAGAAGCAGATCGATGAGATCGACTTCCAGGCACTGGTAAGCGGTGAGAAGGTTCACTCCGTAGCGGAGGTAGAGCTTCTGAACCATGAGAAAGTGACCACCGGCGTTCTTCAGCTGCTGCTGGAAGAAATCGCGTACAAGGCTGTTCCCGCCGCACTGGTGGAAAAAGTTCAGATAGATGTGGGCAATATGCATGTGGGCGACTCCATCCGCGTGAGAGATCTGCCGATCGCCGCGGACAAAGACATCGATCTCCAGACCGATCTGGATACCATCGTCGTAACCGTTTCACCGGTTCGCAACGAGGTAGCGGAAGAGGAGACGACAGAGGAAGAAGCAAAAGAGTGAGATGCTTAAAAAGCATGCGAATACAGCAAAACGAGCAGGAATTAATTTCCTGCTCGTTTTGTCATTCCGGGAGAAACTTTGCTGTTCCGGGGCTTCGCCGTTTCCGGGAGAAACTTCGCTGTTCCGAAGTTTCGTCATTTCGGGAGAAATTTTCAGCCCGCCGCCGTCTTTCGGCTGTCAAGAAGTCTGGTAAACAGTCTGATCATTGTGCCGGTGAGGAGGACGGAGAGGATGGTTCCCACCCCGAAGACGCCTCCTAAAAGGGTTCCGATGACCACGTAGGACAAGTCGGCGCCGGTGCGCAGGATGGCGTAGGAAATGCCGGTTACCTGGGAGAGCCTGGTTAAAAGGGCGTCCAGAGCGTTCATCCCCAGGCGCATCTGGATCAGGATGGCTAACGCCAGGCTTAGGAGCACCTGCCCCACGGCAAAGCCGAGGAAACGGAAGGGGAGAAGACCTGTTCCCAGGGAGAGAGGGCCGAGGACCCAGCAGTAAAAATCAATGAAGTAGCCGGAGGTCAGGGCGTACACAATGGTTCCCGCTCCTAAGTTTCCCCGGGCAAAGAGGGCGGCGGCCAGGATGATAGTCAGGTTGTAGAGAAGGGACGCGTTGCCGTAGGAGATGCCCAGGGCCCGGTGAAGGCCGTCGCAGAGCAGGCCGATGGAGTCGCTCCCCAGCCCGTTTTCCAGAAAGAGGGCCACCGCCATCCCCACCAGGTTCATCACCAGAAAGATGAGGAGCCACCGTTTTCCCTTGTTTCCCGCCGTTATCCGTTTCATGACACTTGCCTCCTTGTATTTTATCTGATTTTATAATAAACTGGAGAGGAGAAAAAGAAAATGCCAAATGGCATCTTTGGGGGAGGATTATGAAAAAACAGGAATTTGAATCCAGATACACAGAAGACCGTCACCGGGAATTTTATCAGAACTTTTTCTGCCGTTTTCCTGAGGAGCTTCTTCCCTACCTGACGGTCAGGCAGTTTTCCTGCGGGGAGACGATCATCCTCTCCGCGGAACGGTCAAAAACGGTGTATTTTCTCATGCGGGGCAAGGCCTATGCCATTGACGACCGGGTGCAGAGCCTTCCCTATGTGTTCGTGGAGCTGTTTCCCGTGGAGATCATGGGGGATTACGAGCTGTTTTCCGACCGGGACCGCTCCTACGCCTCCATCGCCGCGGCGGAGTCCTGCGAGTGCATCGCCGTTCCGTCCCATCTATATCTCCGCTGGATCGTGGAGGACGCGAAGGCTCTGTTTTACCGTCTCCGGCTGCTGATGAATCAGCTGGGGGAGCAGTCGGCGGCGTGGAGACAGTATTTTTTCATGGATTACAGCGCCCGCTGCGCGTCCCAGATCCTTCAGTACGCCGCTCCCCAGGGGGAGCACTACCTGATGGGAATCACCAGAGAGCGGCTGGCTGCCAGGCTGGGCTGTTCCCTACGCACCTGCCACCGGGTGGTGGAATCTTTGGAGGAAATGGGCCTTCTGACTCTGGAGAAGGGGAAGATCACCGTGGACGCCGGGCAGAGGGAAGGACTTAAAAACTATCTGAAGGAGAAACTTTCAGGCTTATAGGAGGCTTTATGTTATATCAGATTACAGACGGAACCGTGTCCGCAGGGGGCAATGTGATCCTGCAGCACGTAAATTTTGAGATCAGGGGTGCGGAGAAGCTGGCCCTGGTGGGGAGAAACGGGGCGGGAAAGACCACCCTTCTGCGGCTGATCGCAGGGGAGATCTCTTTGGACCGGGACGACCGGAGAAAAGGGCCCGGGATCCGCCGGGACCGCCCTCTCACAGTGGGAATGCTCAGCCAGCAGACCATTTCCGACCCGGAGCGGACGGTGGAGGAGGAGATTTTGTCCGCCTGCCCGGAAAAGGATAAATTTTCCAGGGAACGTTTCCAGTATGAACAGACCTACGACCGGTTTCTCACCGCCCTGGGATTTTCCAAAGACTGCAAGAAAAAGAAGCTGTCCCAGTTTTCCGGCGGCCAGCAGACCAGGATCGCCCTCATCCGCCTGCTGCTCGCGCAGCCGGACATCCTGCTGCTGGACGAGCCCACCAACCATCTGGATCTGGAGGCGGTGGAGTGGCTGGAGGATCAGGTGAGGGCCTATGAAAAGGCGGTGGTCATCGTCTCCCATGACCGGTTCTTCCTGGACCGCACCGTCCAGACGGTGTATGAGCTGGAGGACGGGACTCTGACCCGGTATCACGGCAACTACACGGAATACCGGGAGGAAAAAGAGAAGCGGCTCCGGCTTCAGAAAAAGGCTTATGAGCGGCAGAAACAGGAGGAGGAGAGACTTTACGGCCTGGTGGAGCGGTTTAAGCACAAACCGCGGAAAGCTGCCTTTGCCAGGGCCAAGCGCCGGCAGCTGGAACGGCTGCCCCGGGTGGAGAAGCCGAGGGAGACCGGGCAGCAGATCGTCACAGGCCCCATCGAGCCCCTGATTCTGGGAGGAAAATGGGTGCTGGAGGCAGACCGCCTGCGCCTGGGCTATGAAAAGCCTCTCCTGGAACTGTCCTTGCGCATCCGGCGCGGCCAGAAGATCGGCCTTTTGGGAAAGAACGGAGCGGGGAAGACCACATTTTTAAAGACGGCCGCCGGCCTTCTGCCTCCCTTGGGGGGCAAGATGACCATGGGAAACGGCATCACCATCGGCTATTTCGACCAGAATTCGGCCAGGCTGGAGACGGATCAGACTGTGCTGGAGCATTTTACCGGCCTCTTTCCATCCATGACAGAGAAGGACGCCAGGAAAACCCTGGGAATGTATCTGTTTACAGGGGCTGACGCCTCGAAAAAGATCTCCTCCCTCTCCGGCGGAGAGAGGGCCCGCCTGGTGTTAGCGGAGCTTTTAGTCAGCCGGCCCAATTTTCTCATTCTGGACGAGCCCACCAACCACATGGACATCCCGGCAAAGGAGGCGCTGGAGGCTGCTTTCCGGGCCTACACGGGGACCATTCTGGTGGTGTCCCACGACCGCTATCTGATCCGCCAGGTGGCGGAGAGCATTCTGATCTTTGAAAACGGCACGGCGATGTACTATCCCTTCTCCTATGAACACTATCTGGAGCGGAAGCGGAACCTGGCCGAGGGGGAGTCGCCGGCAGCTCAGATCTCCGCCAGGGATCAGGCCCTGATCTCCTCCCTCAGAAGCGTTCCGAAGGGAGAGCGGCAGCGGATCAGGGAGATTTCCACGGAAGAAGCCTACAGGGACTGGCGGCTGAGACTGGCGGGGGAAGCCATGGATGAGGCGGGAGAGCGTTTTAAGGAAGCGGCGGACGCCTGTAAAGACATGGACCGAAGCTGGAAAGAGAGCGGAGAATTCTGGATGGGAATGGAACGGCCGGACTTAAGTGAACGGCTGAGACTGGAAGAGGAGTGCAAAACTTTATGGGAAACCTGGCACAATGCCTGCCTGGAATGGCTGGACGTGTATGAAGAAGGGCCGCACTGCGGCGGCCCCGATTCCGTTCTGTCAGCGAAAGACTGCTTCTGAGAGATTTACCGCCTGCCCGCACAGATTCTCCAGATCAGTTCCGTTATTTTCAAATACGCACTGGCTGAAATTCAATTCGCCATCCCCCATGGGGACAGCCTCCAGAAGTACGGCCGTGTCATTTCCGGTGAATGTATTGCCGGTGAAGCGGGTGTCGCTGACTGCCTTTACGGATGAGGAATTAAAGTGAATGCCGACTTCATTGTCCTCAAACACGCAGTCAGTGGCATTGATCCAGGTTTCTCCGTAGGCCAGAAGAGCAGTTTTCCAGTTGACAAAAGAGCATTCCCTCGTCCAGACCCTGCCGGCGGAGGAGACCGCGACTCCCGTTCCGTCTCCTGCAAAATCAATGCCGGTGATATAGCTGATCTCATAGGTGTCGTCCTTCATCTGGATCCCGGCGGCAAACGTGGTGCGGCCGTTTTCTGATTCCGAACCGATCAGATTGAAGGTGCGTCCGCGCAGAATCAGCGGCTCTTCATAAGTGACCGGCGGCAGATAAATATTTACCGTGTCTCTGTAATCCGTCTCTTCCGCCGCCCGGTCAATGAGATCCTGGACCGCCTGGATGGTGGTCAGATCCATATCTTCATAGCGGTAATCGTAGATTTGGGCCACAAAAATGGAAAGATCCATTCCCAGACGGATTACATCGTTATTTTCCATGGTGATGGTCCAGAGAATCCGGGAGGAAGCAGGGCTTTCCCTGGTAAAATCGATCAGGCTTCCCAGGGCTGCTTCCACGTTCAGATCATAAGGCTCCGGCTCCGAGCAGAGCACCGGGCTTTCGCTTCCTTCCGGCTGCTCCACAGAAACCTTCACATCCTTTACTTTCTGCAGAAATTCATCTCCCGCGTCCTCTCCCGTATCCCGGGAATTGACATAGAGCCAGCAGGGGAACCGATAGCTCTCCTCCCCGCCTGCGGAGGTTTCAAGCTTTGCAAGAGGAGTGTAGCGGTCTGAAGTATAGTTTAAGAGCAGCTGGTAAGAGCCGTCGGAATCACTGTAGGTGAGCTCTCCCATGGCGTTATAGGTCTTTGGTCTGGTCAAAAAATACCCTGCGGCGTAGACAGCGGCGATGAGCACCAGGAGCGCGGCCAGGCGCAGGATCCTGCCGGAGAGAGAAAACGGCCGCCTGACGTTCTCACGCCGGTTCAGGCTTTTCGCACAATGGGGGCAGAAGGAAGCGTCCTCCGGGAGAGGAGCACCGCAGTAAGGGCACTGATTCTTCATAATTCTTCAAATAATCTCCTTTCTTTTATTAAAGTCACTGAAATACCGCCTGGGAAATGTCCACCGGCTGACGGCAGCGGTTGTCGATGTCGGTGCCGTTGCCTTCAAACAGACAGTCCCCGAAATCCATGCGGATATCCGTGGCGACCTGCTCTAAAAGGACGGCAGTGGCATTCCCGGTAAATGTGTTGCCGGTAAAGCGGGTGTCGCTGCTCCCTCCGCCGGAAATATTGTAGTGAAGGCCGATCTGATTTCCCTCAAACAGACAGTCCGTCGTATTGATCCAGGCGTCTCCGTGGGCTAAAAGGGCCGTATCCCAGTCTGTAAAGCGGCATCCGCGGGTCCAGACCCGGTTGGCGGCGGAAATAGCCACTCCCGTTCCGGTTCCCGGAAAGTCCAGGTCAGTAAAATAACAGATCCAGTCCTGCCCATCTTTAGCCGCGCGGATCCGGATGCCGGAGGAGAAAGCGGTCTGTTTTTCCTCGGACCGGGTGCCGGTCAGATTAAACGCCCGGCCGTAAAGGACCAGAGGCTCGTCGTAAGTGATGGCAGGAAGGGTGATGTTTACAATATCTTTGCGGTCCGTCTCCTTCACCAGCCGGTCGATCAGCTCCTGGAGAGACTGGGAGGTGGAGAGATCCGCGTTCTCCTGGCTGTACTCATAGGTGTGGATCGGGGTGACGGAAAGCTCCGATCTCACGGAGATGGTATCCCCGTTTTTCATGTGCAGGTACCAGATCAGCCAGACCGGCGAGGGGCTTCTGCGGCTGAAATTGATGTAGCTGACAAGGGCAGTTCCAGGATATTCCAGGGCTGTCAGAGGCTCGGTGGCCGTCACCGGCCCCGCGCTGTCCGGCGGCTGTTCAATCAGAAGCTCGTAGGATTCCACCTTCTGCAGAAAGATCCCGCTGGCGTCCACCCCGGTGTCTTTGTGGTTGATGTAAAGTCTCAGGGGGAAACGGTAGCTCTCCGCATCCCCCGCGTCCTGGGAAATGAGGGACATGGGATAGTAGCGGTCCGTGCTGACATTGGAAAGAATCTGGTAGGTCCCGTCGTCATCCGTGTAGATCACATCCCCCGTTCCCTCCACTTTCTGCGGACTGAAATAAAAAAACAGGGCGGCCAGAACAGCTGCCCCGATCCCGGCAAGCACAAGGAACCTTAAAAATGGGATGGGAATATAGGTCGGCGGCCTGAGGGCCGTCCGCCGGTTTATGCTCCCCGCGCAGCGGGGGCAGAAGGACGCCTCCTCCGGGAGAGGGGCGCCGCAGTGGGGACAGATTTTTTCTTTCATAAAAAATTTTCTCCCTTGCCGCCTACAGCTCGTCCAGCAGGCGGCGCACATTTTTGTAGCGTCTGGCCGGATTCACCTGGGTGCAGCGGGTGATGATCTTTCCCCACCGGCCGTGGGCCAGCTGGCTGGACGGGTGACAGCCGGTAAGCATAATATTCATGAGAATCCCCAGCGAGTAGATGTCGGAGCTGGTGTCCGACTGGGACAGGCCGTACTGCTCCGGGGCGGCAAACCCGGCAGTTCCCAGTATCTGAGTGTCCCCGTCTGCCCCTTCCTTATAAAAGCGGGCGGCGTCAAAGTCGATCAGCACCGCTTCATTTCCCCGCAGAATAACATTTTCCGGCTTCACATCCCGGTGAACCGCACCCATGGAGTGGAGCACCCACAGAGCACGGCAGAGCTGCCGGACGATGCGTCTGGTTTCCTTAGAAGAAAACAGGGCGTCCTTCAGCATCGTTCCCATATTGTCCCCCTGGATATATTCTTCCAGAACCAGGTTTCTGTTTCCGTCAGAAGCCACTTCATAGATCATGGGGAGATTGGGACACTGGCAGTTCAGCAGTTTGTGATAGACCTCCGCGTTTCCCGTAAAGGAACGGAGAATAAATTTTTTCCCTGAGGCACGGTGACGGATCAGCGTCACTGTGCCTCTTTCGCTTTGTTTGAGAATTTGAACGGTTTCAAATTCCTGTCCGAGAGCGTCGGACAGCCATGTGTAATACATCGGGTTCACCTCTTAAAAAAAGTATTGCAAACACTATGCAGCCAGCATATTGGATTCTGTTGCAATATTTCGTAAAATAGAATTAATTGTCTTAAACTGTTAGGAATATTATATAAAATTTCGTTTTGAAAGTAAAGCGGTTCCCGGGAGGCTTCTCCCGGAAAAGGAGAGTTTTCTATGTCTGCGGCAGACAAACATATTTGCTACAACTGTTTTCAGGAAACTGGGGGCGGGGACGGTCCCTGTCCCTGGTGCGGCTTTGACCTGGAAGAAAATGAGAAGAAATACCCGACGGCTCTGCGGGCGGGTACTGTTTTAAACCGCCGCTACACTGTGGGGCGGGTGCTGGGACAAGGGGGATTCGGCATCACCTACCTGGCCTGGGACCAGAATCTGGACGCAAAGGTGGCCGTGAAAGAGTACATGCCGGGGGAACTGGCAGACCGGGCGGAAGGCGGAAATGTCTGTGTGATGTCCGCGGACCGGCAGGATGAATTTGCCTATGGGGCTGAAAGATTTAAAGAAGAGGCAGCTGTTCTTGCCAAGTTTATGGGCCAGCCGGGGATCGCCGGCGTGACCGACCGCTTCGACGAGAACGGCACCTCCTATTTTGTCATGGACTACATTGAGGGAATTTCCTTCAAGACCTACATCGCAAACGCCGGCGGAAAAGTGAAGCTCCTGGACTTTGGCTCCGCCCGGTACAGTATGGGAGATAAGAGCAAGAGTCTGGATGTGATTCTGAAGGTGGGGTATGCTCCCAAAGAGCAGTACATCCGCAGAGGCCGCCAGGGCCCCTACACGGACGTGTATTCCTGCGCCGCCTGCCTCTACGCGGCCATCACCGGCTATCTGCCTCCGGAATCCCTGGAGCGGCTGGACCACGACACTCTGATCCCGCCGTCTGAGGCGGGTGCAGAGATTCCCCTCTATCTGGAGCGGGCCATCCTAAAGGGCCTGGCTGTACAGCCGGAGGACCGGTTCCAGACAGCGGAGGAATTTCTGGAAGCCATTGAGACGCAGCAGGTGGTGGAGCTGCCGGGGGAGAAAAAAGGGCAGATCTCCGATGAAATTTCCCCGGCAGGCAGCGCGGCCGGCCGCAGGCGCCGCCCGGTGCTGATCGGCGCCGCCGTGCTCGGGATCGCGGCGGTTTTTGCCGTCGGAATCTTTTCTGGCAGCAGGAGCAGATCCCCGGCGGCCGGCACCGGCCCGGCGGCTGTGAGCGGACCGGCGGCAGGAGAGCAGGCAGGGGCAGAAAGCCCTACGGTCCTGATCGGGGGAGAGGAATACAGCACGGACCTGACCCGGCTGGATCTGCGGGAGATGAACCTGAATGATTCTGATCTGGCGGGCCTGGCGGAGATGACAAATCTGGAGGAGCTGGACCTGCGGGGAAATGAGATCTCGAATCTTTCGCCTCTGTCCGGTCTGACAAATCTTCGGGAGCTGCGGCTGAGCGGAGATATCAGCGGAAATGAGGATATTCAGGATCTGACGCCCTTAAAGAACCTGGTCCATCTGAAAGTCCTCCATCTGCCGGCCCAGAATATTGAAGATCTGACGCCCTTATCCGGGCTGACACAGCTGGAGAACCTGGCCTTCACCGATGAGTCCGGCAGCCCGGGAATGATCGAGGACATCACGCCTCTTTCCAGCCTTGTCAATCTGAAAGAGCTGTTTCTGAAGGTGAGCAGCATATCCGACCTGTCTCCCCTTTCGGGGATGACCGGCCTGGAGTCCCTGCGCATCCGGGGCACCAGCTATATCTCTGATTTGAGCCCGCTTTCCGGACTGACCCATTTAAAGGAGCTGGAGCTGCCGGCCGCAGAATTTTCAGACGATGTGGATCTGACTCCCCTTTCCGGACTTTCTGAGCTGGAGAAGGTGAAGATCGGCGGCGTCATCACCGATCTGTCTCCCGCCGCCCATGTGCCCGGGGCGTCTGTCCAATAAACTGCGAAGGAACGAATATCTATGGATCACAAGAATACATATATCTGCTACAACTGCTTCAGGGAAAAGCCGGCGGAGAGCGGTCCCTGCCCCTGCTGCGGCTTTGATCTGGAGGAAAATACAAAGAAATACCCGATGGCCCTGCGGGCGGGAACTATTTTAAATCAGCGCTATATTGTAGGGCGGGTGCTGGGCCAGGGCGGGTTTGGAATCACCTATCTGGCCTGGGATGAGAAACTGACAGCCCGGGTGGCCGTCAAGGAATATATGCCCGGGGAGATCGCGGTCCGGACGGCTGGAACCGGCGTCTCTGTCCGCATGGCGGAGCGGGCGGAAGACTTTGCCTACGGAGCCGAGCGGTTCAGGGAAGAATCCAGGATCCTGGCAAAATTTATGGGCCAGCCGGGGATCGCCGGCGTGACCGACTACTTTGACGCGAACGGCACTTCCTATTTTGTCATGGACTACATTGAAGGAATCTCCTTCAAGACCTACATCGCAAATGCCGGCGGAAAAATCAGTGCGGAAGAGGCCTTAAATGTGATGATTCCGGTGCTGCGGGCATTGACGGCGGTGCACCGGGAGGGACTGATCCACCGGGATGTGACTCCGGACAATATTTACATCACAAAAGAGGGAAATGTAAAGCTGCTGGACTTCGGCTCTGCCCGGTACAGTATGGGAGATAAGAGCAAGAGCCTGGATGTGATCTTAAAAGTGGGCTATGCGCCGAAGGAGCAGTACATCCGCAGAGGCCGCCAGGGCCCCTACACGGACGTGTATTCCTGCGCCGCCTGTTTCTACGCAGCCATCACCGGCTATCTGCCGCCGGAATCCCTGGAGCGGCTGGACCACGACACTCTGATTCCGCCGTCTGAAGCGGGGGTGAAGATTCCCCTCTATCTGGAGCGGGCCATCCTAAAGGGCCTGGCTGTGCAGCCGGAGGACCGGTTCCAGACAGCGGAGGAATTTCTGGAAGCCATTGAGACGCAGCAGGTGATGGAACTGCCGGAGGAGAAAAAAGAGCAGATCTCCCCTGAAATTTCCCCGGCACGCAGCGCGGCCGGCCGCAGACTCCGCCCTGTTCTCATCGGCGGTACTGTGGCCGCGGCTGCGGCTGCCGTATTTCTCCTGGGCTCTGTCCTGGGAACCGGAAAAGACCTGGGACAGGAAACGGTTTTTGAAACGCCGGCAGATGGGACACCGGCTCAGGAGAGTACCGGGCAGGAGAATCTTTCCGGCCGGGATAAAAAACGGATGGAAGAAGCTATGGCTCCCAAGGTGACGATCTGCGGAAATACTTACAGTTCGGCGGCAGCTGAGCTGAGGCTGGAAAATATGGAGCTTTCGGAGGAAGATTTTCAGACCTTATCCGGGATGACGAAGCTGGAGAGACTGGAGCTGGTGGACTGCCCGGTGAAAAATCTGGACTTTTTAAGCGGCCTGACCAGCTTAAAGCGGCTCCACATCCGCGGGAGCAGCGCTCCTTCCGGGACCGTTTCTGACCTGTCGGCCCTCACCGGGCTTGTTCAGATGGAAGATCTCTACTTATATCTGGACGGCGTCTCAGATTTAAGCGGGCTTTCGGACATGAGTCATCTCAAGAGCCTGGTGCTCACCGGCAATATGGAAATTACGGATTTATCCCCGCTGGCGGGGCTGACCAGCCTTCAGACTCTGGAGGTGCCCGGCGGCAGTGAGAATGTGGGGATTGATCTGACGCCCTTAGCCGGGCTGACCAATCTCCGCTTACTGCGCACCGGCAGCAACGTGACAGATCTGGCGCCCCTTTCCGGGCTGACTGAGCTTCGGGAGCTGGATTTGACCTACGGCGGGTATTCTGCAAACGGCGCCGCGGAATATGAAAGCCTGGCGCCGCTGGCCTCTCTGACGAAGTTAAATACTCTGACCATCCGGAACCTGAAAGTCAGCGACCTGTCTCCCCTGGCCGGTTTAAGCAGTCTTAAGTCGCTGACCATTCACAACGGGGCTTCCATCCGGGATCTGAGCCCGCTGGCGGGGCTGCCCGATTTAAAAAGCCTGACCATACGGGGAGCCAGGCATGATCTGGACACCTCGGCCTTAAGCCAGGTATCTAAAATCAGTATTGAGTCTTAAGGACGGGAGAAGAGGGAAAAATGGAATCAAACGGAAAACAGCTTTGCTATAACTGCTTTAAAGAGCGGGATGGCCAGGAAGGTCCCTGCCCTTGGTGCGGCTTCGACCTGGCGGAAAATGAGAAGAAATATCCGGTGGCTTTGCGGGCGGGAACCGTTTTAAACCAGCGCTATATTGTAGGCCGGGTGCTGGGCCAGGGCGGCTTTGGCATCACCTATCTGGCATGGGACAAAAGCCTGAACGCCAGGGTGGCGGTGAAGGAGTACATGCCAAACGACATGGCCGCCCGTGTGGGAACCACCGTCTCCGTGGCCATGAAAAGCCGGGCGGAGGATTTTACATACGGCCTGGAGCGGTTTAACGAGGAAGCCCGGACCCTGGCCAAATTTATGGGCCAGCCAAATATTGCCGGCGTGACGGACTATTTTGACGAGAATGG
>DWWL01000041.1 GCA_019119775.1 Candidatus Lachnoclostridium pullistercoris | reverse complement strand
CCATCATGGCAGTGGCATTCCCCAGCGGATCTGCGGAGTGCGCGCTGATGTTCGCGGCAGGGCGTCACAGCCCGGTGGGCCTGTTAAAATTCACTCTGCCCTATCTTCTGATTGCGGTGGTGACGCTGGTGGTCAGTGCCAGCATTTTCTTCCCGGTGTATCCGGGCTGAGGGGGTTAATCAGGAGGAAAATTTCCCCTTTCCCTCATTTTTATCAATGCGATATTTTTTCATCTTCCGCCACAGGGTGGAAGTGCTGATGTTCAGTTCTCTGGCTGTCTGTTCCCTGCTGCCTCCGCAGCGGCGGAGGGCAGCGATGATCTCAGCGGCCGGACCGCAGACCTGGTCTTCCAGATGCGGCCGGCCGCTTTTTCGTGCGCCGGACGCGGCAGCCGGGAGGAAGTCTTCTGCCGTTTGGCCGGCGGGACAGTCCAGATAGCTTTCGGCCTCGGAGGCGTCTATATAATAGTGGGAGGCGTTGATCAGGATCCGGCTGCACACCATCCGCAGTTCTATGATATTGCCGGGCCATGAATAGGACTGAAGGACCTTCAGGGCGTCTTTTGTCAGCTTGATATAGCGGCCGTACGCCTCCTGAAACTCCCTCATGTACACATCGGTCCACGCCGCAATGTCCTCAGGGCGTTCCCGCAGGGGAGGAACGGACAAGGTCATGGCGGAGAGATTGTAGTACAGGTCGCGGAGAAAGACACCTTTTTCCGCCAGGCTCAGAAGATTCTGGCGGGAGGAGGCGATGACCCGTATCCGGTTCGGCGTGGCCTGGCCGGAGAGAAAGCCGGAAGGATAGGGAGCGCCCTGGAGCAGATTGAGGATCTGATACTGCATGTGCAGGGAGAGCCGTTCGATTCTGGACAGATATAAGGTACAGGGCCCCCGGTAGACAAGACCTGGAGATTCTGTTTCTCCCGGCTTTCCGAAGAGCATTTTCTCAAACTCTTCATCGCTGCAGCAGCTGCAGTTGAGGCGGATAAAGGGCGTGTCATGGAAAGCGCTCTCATTGTGGATGCACTCAGCCAGGGGCTGTTTTTCTGTCCCGCTTTCTCCCACAATAAGAATGGGAAACTGGAAGGAAGCAAAATGCCTGGCCTGTCTGACTGTATCCTGCATGGCCGGGTTGCGGGAGATCAAATTGTCAAATTTCATTTTTGCCACATGGCCCTGGCGGATCAATTCTTTTTTCATTTCTTCATTTCCTATGGCAACAGGACGCCCTTCGTAAAAGCTGATGATCGCTCCGGCCGTGTTGCCGTCCACCAGAATGGGGGAAAGGCTGATCAGAAATTCGGACTGATTGATCAAAATAGCGGCGGAGTGGAGTTTCTTCTGTTTCTGCAGTACATAGTCCAGCATCTTTTTTGTGATGCCAGGGATGATGCGCCAGACAGGCATCTGTATCATAGCGGAAGATTCCATCATCAGCAGCGTCTCCACGAAGCGGTTGACCTGCAGGATCCGGCCGTATTTGTCAATGTGGATAATGCCGCTGTAGGTGTAATCCAGAAGCATCTTTAAACTGGCGGCGTTCTGCTTTTCAATATCGAGGGCCTCGCTCAGCTGGCTGGCCAGACGGCAGGCTTCCAGGGCACTTTCTCTTCCGGATACGGTTTTCAGATATGGGACCGACACGGACCGGCAGTATTCGCAGACAGCAGAGCCGCCGATGACGAGATCGGCGCCGTCCTCCACTGCCTTCTTTGCGGTGGCAGTCATTTCTTCTACCTTTTGGAACAGGTACACTTTTAGACGAACCCCGAACAGATGATTGAAAGAATCCGTATCAATATAGGCGAACATGTTTTCCGGACCGGTGAGAGCGATGGCGGGGCAGTCCATGCCCGTCATGTCCCTGGCTGTTTTCAGCATGTTTCCGATCTCCAGGGAAGTGATCCTGATCTCCACAACGGGAATGTGGGCCAGGGAGCGGATGATCTCCGCATGGCTGCCGCGGGCGATGATAATGTCAGCTCCGTCGGCGAGAGCCTGGGATACACAGTGCTGGATATTGGAGCGGTTTACGATCGCCACGGAGCAGACCGTCAGATGGTACAGGTTTGCCGCGTAGGAGACAGCCTCCATAATCTCCAGATTGGGGAGCAGCATTGCTATTTTTGCCATAGAAACCTCCTGGTTTATTTCATATTTTGAAAGATTTTGCAGTTATATGTCATATTATAGAATGAAAATTGCTTTTTTGTCATTATATATTAAAAAACTATATTTTTTTAGTATTTTTAAGGCTGGTAGACGAAAAAGAATCCAGATAGAATGATGATATCAGAAGACGCACCGGTGACGCGTATGGTACCACAGACATAAAAATCTAAGGAGGAACAGAGTATGGAGCTTTATATTGTCCTGGGAATTATGGCATTTATGATTTTCGGCTTTGTGCTGAACAAATGGCCGTTCGGCATTACGACCATGATCTGCTGTGTGCTGCTGGTCGTTACGGGCGTTTACGGAGTCAGCGACGCATTTTCCGGCTTTTCCAGCCAGAACATTGTTTTGCTGGCGCCGATGTTTGCCATCAGCGCAGCGTTTGGAAAGACAAGCCTGCTCACTAAGATTCAGGATAAAATGGTAGACTTAAAAGGAAAGAGCGGTCTGGTTCTGCTGATCGCCATGTATGCGGTGATTATTATTCTGGCGGCTTTTCTTCCCACAACGGCAGAAATGACGATCATGCTGATGTTTTTGATGGCTCTGGGAAATACGGGAGATATCACGCCGTCCAGAATGACGATCCCCATTTTGGCCATGATCAGCGTCTGGGGAACGAAGCTGCCGATCGGAATGGGCGCGACCCAGTATATTACCCTAAACGCGTTTTATGAGGGAATGACGGCCAGTCCTGACTAGCTGCTTTCAATTTTTGACTTTTTTAAGATTTCCATCATCCCCTGCACCCTGTGCACCCTGTACTGCCTGTTTGCATACAAGCTGATGCCCAATGACAGCTATGACGCGTCGAAGCTGAAGGGAGTGAAGAAGAAGGAAGAGATTCCGAAGAGAGATGAAAACCTGATCTATCTGGTGTTCGTTGTCGTGATGGCCTCTCTTCTGTTTGGAAGTGTACTGGGCGATATCATGTATGTGATGCCGGCCATAGGAATTCTGGTTCTCCTGCTGACAAAGGCAATGTCCGTAAAGGAAGTTACCTCAGCGATGACGCAGGACGCGGTGTGGATGATCGCCGGCGTGCTGGTGATGGCAGATGCGCTGGGAGACACGGGTGCCGGTGAACTGATCGGAAATGTGATATTAAAAATCCTGGGCGGAAATCCCAGCGGTCTCACCGTCATGTTCGTATTTGCCATTGTGACTACAATTATGACCACATTCATGTCCAACTCGGCCACCAGAAATGTTCTTGTGCCCATCGCGGCCAGCACCTGCGTTGCCGCAGGCTGGGATCCGAGAGGAGTGGTACTGATCGTTGCCTTCTGCGCAAATGTGGCGATCGCCTTCCCGTCCGGCTCTCCTGCATGCGGAATCGCCTACGCGGCCGGAGGCTATAGGATTACGAAAACGCTCAAGTTTACGCTGCCGTTTATCGTACTGGCGATTGTATCCATCGTACTGAGCGCAAATTTATTTTTCCCATTGATGTAAAAATCTGACGGGAAACCACAAAATGACAGCAGGGAGGAAAATATTATGTCTATGAAACCACAGATACCGGTCCGGACGGCGGACAGCGATGAGACGCTTTCCTTTATCCGACAGATGGGAATTGAATATGTAAGCCTGAACCTGAAACCGGACGAACTCACCTATGACTGCATCATGAAGCAGAAGGAGAGACTGGGAAAATTTGGGCTTTCCGTATCGGATGCGGCGTGCAATGAGCTGCAGAAAAATAAGAGCATCCATCTGAATCTTCCGGACAGAGATCAGCAGATCGAACGGTTTAATCAAATGTTACAGGTGCTGGGAAAGGCCGATATACCGTTTACATCCATAGCCTGGCAGCCCAACGGGATTCTCCGCACAGACCACAGAGTGGGGAAACACACGAGAGGAGGGGTCTCCGCCTACTGTGATCAGAACGAGATCATGGCAAGACCTGACGCGGAGTCAAGGAGCTATGAAGAAAAGGAGATCTGGGATAATTTCCAGTATTTCCTGGACCGGGTCATCCCGGTAGCGGAGGAGACGGGAGTAAAAATGGCGCTCCATCCCAATGACCCGCCGTTAGCCTGCATGGCTGGGATTCCCAGCCTGATCTACAATACGGAATGCTACCGAAAGGCATTTTCCATGGCTCACGGCAGCAGCGCTCTGGGAATGAAGCTGTGCGTGGGATGCTGGCTGGAAGGAGGGGATGAGTTCGGCGATCTTATGTCGGATATCCGCGAATTCTGTCAGGAGGACAGGATCTTATGCGTCCATTTCCGCAACGTGGACAGTCCGCTGCCGGTATTTGAGGAGACGCTGGCGGAGGACGGCTACGCGGACATGTACGCGATTATGAAGCAGCTGGTGGCTTGTGACTGCAGCGCAGTGATTTCCATTGACCACGGGTTCCGCCCCATGGAAGGATTCGGTGGGATGGCAGGAGCATTTTCCTATCCCACGGGATTTATGAAAGGACTTTTGTGGGCGGCTGAAAAAGAGCTGGGAAAGCGCTGACGGGCCGGCTCCTTTTTGGGAAACGTTTACAGAATTAAAAAAGAATTTCAGGCGGCAGAGGGATGCCCGGGATGAGGCCGGGAACCTCTGCCATTTTTTGCGTTTTCTATTGACAATGGCTGAAAAAGTGCTACTATAAACATATGAATAGATGTTCATATGATGAATAATAAAAAGGAGGCAGAGAACATGGCATACAGGATGAACGACCCGGAGATTGAACAGTGTGATTTTATCTATGTCCATGAAGATATTGTAAACCGGGTGACAAAGGTGATGCCTGATGAAGACCAGCTGATGGATCTGGCGGAATTTTTCAAGATTTTCGGCGATTCCACCAGGATCAAAATCCTGTATGTCCTCAGTCAGGCGGAAATGTGCGTCTGCGACATTGCGACCCTGCTCCAGATGGGGCAGTCAGCCATCTCTCATCAGCTGCGGGTGCTGAAGCAGATGAGACTGGTGAAGTTCCGCAGGGACGGAAGGACCGTGTTTTATTCTCTGGCAGACGGACATATTCAGACGATTCTGGCCCAGGGAATGGAGCATATTCAGGAGTGATGCGCCCGGATGAGGCGGGAGAAAAGAAAGGAGAAAACGATCATGAAGAAAATTGTCAAGCTGGAAGGACTCTGCTGTGCAAACTGCGCGGCTAAGATTGAGGACGGAGTGAAAAAACTGCCGGGAGTAAAGGAAGCATCTTTGAGCTTTATGACGCAGCGCCTGGTGATGGAAGTGGAGGACGGAAGAGAAGAGGAAGTGATCGCGGCGGCACGGAAGGTGGCGGACAAGATCGAGCCGGAGGCAGAATTCAGAGTAGTCCGCTGACAGACAGGGGCGTGCAGGAAGGAGAGCAGAGACAGATGACAGGGAAGCAGAAAAAAATGGTGTGCCGTCTGGCGGCCAGCGCGGTGTTTCTCATTGCCGGAGCGGCGGCAGAGGGCAGGTGGAGCCTGGCGTGGATATTGTTTATCATTTCCTATCTGGCGGCCGGATACGATATTCCCCTGAAGGCAGTGAGAAATATCGTAAAAGGCCAGGTGTTCGACGAAAATTTCCTGATGACGGTGGCCACATTCGGCGCCATCGCCGTGGGAGCTCTGGAGGAGGCTGTGGCCGTCATGCTCTTCTATCAGCTGGGAGAGCTGTTCAACGACTACGCGGTGGGAAAATCCCGCCAGTCCATCGCAGCGCTGATGGATATTAATCCGGAGTATGCCAATCTGCTTCGTGACGGAAAGGAAGAGCAGGTGGATCCCTATGAGGTGGAAGTGGACGATGTGATCCTCATAAAGCCGGGGGAGAAGGTGCCGCTGGACGGAGTGGTGACGGAAGGCAGTTCCAGCCTGGATACGAAAGCCCTCACCGGCGAGGCCATGCCGGTGGATGTTCAGAAAGGGGACGCCATCGTCAGCGGATCCATCAATCTGACAGGCACGCTTCAGGTGCGGGTGACAAAGCTGTTTGACGACTCTACGGTGGCAAAGATCCTGGAGCTGGTGGAAAATGCCAGTTCCAGAAAAGCGAAAGCGGAAAATTTTATCACCCGCTTTGCCAGAGTCTATACACCCATCGTGGTGGGGCTGGCTCTGATTCTGGCTATTATTCCTCCTCTGTTTGCGGGAAACTGGGGCGTGTGGATCTACCGGGCCTGCAGTTTTCTCGTGGTATCCTGTCCCTGCGCTCTGGTGATCTCTGTGCCTCTGAGCTTTTTCGGCGGACTTGGGGCGGCGTCTAGACAGGGAATACTGTTAAAGGGCAGCAATTATCTGGAGGCAGCCGCCAGCTTGAATACGGTTGTGTTTGACAAGACGGGAACTCTGACTACGGGAAAATTTCAGGTGACCGAGACGGACCCGGCGGAAGGCGTGAGCCGGGAGGAGCTTTTGGAGGCGGCTGCCCTGGGTGAATGCCATTCCAACCATCCCATTGCGGTGTCTGTGCGGGAGGCCTACGGGCGGCCAGTGGATCTGGCTTTGGTGGGAGAGACGAAGGAGACGGCCGGAAAAGGCGTCTGCGCCGCTGTGCTGGAAAATGGAGCGCAGAAACACATTTATATCGGAAATCAGAAGCTCATGGAGGAGCAGGGGATCGGGGGCTTAAAGGAGCCTTCCCCGGTGGGAACGACTCTGTATGTGGCGAGAGAGCAGGAATACCTGGGCCGGCTGGTGATTTCTGACACGATCCGTCAGGATACGAAGGAGGCAGTGGCCAGACTGAGGGGCATGGGCGTAAAGCGCATGGTCATGCTCACGGGTGACCGGGAGGAGACCGGAAAGGCAGTGGCAGCCCAGATCGGGCTGGATGAGGCTTACGGCGGACTTCTTCCCGCAGACAAGGTGACGAAGGTGGAAGATCTTCTGAAAGAGAAGGAAGCCGGCACGACGCTGGGCTTTGTGGGAGACGGAATCAATGACGCCCCCGTGCTCTCCCGGGCAGATATCGGGATCGCCATGGGCGGCATCGGATCTGACGCGGCGGTGGAGGCTGCCGATATGGTGATCATGACGGATGAGCCGTCCAAGATCGGGGATGCCATCGCCATCGCGAGAAAGACAGTGGGAATCGTAAAACAGAACATTGTATTTGCCATCGGCGTAAAAGTTCTGGTGCTGATTCTCACGGCCCTGGGCTACGCCACCATGTGGGCGGCGGTGTTCGGCGACGTGGGCGTGTCGGTGCTGGCGATCTTAAACGCCATGCGGGCCCTGCGCTATCAGAAATCCTGAATAGAGATCGGCCGGAGAATAAAAAGAAGAGCTTCATAATATAAATAGTAAGAGATATAAATAGTAAGAGAGCTTCGGAATACGCGGCCATATCGGGCTGCAGGCTTCCGGAGCTTTCTGCGTGCAGGAGATTTTTGCGGCAGCGGGATTGGTTTACCAGATTTACATTTAATGCCGGTTATGATAAAATGGGTCATAATGTGAGCGGTCCCTGCGGAAACGGGACTGCGGAAAATGCGTCCGCTGGGTTTGCTGCCAGCGGAAAGGGCGTCCGCCGGGCTTGCTGCCTGCAGAAATAAAGAAAGGAAATGATCATGAGCAAATACACGAAGGAAGACATTTTTCGCATGATGGAAGAGGAAGATGTGGAGTTTATCCGCCTCCAGTTCACGGATATTTTCGGAATGATGAAAAATGTGGCGGTGACGGCCAGTCAGCTGGAGCGGGTCCTGGAGAACCGGTGCATGTTTGACGGCTCTGCCATTGAAGGATTTGTGCGCATTGAGGAGTCAGATATGTATCTGTATCCGGACTGGGATACGTTTGAGATCTTTCCCTGGCGGCCTCAGCAGGGAAAAGTGGCCCGTTTTATCTGCGATGTCCACTATCCGGACGGGCGGCCCTTTGAGGGAGATCCCAGAAATGTGCTGAAGCGGGTGTTAAAAAAGGCGAAAGACAAAGGCTACACGTTTATGGCGGGGCCGGAGTGTGAATTTTTCCTCTATCACACGGATGAGGAGGGAAATCCCACCACGACCACCCATGAGAAAGCAGGATATTTTGACGTTGGTCCTCTGGACTACGCGGAGAATGTGCGCCGCGACATCGTGCTCTGTCTGGAAGAAATGGGTTTTGAGGTGGAGGCTTCCCACCACGAGCTGGCGCCTGCCCAGCACGAGATCGATCTGAGATATCAGGAGGGGCTGCGGACCGCGGACGATGTGACCACCTTTAAGATGACGGTGAAGAACATTGCCAAGCGCCACGGCCTGCACGCCACCTTTATGCCGAAGCCGCAGGAGGGAGTCAACGGCTCCGGCATGCACATCAACATGTCCCTGATGGATGAAAACGGCCGGAACCTGTTTGAGGACGAGGCCGATGAGGCCGGCTTAAGCCGCCTGGCCTACCAGTTTATGGCCGGGATCCTCTGCCACATGAAGGAGATGGTGCTTCTCACCAATCCCCTGGTGAATTCCTACAAGAGGCTGATTCCCGGATATGACGCCCCCAACTATATTGCCTGGTCCATCCGGGCCAACCGCAGCGCTCTGATCCGGATCCCTACGGCCAGAGGATCCAACACGAGGATTGAGCTGCGCTGCCCTGATTCCGCGGCCAATCCCTACCTGGCGCTGGCTGCCTGCCTGGCCGCCGGTCTGGACGGGATCGAGAAGGAGATGACGCCGCCGCCCAGCGTAAACAGGAATATTTACGCCATGACGGAGGAGGAGAAGGCTGCGGCCGGAATTGAGGCGCTGCCGGAGACGATCAAGGAGGCCATGGTTTCCTTTGAGAACAGTTCCCTGATGAGGGAAGTGTTGGGCGACCACATTTTCAGGAAATATCTGGAGGCCAAGAACAGGGAGTGGAAGGAATTCCGCGCCCATGTGACCGACTGGGAAGTGGATGAATATCTGTACAAATATTAAGGAAATCGAGACGGCAGAGAGGCGGAGGTGAGGGCGTGCCCAATGTGATAGTTGCTTTTTCCAAGCCGGAAAACGGGAGAAACATCAGGAATATTCTGGTAAAAAGCGGATTTCATGTGGTAGCCGTCTGCACTTCCGGCGCCCAGATTCTCACCGCGGCGGAGGAACTGGACCGGGGAGTGGTGGTGAGCGGCGGAAAATTTCCGGATATGGTCTACGGCGAGGTGTGCAGGCTGCTGCCGGAGGAATTTTCCATGCTGGTGATGGCAAAAGCCGGGGCTTTTGAGGAGGATGCGCCGGACAACGCTGTATTTCTGCCCATGCCCATGAAGGTGCACGACCTGGTGAGCACTCTGGAGATGATGATCATGGCCCAGGAGCGGAGGCACCGGAAACGGCGCCGCATCCCCCGGACCAGGAGCAGGGAAGATATGGAGCTGATCGGCCGCGCCAAGGAGATGCTGATGGAGAGAAATCACATGACCGAGGATGAGGCCCACCGCTACATTCAGAAGTGCAGTATGACAAACGGCAGCAGTCTGGTGGAGACTGCGGAAATGATTATCAGTCTGATCGCATAGAGGAGGAACAGCATGAAATTTACCAAGATGCACGGCATTGGCAACGATTATGTATATGTGGACTGCTTTCAGGAACAGGTGCCGGACCCGGAAGCGGCAGCCAGATACGTCAGCGACCGCCATTTCGGCATAGGCTCAGACGGGCTGATCCTGATTCAGCCTTCTGACCAGGCGGACTGTCGGATGGATATGTACAATCTGGACGGATCCCGTGGAAAAATGTGCGGAAACGGCGTGCGCTGCGTAGGAAAATACGTCTATGACCACGGACTGGTTCCGGCAGACAGAAGACAGATCTCGGTGGAGACGCTTTCCGGCATCAAATATCTGAAGCTGCAGGTGGAAAACGGGAAAGTCAGCTCTCTGACTGTGGATATGGGAGTGCCGGAGGTGACGTCTAAGCTGCCGGAACTTCTGACGGCGGGAGGGAAAACGGTGCCGTTTTGGGGAATCTCCATGGGAAATCCCCACGCAGTGGTATTTCTGGACTCTGAGGTGAATGAAACTCTGGCCGGGTGGAGGAAGGAGGAGAAGGCGGCAGTGCGCCTCAGCGGAGCCCGGACTGCCTCCGGGCTGGACTGCCTGGATCTGGCGGCATTCGGTCCGATGTTTGAGAATCACAGCCGTTTTCCGGACCGGACCAACACGGAGTTTGTGGAGGTTCGGGGAAAAAATGATCTGCTGATGCGGGTGTGGGAGCGGGGGTCGGGGGAAACCCTGGCCTGCGGTACAGGAGCCTGCGCCGTGGCGGCGGCTGCCATTTTAGCCGGTTTTGCAGAGAAGGACGCAGACGTGCATGTGGATCTGCTGGGCGGCAGTCTGACCATCCGCTGGGACAGCGCAGACGGCCATATTTATATGACCGGTCCGGCAACAGAGGTCTTCTCCGGAGAAATTGAACTGCCCTAAAAAAAGATAAGTAAACTTCAGTCTCTTTTCACATATCCTATAATAAGCAGGCTGTGTGAAAGGAGACTTTCTTTTGTCAGAAACAAAGAGAGTGATTATAGATGCGGGTCACGGTGGAAGTGATCCCGGAGCAGTATTTGAGGGAAGGCAGGAAAAGGACGATGCCCTTCGGCTGGCCCTGGCGGTGGGGCGGATCCTGGAGGACAACGGAGTGGAAGTGATGTACACCAGAGTTACCGACGTGTTCGATTCTCCCCTGGAGAAGGCGCAGATCGCCAACCGGTCCGGGGCGGACTACCTGATCTCCATCCACCGGAACGCCATGCCGATTCCTGGGACAGCGTCCGGGATCATGAGCCTGGTCTATGAAAAGGGTGGGACGGCGGAGATTCTGGGAGAAGAGATCAACCGCCAGCTGGCTGGTGTTGGATTTGCGGATCTGGGAGTGATCGAGCGGCCGGGGCTGATCCTTCTGCGCCGGTCGGAAATGCCGGCAGTGCTGGTGGAGGCCGGATTTATTGACAATCCCGCTGACAATAAGATCTTTGACGAGCGGTTTGACGAGATCGCCGCCGCCGTAGCTATCGGGGTGCTGGAAGGCATGCGCAGGGAGGATGAACTTCGGCCGGAATATTATCAGATTCAGGTGGGAGCCTACGTGAGCCGCCAGATGGCGGAGGAGACGGCCATGGAGCTGATCGAACAGGGCTACCCTGCTTTTTATATTTATCAGGACGGCTACTACAAGGTGAGGGTGGGAGCCTTCCTGAGCCTGGACAATGCGGTGAACATGGAGATGAGGCTGCGCCGGGACGGCTGGAATACTATGATGGTGCTGGAAGCGGCGGTGGAGTGAGAGAGCCGGCAGAGAATGGGAGAGCCGGAAGCGAAGGGAGAGATTCGGCGGCAGAGTGAGAGGGCCGGCGGAGAATTTTGAAAAAGAGAAAAATCTAAAGAAAAAGAGAAAAATCTGCAGAAATTGCACTTGCAATTTATCACGACTGTGCGTATAATGTCTCTATGGAGACATAGCTCAGCTGGGAGAGCATCTGCTTGACGTGTAGAGGGTCGCAGGTTCGAGTCCTGTTGTCTCCACTTTTCAGAAACCCTTGTATTTGCGGGAAGAATGCCGTATTTACAAGGGTTTTTCGCGTTTTGGGGTAATTGCGGAATAGCCGAGGCTGTGCTATAATGCCAATGTTACCGCCCCGATACTGGCAACAGGAAGGGGGTGTACGCATGGACATATTGTCATCTTTCTTAATCGCCGTTGCGGCGGGTGTGGTTTGCCACCTCATCTGCAAACGGCTGGACGGCGATAAATAGTCGGTAACCAGCCTGTAGATGCCTGACTACTCAAAGCAGGAAGAAAGCCCAGGAGTTTGCGCCTCCTGGGCTTTCGTGTGTATCACATGGATACTGTCATCTTTCTTTGCCTACCGGCATTATAGCATATGCAGATTCCCTTTTCAAGATACCACAGAATATTTTCTGATTTTTCAATTTAGAGGACATCATCGGCAATCCGGAACAGTGACGGCCTTAATCCGGTTTAAAGTCACTATGCCGCCGCATTTGGCCAGACAGCCGCTGCCCGGAGAAATTCCTGAAAAAAGAGAGGGAATGAGGCTGCAAATGCCATGGCGGGATGCAGATCCGTTATGTTTTGACGCAAGGCCGCGCTGTTTTTGAACGGTGAAGCCTTGACGGAAGATAGTTCTTTTATTATAATAAAGTCAAATAATTGACTGTAAATAAATAGACTAATTGAAGGGGGATGAGAGGCAAGCCATGACGAAAGAAGACAGAAAAAACGCATACCTGTACTGCAAATTCCGGGACGAGCAGTTTGCTCTCTACGATGAGTACGCCAAACGCCACGGAATGATGATGAAAACGCTGCTGGTGGTCAATGTTCTTTTCTACGCAAAAGACGGCATGACGCAGAAGGATATCTGCCAGCGGACATTTCAATCAAAACAAACGGTCAATCTGATTATTAAAAACCTTCTGGCAGAGAATTATGTAACTGTCACCGAGGTGCCGGAAAACAGGCGGAACAAGATCGTCCGGATGACCGATGCCGGAAGGGCTTACTGCGAAAAGGTCGTGCGGCACATCACCTGGGCTGAGGACACGGCCATGTCCATGTTTACGCCGGAACAGCAGCAGCAGCTCATCGACCTGTCCCGGACATTCACCAAAAATCTGACCATGCTGGTAGGTCAGGAAAGAGAGGATTAAGAATGGAATTTTATGATGTAGTCAATGCAAGGAGAAGCATCCGGCAGTTTGAGGATAAAGAAATTCCCAGGGATGTTTTGGCGCGTATCTTAGATGCCGGGCTGAAAGCCCCTTCTTCCAATCATCAGCGCCGGTGGGAGCTGGTGACACTGACGGAGAAACCGCTGATTTTAGAGCTGGCAGAACTGATCAAACCATACCCCTGCCGGATTCAGGAGCCGAAAACTCCCCAGCAGGAAATGTTCAAAATTGCCTACCCCCGGCAGCGCAGCATGATTGAGGAGTCCGCCTGTGTGATTTTGCCGTATTTTAAGCAGAAATATCCTCTGAGTGAGGACAAAAACGGCTATGGCCTGATGGACTACGGCGCCGTTTGGGCGCTGATTGAGAATATGCTGCTGGCCGCCACAGCTGAAGGAGTGGGATCTGTTGTCCATATTCCCGTAAAAAAGGAGCCGCAGCAGATCAAAGAATTCCTGAATGTACCGGACGGCTGGGGCCTGCCCGCTCTGGTTGTGCTGGGGTATGCAATCAAAGATCCCCTGCTGCCGACTCAGGTTAAAGCTACAATAGAAAATAAGGTTCGCTGGAATAAATGGTAAGATGAGGTGGTAATATGGCATCTGTAATTATTCGGGAAATCGAAGCAAAAAGCATCATCACAAAAACAGACATTCCCGTCTGCGACTATGCAGTCAACCCTTATGTGGGCTGTACCCACGGCTGTAAATACTGCTATGCCAGTTTTATGAAGCGGTTTACCAACCACCCGGAACCCTGGGGCGAATTTCTGGATGTGAAATACTGGCCGGAGATCCGAAAGCCGGAGAAATACGCCGGCAAAGAGCTGTTCTTCGGCACAGTGACCGACCCGTACAATCCTCAGGAAGAACAATACCGCCGTACCCGCGCCCTGCTTGAGCAGTTACAGGGCAGCGGTGTTAAAATCACCATCCAGACAAAATCGGATCTGGTTCTGCGGGACATCGATCTGCTGCGAACCTTCCCCGGCCTGCGCGTGGGTTTCTCCATCAACACCCTGGACGAAGACTTCCGGGCAGATATGGACAGCGCGGTATCCATCGAGCGGCGGCTGGCGGCGATGAAAACCCTGCACGAAGCGGGAATCCGCACCACCTGCTTTATCTCGCCTATTTTTCCGGCGCTGACGGATGTTCCCGCTATCATTGACCGGGTGCGCGGGCAGTGCCAGCTGGTGTGGCTGGAAAACCTGAACCTGCGGGGAAATTACAAGGCGGTGATTCTCAGCTGCATACGCCGCAGGTATCCGGAGCTGACTGGGCTGTATGAAGAAATCTATTCTCATGGCAGCCGCCTGTATTGGGAGTCGCTGGATGGAAAGCTGAGGACGTATGCCGCGGAAAACGGCCTTGATTACGTGACCAACGATGACAGTATTCAGCGACCCTTTGATGCTCCGCCGGCTGTTGTGAATTATTTTTATCACGAGAAGATCAAAAAATCAGCAAAGAAAGGCGGTGACAGCCATGCCCGAATTGCCGGAAGTTGAGACGATTAAGAGAATCATAGAGCCGCAGATTAAGGGCCGCAGGATCGAGAAAGCAGTTCTCCGGCGCCCGGAAATCATTGCCTGCCCCACTGCAGATTCCTTCTGCGAACAGGCAGAGAACCGGACAGTGACTGGGATGGAGCGGCGGGGAAAATTCCTGATCTTCTGCCTTGACAATGAAAGCCGGATCATCCTTCACCTGCGCATGACCGGCTGTCTGCTGGCAGCGCCGCCGGATTTCCCGGAAGAAAAACATACGCACCTGATTTTCCGGCTCAGCGGCGGAATAGAGCTGCGCTTTTCGGACACCCGCCGTTTTGGGCGGTTCTGGCTGATTGAAAAAGGGGAAGCTGATACATACAGCGGCATGGAGAAACTGGGCCGGGAACCGCTTGCCCCGGATTTTACGGCGGATTATCTGATGGATAAATTGGCAAAGCGAAGGAAAGCAATCAAGGAATGTCTGCTGGATCAGACTGCGGTGGCCGGGATCGGCAACATTTATTCCGATGAAATTTTATTTGCGGCGCGGATTCACCCGGCGCGTCCGGCAATCACTTTGACTTTGGACGAATGGAAACGCCTGGCCGCAGTGATTCCGGAGCGGCTGACATTCTTTATTGACAAGAACAGGATTACGCCGGAAGAATATCTGATGACAAAGGGGAGGGATTACCGCAATACCCCCTATCTGCAGGTCTATGGACACGGCGGCGGGCCCTGCCCTGTCTGCGGGAATACCCTCTGCCGGATCGTGATCGGCGGCAGAAGCAGCGTGTACTGTCCTTCCTGCCAGCCGCAGAACAAAGAAGAAATTTTTTTCTTTCACAAAACATTCATATTTTAAACACAGTTTCGACATATATAAAAGGTATTCTAATACTCGTAAAAGGAAAGCAATCCTTTTTCATAATACTTTTTCATATTACTCCCCCTTTAAAGGCTGTCCACGACCGGAACGGATTCCGGCGGAGGACAGCTTTTTGTATGCTGTATACGGCTGGGAGGCCGCCTGCCGCTTTGCTGTGATTCTGCCCGCTGTTTTGCCATGATTCCGCCGCCGTTTTGCCATGCTCCCGCTGCCGGTTTCTGTTGTCAAACCGCCGGGAATTTGTTAGGATGATAGGGAAAGAAAAATTCTCACGAGAAAAGGTGAAGGCGACGATGATTAAAGCGGTAATTTTTGATATGGATGGCGTCATTATTGACAGCGAGCTGGTATATCTGGAGAAGATGTGGGAGTACGGCAGAACGAAGAATCCGGATATGAAGCTGGAGCAGCTGTATCCCATGGTGGGAGCGTCAAAGGAGGATGCCTGGTCAGTGCTGGCGGAGGCTGTCGGCCAGGGACAGACCTGGGAGGAGGCCAGAGAGGATTTAAAGGCCCATGTGGACGTGTACGACGGAGTGGATTACCGGGCAATTTTCAGGCCGGAGATCCGGGACATTTTAAAAGAGCTGAAGGAGAGAGGATACAGGCTGGCCGTGGCTTCGTCCACTCAGCTGCCGTTAGTGGAGCGGGTGATGAGAGAAAACGAGATCATCGGCTATTTCCAGATCCTGGTGAGCGGCGGACAGTTTAAAAAGAGCAAGCCGGATCCGGAAATTTATCTCTACACAGCTGAGAAACTGGGGGTATCGCCGCAGGAATGCCTGGCGGTGGAGGATTCCACCTTTGGCGTGCTGGCGGGGCACCGGGCGGGAATGACCGTTGCGGCTTTAAAAGACGACCGGTTCCATTTTGACCAGAGTCCGGCGGATTACCGGATGGACCGGCTGACCGACGTACTTGAGATTCTGAAACAGCTGGAGAGTTAATAAAATAGGATAAGAGCGTTTAAGGCGGTTATCCATGAAATATGTGAAAGAGATACTGAGGGGGCTTCTCATCGGCGTGGCAGGCATTGTGCCGGGCGTCAGCGGAGGCACCCTCGCGGTGTCTATGGGAGTCTACGACCAGATCATCGGAGCGGTGTCCCATCTGTTCCGAAAGCCGGGGCAGAGCGTGCGGATCCTGTTTCCTTACGGGGTGGGAATGCTTGTGGGGATCGGGGGACTGGCCTTTGTCATTGAGACGCTGTTCGGAAATTTTCCCTTTGCCACCAGCATGGCGTTTCTGGGACTGATTCTGGGCGGAATCCCCGCTCTGCTTAAGCGGGCGGATTTTCACACAGATGGGATGAAAAAATATATGGCGGCGGTGACTGTGTTCTGCACAATGACCGTCGCCGCTATCGCCGGGGGCGACGGCGGAGCGGCGGGAGAGCTTGTGTTTTGCACAGCGGGAGAGCGGCTGCTCACCATGGGCTGCGTGGGAATGATCGCGTCGGTGACGATGGTGGTGCCGGGGGTCAGCGGGACTATGCTGCTCATGATGATGGGATATTACCAGCCGGTGCTTCACGCGTTTAACTTGGTGCAGGCGGGGGCGCTGACCGGTGACTGGCAGACTGTGCTTGCCCAGCAGGAGATTCTGCTTCCGTTTACCATCGGACTGGCAGCAGGCATTTTTCTCTGCGCGAAAACGATGGAAACCCTGCTGAACCGGTGGGAGAGCATGGTTTACGCGGCAGTGACCGGGCTGGTGGCCTCCTCGCCGGCGGTGATCCTATGGGGAATATCCATGGGAGAAGTGGGAACGGGCCAGATGATTCTGGGGGTGATTTTGCTGGCCGGAGGCGCTGTTTTGGCGGGAAAAATGGGAGAATGAGCCGGAAGCGCAGCTTTAAGCGGGCGGGAAGATCTATTTTTTCTCGCATAAAAAAAGAAACGGCCGGGAATACTGTTTCACAGATGCCAGAAGGGAGATGAATCATGGAAAATAAAGTGTTAAATTACACAGCTCTCACTGTCGCCATCATCGGCGCTGTCAACTGGGGGCTGATCGGATTTTTCAATTTTAATCTGGTGAGCTGGCTGTTCGGGAGCAATTCCTGGCTGTCCAAAGTGATCTATGGTCTGGTGGGCTTGTGCGGCCTCTATATCATCACCTTTTACAGCCAGTTAAATCCCCACAGACATTCCCAGTAGGGGGATCTGAGACAGAGAAAACGCCGCTGTCTCCGGCCGATCTGAAACATTGGCCGGAAACAGCGGCGTTTTTTGCGGACAGCGGGCCAGGCGGAAGATCCCTCAGTGCAGGTTTATCCTGTCAATTTAATTCGGCGATTCTGGTGATCCCTACATAGATATGAGAGATCTTATTCCAGGTGGCAAAGTCGATCACGCCGGTCTGAGGCAGGCCGAAGATAGACTGAAAGGCGGAGACTGCGGCCTGGGTCCCCGGGCCGTAGACCCCGTCCTGGGCGATCCTGGGAATGGCGGAATAGACGGTGGCGATGGTGTCCAGCTGCTCCTGCACATGGCGGACTTTATCCCCGGAAGAGCCGATGGTCAGCTCATAGCCGGGCCAGGAGATGGGGATGCCGGAAATCTGGTCTGCCGTGTTGATGTAAATGCTCTCCCCATAGTAGTAGCGGAGGATTTCAATGGGGCTGTACCCCTGCTCCCCTAGGGCGCAGGATCCCCACTGGGTCATCCATCCGCTGCATGTGACCTGTTTCCCGTCACAGTACTGGGTAAGAATGGGCTGCTTTACGTTGGGGCGGGACAGGTAATTGTCAAAAATCTCGTCCACCACCACGGAGATGGATTCGTAAATGTTCCGGCCATAGATCCATTTGTGGTCGAAGGCGGTGGAGGAAGTGATGGTGAAATCATAGCCCTGTCCCCGGTACCATTCTGTGTAGACCCGGTTTAAGGTGAAGGACATGATGGCCAGCACATTGGCCACAATCGAAGCCTGGGGCCAGGTGGCGTAGATCTCGCTGGACGCCACATTTTTAATATAATCCCGGTACGGAACATAGTAGTTTGGGGCGGAGGAGTTGGACGGAGTGCCGTCGTGGACGATGACGATCTCCGGCACGACGACGCGGGAGAGGACGATCTCGCCGGTGTCAGTCACCGGTTTTACCTCATTTTCTGCGATTTTCGGCGGATACTGGCCGTAAAGGGTGTGATCCGGTATCACAATGTTCCGGTTCATGGGAGTGTCATCGTCTGACGGTTCCAGGCGCACGTTCTGGATGGAGGTGGAATCGGGAAGGACCTCCGTGCCGGAAATATCCACCGGCTTAAAGCCGGGGGCCTCGACGTGCAGGCGGTATTCGGAGTAGGGACGCTCATTTCCAGGGCTTAGGCTGTACGCCAGAGGAGGTGTCTCCAAAGGAAGGTTCTCCGTCTGGCCGGAGGAATTGGTGGTGAGATGATAGGCGGGAGCGTCCGGGGAAAATTCCGGGGAAACGGTGACAGAGGCTCCCTGGATGGGAAAATTATTCTGTGAGGAAACCACATCCACCTGCAGATAGCCGGTGGAATCTCCTGTGGTTGCCGCGGATTGCTGAAACTGCATCATATGCCCTCGTTTTGCTTGGTTACTATTAGTATAGAAGAAAAAGAGAAGAAAGGTGAGCCGCTCCGAAAATTTTTCCAAAATATTAGGTTCAGATACTTGAAATATTTTTGATTATCGGGTATAATCTTTACAATTTGGGCTTTTGTCAGGGAGACGGCCATTCACCGCCTTCCGGGCCCGGAATTATACAATAAAAGAGAAAGGAAGTACCCCCACATGAAAGCATTTTTAATACTGGAAGACGGAACTGTGTTTCAGGGGACCAGCATCGGGTCGACCCGGGAAGTCATCAGTGAGATCGTATTTAATACTTCCATGACCGGTTATCTGGAAGTCCTGACGGATC
Organism: Candidatus Lachnoclostridium pullistercoris; assembly: GCA_019119775.1. Lineage (GTDB taxonomy): Bacteria > Bacillota > Clostridia > Lachnospirales > Lachnospiraceae > Lachnoclostridium_A > Lachnoclostridium_A pullistercoris. The sequence goes on along the minus strand of DWWL01000041.1, from coordinate 29,191 downwards.
CGTCCTATGCCGGACAGGCAGTGGTCATGACGTATCCTCTCATTGGCAATTATGGTATCTGTCACGAGGACATGGAGTCTTCAAGACCATGGCCTGACGCTTATATTGTCAGAGAATTATCCCGTATCCCCAGTAATTTCAGAAGTGAGGATACGATTCAGCATTTCTTAGAGTCTAATGATATCCCAGGAATCAGCGGCATTGATACGAGAGCCCTCACGAAGATTTTGAGAGAGAAAGGCACCATGAACGGCATGGTCACCACCAATGAAAATTACGATCTGGATGAGGTAATTGCGAGAGTGAAAGCCTACACCGTTCAGGGCGTGGTGATGGCGACCACCACCAAGGAGAAGTACGTGCTGCCGGGAGAAGGAAAGAAAGTGGCTCTCCTGGACCTGGGCGCCAAGAGAAATATTGCCCGTTCTTTAAATAAGAAGGGCTGCGAAGTGACCGTCTATCCGGCGGATACGCCTGCGGAGGAGATCTTAGCGGCAGATCCTGATGGGATCATGTTAAGCAACGGCCCCGGAGACCCGAAGGAGAACGTGGAGATCATCCGGGAGATCCGGAAACTTTATGAGTCCGATGTGCCGATCTTTGCCATCTGCCTTGGACATCAGCTCATGGCTCTGGCTACAGGGGCAGACACTTACAAGCTGAAATACGGCCACCGCGGCGGCAACCATCCGGTGAAAGACCTGGAGACGGGAAGAGTTTACATTTCCTCCCAGAACCACGGCTATGCGGTGGATCCGGACAGCCTGGATCCGGCTGTGGCGGTTCCGGCGTTCGTCAACGTCAATGACGGCACCAACGAAGGATTAAAGTACACGGGAAAGAATATTTTCACCGTTCAGTATCATCCGGAGGCCTGTCCTGGTCCTCAGGATTCCAGCTACCTGTTTGACCGTTTTCTGAAGATGATGGAGGGAAATAAATAATGCCAAAGAATCCTGATATTAAAAAAGTACTGGTTATCGGCTCCGGCCCCATTATTATCGGCCAGGCAGCAGAGTTTGACTATGCGGGAACCCAGGCATGCCGTTCCTTAAAGGAGGAGGGCGTGGAGGTTGTGCTGCTGAACTCCAACCCGGCCACCATTATGACGGATAAGGATATTGCGGACAAAGTATACATTGAGCCCCTGACAGTGGAAGTGGTGGAGCAGCTGATCTTAAAGGAGAAACCGGACAGCGTGCTGCCCACTCTGGGCGGTCAGGCAGGTCTGAATCTGGCCATGGAGCTGGAGGAGGCAGGTTTCCTTAAGGAGCACAATGTCCGCCTCATTGGAACCACTGCCCTCACCATCAAGAAGGCAGAGGACCGGGAGATGTTTAAGGAGACCATGGAAAAGATCGGTGAGCCTGTGGCTCCCTCAGAGATTGTAGAGGATGTAAAAACCGGTCTGGAAGTGGCAGAGAGAATCGGCTACCCGGTAGTGCTGCGCCCGGCCTACACCCTGGGCGGCTCCGGCGGCGGCATTGCGGAGAACAGAGAGCAGTGCGCGGAGATCCTGGAAAACGGCCTTCGCCTTTCCCGTGTGGGACAGGTGCTGGTGGAGCGCTGCATCGCCGGCTGGAAGGAGATCGAGTATGAGGTGATGCGGGACGGTGCCGGCAACGTGATCACTGTCTGCAACATGGAAAATATTGATCCGGTGGGCGTTCATACGGGAGACAGCATCGTGGTGGCGCCTTCCCAGACATTGGGAGACAAGGAGTACCAGATGCTCCGTACCTCCGCTTTGAACATTATCACGGAGCTGGGAATCACCGGCGGCTGCAACGTACAGTATGCCCTTCATCCGGAGAGCTTCGAGTACTGCGTGATTGAGGTGAACCCGCGTGTGAGCCGTTCTTCCGCTCTGGCCTCCAAAGCCACCGGCTACCCCATCGCCAAGGTGGCGGCGAAGATCGCCCTGGGCTACACCTTGGATGAGATCAAGAATGCGGTTACAAAGAAGACCTACGCCAGCTTTGAGCCCATGCTGGACTACTGCGTGGTAAAAATGCCCAGACTGCCCTTTGACAAGTTCATCAGCGCCAAGAGAACGCTGGGAACCCAGATGAAGGCTACAGGTGAGGTTATGAGCATCTGCACCAACTTTGAGGGAGCCCTCATGAAGGCGATCCGCTCTCTGGAGCAGCATGTGGACAGCCTGATGTCCTACGACTTCACCCATCTGACCGACGAAGAGCTGACAGAAATGCTTCACCGGGTGGACGACCGCAGAATCTGGGTGATCGCTGAGGCCCTGCGCAGAGGCGTTTCCTATGAGACGATCCACGACATCACAAAGATCGACGTGTGGTTTATCGACAAGCTGGCCATTCTGGTGGAGATGGAGGCAGCCTTAAAGGCGGCCGGCACCGGTATGGACGCGGAGCTTCTGAGAGAAGCGAAAAGGATTGAATTCCCGGACAACGTGATTTCCTCCCTCACAGGAATCCCGCAGGAAGAGATCAAGAAGATGCGCCATGAAAACGGCATCCGTGCCGCCTACAAGATGGTGGATACCTGTGCGGCTGAGTTTGCGGCGGAGACGCCCTACTATTATTCCTGCTACGGCAGCGAGAATGAGGTGACGCAGACCGGCGGCAGGAAGAAAGTGCTGGTACTGGGTTCCGGCCCCATCCGCATCGGCCAGGGAATCGAGTTTGACTTCTGTTCCGTGCACAGCACCTGGGCATTTGAGAAGGAAGGCTACGAGACGATCATCATCAACAACAACCCGGAGACGGTGAGTACGGACTTTGATATCGCCGACAAGCTGTATTTTGAGCCCCTCACTCCCGAGGATGTGGAGAGCATCGTGGATATTGAGAAGCCGGACGGAGCTGTGGTGCAGTTCGGCGGCCAGACAGCCATCAAGCTGACCGAAGCCCTGATGAAGATGGGCGTGCCGATCCTGGGAACTGCGGCTGAGGATGTGGACGCGGCTGAGGACCGGGAGCTGTTTGACAAGATCCTGGAAACCTGCGGCATTCCCAGACCGGCAGGACATACGGTGTTTACGGCAGAAGAGGCCAAAAAGGCGGCTAATGAGCTGGGCTATCCGGTTCTGGTGCGTCCGTCCTACGTGCTGGGTGGTCAGGGCATGCAGATTGCCATAAACGACCAGGACATTGATGAGTTTATCGGAATCATCAACCAGATCGCCCAGGAGCATCCCATCCTGGTGGACAAGTACATCATGGGCAAGGAGATCGAGGTGGATGCCATCTGCGACGGCACAGACATCCTGATCCCCGGCATTATGGAGCATATTGAGAGAACGGGTATCCATTCCGGAGACAGTATTTCCGTTTACCCGGCGCAGAGCCTGACGGAAGGCAATAAAAAGACCATTGTGGACTACACGGAGAAGCTGGCCAGAGCGCTCCACGTAAAGGGAATGATCAACATTCAGTTTATTGTGGACGGCGAGGATGTTTACATCATCGAGGTAAATCCCCGTTCTTCCCGTACCGTTCCCTACATCAGCAAGGTGACGGGAATTCCCATCGTGCCGCTGGCGACTCAGATCATCTGCGGCCACACGATCCGGGAGCTGGGATATACGCCGGGACTGCAGAAGGAAGCGGATTATATCGCCATCAAGATGCCAGTGTTCTCCTTTGAGAAGATCCGCGGCGCGGACGTGAGCCTGGGACCGGAGATGAAGTCCACCGGCGAGTGCCTGGGAATCGCCAAGACCTTCAACGAGGCACTTTACAAGGCGTTCCAGGGAGCCGGCATCAAGCTGCCGAAGTACAAGAACATGATTATCACCGTCCGTGACGAGGATAAAGAGGAGGCTGTGGGCATCGCGAAGCGTTTCCAGGCTCTGGGATACAGGATCTTCGCCACCAGAGGAACGGCCAAATATCTGTACAGCCACGGCGTGCGGGTGCTCTCCGTGCCGAAGCTGGAGCAGGAATCTCCCAACATTCTGGACCTGGTGCTGGGACATGAGATCGATCTGGTAATCGACATTCCGTCCCAGGGAGCGGAGAGGAGCAGAGATGGATTTATCATCCGCAGAAATGCCATCGAGACAGGCGTGACAGTGCTCACTGCCCTGGATACGGCGGCGGCTCTGGCCACCAGCCTGGAAAACCGGGCGAAGGAGCTGACGCTCATCGACATCGCTACGGTAAAGAACGTGTAAAAATAAAAGTGAATGCATAAAAATTGCGCACTCGCGCAGAAGAAGAAAGCCCCGGGCAGTTCCCGGGGCTTTCGCTGTATGCGGGGGAAAGGGGGCGGCGCCCGCAGCGGGGGGCGGCCCAGGCCCAAAAGAGGAGCAGTAAAGAAGCGGCGTATGGGCAAAAGGAAAGCCGGCATCGTTTCGCCGGCTAAAGGGGGATAGTATGAAAAAGAATTTATATGAAAAGGATCATCTCCTTGTTTGTGATTTCAGGATACCGTTTTTCTGTGTCCAAACTGTGACCATTTTCTGAAAGCTTTGTGAAGCGTCAGGGAAAAAAGTATAAAGCGGGGGCAGTTGAAATAGGGCGTGAAAGCCGGTATAATATGGGGAAAAGAGAGACGAAGAGAGCTGGAACGCCCGGCGGAAAGGATGGGAGAATGGAACATATTAATGTAAAAGAATTCTGGGATCAGACTGAGGGACAGGAATTATTTGAGAAGAAAATGAAGCGTCCGGATTGCATTATTTTGGACAGCGAGTACTGCAGTATGGGACGGATGATTGCCGGGAAGGCATGTGAAGGCACGAGCTACACATATTATGATGCCGCTCTTTTGCTGGAGCTGTTGCCGGAGGTCAGGGAAGAGAAGGCGGCAATCCTGGAATATGATGCCGTTTTGGCCGGCTGGGAGAAGACGGCGGAGGAGTTGGCGGAGGATCCGGAATTTCAGAGAATCTCAGGAATTTATCAGAGAGCGGTTCAGAAGGCGCTGGAGCTGGGACCCTGCCTTATTCATGAAAGAGGGATAAAGGAGAAAGTGGAGGCCATGGGATATTCCTGTCTGAGCGCTATTGCCTACGGGACGGTGCAGGAAAGCAAGCGCGGCAGAGCAAAGGCAACTCCTGATTACGGAATGCTGGAGACAGAGGAGGAGCTGGACCAGGCAATTGCAGCGGAAGACAGAAAGAGACGGCTGTATCATGACGCGCTCAGTTCCAGTCCCTGGGGAGCGAAAGAAACGTATGATCTCTGTATAAACACAGAAATTCTGGGAAAAGAAGCAGGAGTCAGGCTGCTCCGTTTCCTGATGACAGAGGGAAAATGACAGCCTGGACAGATAAAAGCAGAGAAAGAGGAATCAGATGACAAAAGAAGAATTGGCACTGACGGTGATCGACCGTCTGAAAAAGGAATATCCGGATGCAGGCTGCACTCTGGATTACAATGAGGCGTGGAAACTGCTGGTGAGCGTTCGCCTGGCGGCCCAGTGTACAGATGCCAGGGTGAACGTGGTGGTGGAAAAACTGTATGAAAAATATCCGGATGTGGCTTCCCTGGCGGAGGCAGATGTAAATGATATCGAAGAGATCGTCAGGCCCTGCGGCCTGGGCCGCAGCAAGGCCAGAGACATCAGCGCCTGTATGAAAATGCTGCGGGATCAGTACGGCGGCAGAGTGCCGGATGATTTTAATGCCCTGTTAAAGCTGCCGGGAGTGGGACGAAAGAGCGCGAACCTGATTATGGGGGATGTTTTTGGAAAGCCGGCCATTGTGACGGACACACACTGCATCCGGCTGGTGAACCGGATCGGCCTGGTAGATGGGATAAAGGAGCCGAAAAAGGTGGAGATGGCGCTCTGGAAGCTGATCCCGCCGGAGGAGGGCAGTGATTTCTGCCACCGCCTTGTGTACCACGGAAGGGATGTATGCACTGCGCGGACAAAGCCCCACTGTGACCGCTGCTGCCTGCAGGATATCTGTGCGAAGGCGGGAGTGGAGTAGGAGAAGAAATTGGGAGAATATATTTTGATGAAATCACTTTGCGGAATGGATTGCTGCAGCCGGTGCAGCCGCCAGGCGGAATGCGGCGGCTGCCAGAGTGTGAAGGGACATCCGTTCGGCGGGAATTGTATCGCGGCAGAATGTATGAAACAGAGCGGGGAAGAAGGCTTTCAGCGTTTGAAAGAGAAAGATGCTTTGGAGTTTTTCTAACAGCCCCTTCAGTTATTCAGGCAGTTTTTTTGCGGCTCTGGTGCACCATAAGAGAGAAGACCAGTGTGACAGCACAAAGCATACCTAAAACAATGAATGCGTTGCGCATGGCGCCGGCATAAGCTGCGTGGATGTTATTGATAAACTGGGCAAACAGCGTCTGACCTTCGGAGCTTAAGCCTTCCATGGCAGCGGCAGCGACAGAAGTATCGGTTAGCAATGTGGTTCCCATATAGCTCTGAAGCTGTTCGACGGGAAGCAGGGCTTCTAATCCTTCCGGTATAACATGAGCTAATCCGGAAGAGAAGGAAGTATTCAGAACCATGCCTACAACCGACAGTCCGATAGTGCCGCTCAGAGACTGCAGAAACTGGATAGCAGAGGTCGCTTCCCCTACCAGCTGCTTCGGCAGTTCATTCTGCGCGTGGAGCGTATATACCATAGAGTAGGTGGTAGTACCAAGGCCGGACAGAAGGATACCGACAATAAGCAGGAGCATATCTGACGGTGTGCTGGCAAAGCCAAGCATAAAGTTGGATATGGCGTATACCACTGAGGTGGCAATCATGACCAGCTTGATCTTGCCGGTTTTTCCGATGTAAGCGCCGATGGCATAGCCGAGTACCAGCTGGACGGCAGATTTCACAGCCGTGACAATACCAGACATCATAGCGTTTGTACCTACAAGAGCCTGGCAGATCATCGGAAGGTAAGAGCCTACGGCATATAAGGTGGGGCCAATCAGTACGACGCCTAGGATTACCAGGATAAATTCACGGTTTTTAAACAATTTAGGTGAAAGTACCGGGTTTTCACAGCGATTGATATGGCGGATAAACAGTACCAGCGCAATTGCAAAAACTGCGAATGAACTGATTACCGGTACCGACAGCCAGCTGTATGTCTGTCCTCCCCAGGAGAAAAACATAACGATCGCAATTGTAAGCAGCGAAAGAAACAGCGTTCCAATCCAGTCCAGGCTGGCAACTTCAGTTTTAGGCTGGATATTAGGCATTTTCAAAAGCAATACCGCGAGTACGATCACTGTCAGCGGAACAGATAAGTAAAAGGTAAGCCGCCAGCCCAGCAGATCGCCGATGACGCCGCCGACCATGGGAGCGATAAGGAATACAATTCCCGTCAGCGTACCATAAAAGCCCATAGCTTTGGCACGTCCCTGTTCGTCCAGGGATTCGCCGAAGAAAGCCAGTACATTGCCTAAAATACAGCCTTTGCCAAGTCCCTGCAGACCGCGCATGATTACATGGAACATCATACTTCCGGCCATGCCTGCCAATATTGAGGAAACACCATATACAGTGACACCGGCGATGATGATGTATTTCCGTCCGCTCTTATTGCCCAGCATGGAGGTAATGGGCAGTGCTAGAGTATTGCACAGAAAGGTCAGCGTATACATAAATGCGTACAGGCTGGTATCGCCCAGATCGGATACGATCGCAGGCCCCACGATGGAACTCATAGCGTCGATAAAGAGAATTTCCAGCAGTCCCAGAAAAAGGGCGGCAAGTGTCCAGATTTTGTTTTTTTCACTCATTTTTTATTCCCCTATTATAATTCCAATTCCAGAACGTCTTTGTAGCGTTCTCCGCCGTCAATGGTCAGGTCTGCTCCTGTGACATATTTGGACTCATCGCTGGCCAGATAGAGAACGCCGTAAGCGATGTCATTTGGTTCGCCGATATGGCCGAGACTGGTTTTTTCCTCACAGGATTTGAGGACATTGGGATAATCGCAGATGATTTTTGTCATTGGTGTTGCGATTGTGCCGGGAATAATGGTATTGACGCGGATATTGTCCTTTCCAAGGTCAACGGAAGCTGCCCGTGTCAGGGAAATAACGGCGCCTTTGGTAAGGCTGTAAGCGTTGAATTCCACACCCAGTACGGCGGCTAAGGAGGAAACATTGACAATGGAACCGTGTCCGGCTGCTTTCATGACAGGAGCTACTGCCTTGATGCCCGCAAAAGGTCCCCAGGCATTGATTCCCATGATCTTGTCAAAGGCATCTTTATCCGTTTTATCGTAATTGATGCCTTTGGAACCTACGCCCGCGTTATTTACCAGAATGTCAATGGTGCCATAAGCGGCGACTGTTTTGGCTACCACTTCCTGCCAGTTCTTTTCGCTGGATACGTCCAGCCTTGCAGCCATTGCTGAGCCGGGGAAATCTTCATTAATTTTTGCTACAGTTTTTTCCAGCTCATCTGTTACGACATCGGCGGCTACTACCTTTGCCCCTTCTTTGGCAAACAGATATGCTTCTGCGGCTCCCTGTCCCATTGCTGCTCCGGTGATGATGGCAATTTTGTTTTCTAATCGTTTCATGCTGCATAACTTCCTTTCTTTTTTCTATCTTCTTTTCCGAGAAGGTGTCCGGTACCTGGTAAAGGTATTTTTGACAGTTCTTATTATATTCGAGTAAGAATGGAAAATGGAAATACGCATTTTTGATGAAAATTGAAAAGGCATAGAAAATTTATTATGTTTGACATTTAACAAACAAATTGTTTGCAAGTACCTTGCGGTTTTGTTATACTAGTCAGAAAAAAAGGAGGCAGTCATGACCATATTGCAGCTCAAATACTTTCAAACTGTATATCAATGCCTGAATATGACTCGTGCCGCAAATCTGCTGTATGTTTCACAGCCGTCTGTTTCTGCCGTTATTCAGGAGCTGGAAGAAGAATTTCAGACAAAGTTGTTTTTGCGCACCAAACCGCTGCAGCCGACCCAGGCCGGCCGGCAGTTAGCATTGTTAGTGGAGCCGCTCTTGAAAAATTTCGATGACATTGCGCATGAGATGCGGCAGTTTGGCAGTCAGAATACGCCGCTGCGCATTGGTGTCTCTGTTATCAGCCAGCAGCTGATGCAGTACATGTTCGGCCGAGATTTAGATTATCAGACGGATGCGCTGGATTTTCTGGGATTTTATGGCTGTGATTATCTGTTCCAGTGTATCCATGACAGCAGATTGGATCTGGCCATCGTCGCGACGGCAGATGTCAAAGAACTGCAGGCATTTAATTATTATAATCTGGCTGCTTTTGGCGTGAGGTTTTATACGAATAAAAAGAATCCTCTGTGCAGCTTCAGTACATTAGACCCGCAGCAGCTTCAGAATACACCTCTTGCAGCTTTTACTGAATATCCCATGAGCAAAATGGAATTTGGAGAGCTGATGAATACTTTGTTGGGGAATTCCTATACAGATAATGTGCAGTTTTTTTCTACTGACCTGCGAAGTATTGAACAGGCCATTGAATCAGGGCGGGTTTCCTGCGTATTGCTGGAGGGGCTGTTTGCGTCCAACCCGCAGATCCGAGCGATTTCTCTGGAAACTAATAAACGAATCCACTTTTCCGTTATCTGGCGTAAGGATCATTTTCTGCAGCAGGAAGAGCTGGAATTTATACAGGAGTTTGAAAAGAAATTTCAGGCATAAAAGCAGTGTGACATAAGCAGAGACTATGTGAAGCAGATCGTTTCACACAGATGGGCTGCCGTACTAAATAGTTAGTGCGGCAGTATTTTTTTGCAAAGAATAAGAGCCAGGTCCGGGTAGGTCCTGGCTGATTCTCTCCTGATTAATTAATCTCAACGCAAAACTACAAAGTCTTTCTCGGTCTTCCTCCGGAAAATGTAATAAAATGTAAGGCATAAGTAATATTCCGGCCGACGAAATATGATATGATTAATTATAATAGAAGGAATATCAGCAGGCGCGGAAAAATGCGGAGGAAGCGGGGGTGTAAAGATGAAGATGGTGGAAAGGTTCAGAGGGCTGAATATTTACCAGAAGGGAGTTCTTCTTTTTATGGCTGCCATGATCCTTGTGTTTGCGGCGGTCTATGCCGTAACGATTTCCAGAGAAGGATTTTCGTACAGGGGTGCCATTTTCATTCCCAGCCGGGAAGACGGCAGCACGGTATATTCCGGGAAAATTAAAGGGGAGGCGGCCAGTTTTACTGTGACGGAAGACCAGACGGCCGTTTACCGGCTGGGCGATAAAACCTACGGCCCCTATATTTTCCGGGAAGATCCGGCCGCTGTGCCGAAAGCGCCTGTGCCGGGGGAAGAGGTGACGGGCGTGGAGCTTCGCTTAGGAGACGAGATCCTGTTTCGGGGAGGAATGGAAAACGGCGATTACCGCCTGCTGTACAACGAAGATGGGAGCGTCAGAGATCTGGGAATTGCCATGACGGTCGGCAGCGGAGTTCAGATAGACGAAAACGGAAATGTCATTGACCCGGAAGAGCCGTCTGTCTTTGAGATTTTGGAGCTGTTTACAGGCCCTGAACTGGTGCACAGGGGAGCATGGGGCATGTGGTTTTACGGTGTTCTCGCCTGCATTCTCACAGCGGTCAGTGTCTTATTTGCGGATGAGCTGTTTCGCTGGGGGATGTCGTTTCACATTCAGAATGCAGAGCTGGCGGAGCCGTCGGAACTTGAAATTGCCGGTAGGTATATTGCCTGGACGGTGCTGCCGTTTCTGGCGATGGCGCTCTTTATTGCAGGACTGTCCGTCAGTCCGGTGTAGAAAAACGAGAAAACGGGGAGAAAAGCCGGCATCGGCGTCTGATAAGAGAGGGGAAAATGATGAGAAAATATGGGGCGGTTGTCTGCGGGCTGACGGTTCTGCTCTTTTCCGGCGCCTGCCGGGGAAAAGAATGGACGGTACAAATGCCGGGAGTGGAGCCCTGCAGTCTGACAGAAGAGGAAGAGAACATTTTGGAAGTTTTTGACATGATGAGCGGATCAAAAATATTCTCTTTTTACAGCCCGGAAGGGGCGGAGAGCCTGGAGGTGGCAGTTTACCGGCTGGATGAGGACGGAAAATGGAGGAGAAGGGACGGCGGCGGCATTTCCCTGACGGCGGATGCAGGAAATACGGAGGAAGAAACAGTCAGGGAGGGGACATTTGCCCTTGATATCCGGGATGACCGCTCTGTAGCTTTCCACATCAGGGACGGCGGCCTGTTTTCCTATGAGACAGAACCGCTTTTTCCTGATTTGCAGATCCTGGGGAGCAGCACGGCATTTCTGGAAGAGTTCCGGAAAATGGACCTGGATGAGGAGACTCCGGTGGCTGTCATGGTCTGGGATGGCGGAACGGAAATGACTTCCTGCACGCCGGAAGATTATTTCCGGCCGGAAAAATTTTCTGATATGGATCTGGTTCAGGCGGTGACGCTGAAGTTTTCCAGCCAGCCAGAAGGAGACGGCGCCGGATGGGAGAATGGGGAAGAAGATGATTCCGGGGAACCATCTGGGGGCGGAGAAGATACGCTGCCGGAGGTGATTTCCGGAAAGGAAAACTCAGGAGCTCCTGAAAAAATGACCCTTTACAGCGCCTGCCCCTTCTCGTTTGCCGGCATAGACTGGAATCTCTGTCTCTATGCGGAGGAGGGAATGGTATGGGACGGAGAGCTGGCTATGGATGACCGCTGCCGGTTTGTGGTCCGGGCAGAAAATGAGGATAGGGTCTTTGATCTTTTAGATGACACGGTCCAGCTGGGAGTACCGGCCGCGGACGTCTGGACAGACCTGGAAAACAGGCTCCACATTACGGTCCGCGATGTGCGTACCGCCCAGTATCGGGTCGGGGACTACATATATGATGAGGAGAAGCAGGAATTTCGGGGACAGCCGGTGATGGACTGGGATGGAGTGAATGTGATCGGTTCAGTGGGAGAAGGAAAGAGTACAGGAGCCGGAAAAACAGAGGCAATTCCCAGGATCGCGCAGGAGGAGGCGGAGTTTGAAGGATTCCCGGAATCGACAGATTATGAGACGATTTCTGCCGGAGCCGTCAGTCAGCCGACGGAATACGCCGGCGTTTACGCCGGTTCTCCGGTTACATTTTCACTGGCGGACACAGGAGATTTTCAGTTTTTCTATGTGAGATACGAGGAGGAAGGGCAGCCGGAGCTGATCAGCTGGGCGATTACAGGAGAGGATATCAGGCTGAGCTGCGGAATCCATGTGGGAATGACGGCGGAGGAGGCACAGGAAAAGATCCCCGGGCTGTTCTGGGACAGGAGGGAGGCTGAAAGAGCGTCGGAGGATCTGCCGAAAATGTCATTTTCCAGATGGAATACGGGAGCTTATCCGGACGGATGGTGTGAGCAGTTTGCGGCCATTCTGATCTCCGAGGTGGATTATGGAGGAGAAATGCCACGTTATCTGGGACTGATGCTGGATGAACAGGATGTGATCCGGGCGATCGCCTTTGAATATCCCACTGCCGGGTGAGAAGAGAGAACAGGAGTTTAATTGAAGAGACGGCAGCTGCCTGCCGTCTTTTTTCGTCCGCGTGTTCTGAAAAAAATCAGCCTCAGGAAAATGGCCCGTCTTCCGTCTGAATCTTCTGAAATTCCACCCGGTAGCCGTCGGGATCCTGAAGAAAAAAGGAGTACACGGGAAAGGATTCCAGCTTTTTCGGCGGCTCATCGGCCAGGCCCATGGCGGCAAATTTCTGGTAATGGCGGTCCACGTCATCATTGTCTGCGCAGTTAAAAGACAGACATACGCCTTTGGAACCTGCGGGGATAGGGCGGCCATCCCCGTACTGGCAGAAGCCCAGATAGCCGCAGCCGGAATCAAAGATCCGGCAGATACCTCCGGACTGCTCCAGGACCACGGGCAGGCCAAGCTGATCCCGGTAAAACCGGGTGGTTTTTTCAATATCCTGAACCGGCAAAAATACAACGCTGCTGCTGACTGCCATAAAATTCCTCCTCCGACCATTTTTTCAGAGACAATTATTCCACAGGCCCTGCCTGCGGACGGTATTCGCCGTTCGCCTCGCGTGGGCAGGCCCCCGCGGGCTCGCTTTCGCTCATTATATCAAAAAAACAGACGGAAAGTAAAGAAATGCGGAAGAAGTTTTGCTATAATAAATGAGAAAAACGGACAAAAAGATCCGGGCACAGTCCCGGACGTGAGAATCCGGAATAAGAAGGAAAAGAGGAGAGAATGTGATTGAGTGTATTATTGTAGGAGCCGGCGGATGGATCGGAGCTGTCTGCCGGTATTTGATCGGGCTGATTCCCCTGGGGGATCAGAGCGCGTTTCCGCTGAAAACATTTCTGATCAATGTGGCCGGATCGTTTGTCATCGGGGTGATCGCGGCCCTGGCGTGGAAGAGCCGCCCCTTAAATCCGAGGCTCGTGCTGTTTTTAAAGACGGGAGTCTGCGGAGGCTTTACTACGTTTTCCTCTTTCGCCCTGGAGACGGAAGAGCTGATAAAAAATGGAAATATGCCGATGGCGCTGCTGTACGCGTGCCTCAGCATGGCTGGCGGCATTCTCGCGGCCGCGGCGGGGCAGAAACTGGCGGGATAAGCGAGGGGAAGAAAAAGAGGAGAGGAAAAGAAAAATGGATGTTATGAAAATCACAGAGCAGATGATCGTATTTTTTCTGCTGATGCTGGCCGGATACGGCGCAAACAAAGCCGGGCTGATGGATGAAAAGCTGGCGGGGAGGCTGACGGCCATCCTGATCAAGATCAGCATTCCCTGCATGATTATTGCCTCCGTGGCTGAGGGAAGCCCGTTTGAGGAGCCGTCGGAACTGTTTTATACCCTGGGGATTTTCGGGCTGATGGCGGTGCTGGCTCCGCTTCTGACGGCAGTTTTTGTGAGAGTTTTAGGGATCCGGGAGAACAGAAAGGCGTACTCCTTTCTGCTGACCATGTCCAACTGCGCGTTCCTGGGATTTCCGGTGGTGCAGGCAGTGTTCGGGGAGGAGGCGCTGGTGTTTGCGTCGATCTTTCTGATTCCCAATAATCTTCTGATGTTTTTGTACGGGGAACCGCTGTTTATGGGGGAGGAGGAGAAGGCGGAAAACAGCCGGGCAGACGGCGGAAAAGGACTGCTCTTAAAGCTGGGAAAGAAAATGCTCCATCCGCCCATTCTGGCTTCTTTTGCCGCCTGTATTCTCTGTCTGGCAGACATCCGTCAGCCCAGCGTGATCCATCAGACTTTTCAGTATCTGGGCGGGATCACCACGCCGGTGGCCATGCTGATCATCGGCTCATCCCTGGCCGGAACCTCCTGGAAAGGGATTTTGTCAGAAAAATATCTCCTCAGATACAGCCTGGTGAAAATGTTTGTGGTTCCGGTGGTCTACTACCTGATCTTTTCCCGGCTTGCGGGGGAAGGTCTGATTGTCTCCATCGGGGTGATGCTGATGGCGATGCCGTCCGCGTCCAACGCGGTGATTTTCGCCCAGGCCCACGGCGGCAACGCCGGACTGTGCAGCCGGGCGGTGTTTGTCACCAGCGTGATGGCGATCTTCAGCGTGCCGTTTTTGTGCGCCGTGCTGTTTTAAGGGCAGGCAGTTTTTCAGAAGGAGCGTCCCGGACAGGTGCGAATTTATACATAAATAACCCCGGAACAGCGGGATATGGTATAGTTTATGATGGATGGAATATATTTCATACGATAAAACAAGGGGGACAGCGGGATGGTAGGAAATGTTTTGGTGGTGTGTTTGTTGATTTTGGGATTTCTGTTTCCGGTTCAGCTGATCAAGGCAATTCGGGGCAAAGATAAAGAGGAGACGGAGCGTCATACCATTTTATCCAGTCTCTGTTTTGGACTTATTCTGCTTATTATAGGAATGTTTCTGAATACAGCGATCCTTATGTAGTGAAATACAGTAAAGCCCTATGGCGGAAAGGATTCATTTGAAACGAAGGCAGGGCCAATTGAATCGGCGAAAAAGTCATGGACGGTGCCCTGAAAAATTCGGGCTTTCGGGGGAGAGGAGATATGGGTTCAGGGGCGGAAAATTAAGAATACCGGCGGGAGCCGGACAGTTTTGGAGCCGGACAAATTTTAATGAATGGTAAGAGATATGTAATACCATTTCTGTTTCTGTGTGATATACTGAATGTACTGACGGCAGCTGTGGCAGCCGGACAGGGAAAATGGAAGCAGCGGAAATGCTTCCGGATAAACTGGAAGGAGGATCGTTTCAAAATGTCAAAAAAAATCAGAGTGAAGCCGGGAAAGGCGCAGTCAGCGGTTGGACTGGTCACAGGACTAATTTTCTGTCTGATCGGAGTGACAATAGTGATCCCCTCGGCCGGCCTGTTCGGCGTATTCTGGACGGCCATAGCGGCGGTGATCACAATCACCAACGGAATCAATGCGCTTTCAGATAAAGGCGTGTCCTCCCATGAGATTATCATTGAAAATGAGGAGAGACAGGAGTCGAAATCAGAGCACTCAGAGACAGAGACTCTGGAGAAAGATATCAGAGAGCGCCTGGATGCCGCGAAGGCCCTGTATGAGGCGGGAACCATTACGGGGGAGGAGTACGAGGCAAAGAGAAAAGAAATTCTGAAAAGGCTGTGATCGTTTCGGCGGGCAGACGAAGACGGGGCAGCGGGAATGTCTGAGCGGGGAGGAATGAGAACGGTGAGACCGGAATATTATCTGGCAGGCATCAACCTGGCAGGATTCTGTCTGGAGGCGGCTGACGCCTGGTTGTACGGCCGCAGCGGGCGGCGGATCAACGGCATACTGATAGCAGCGGGCCTTTTCGGCGGAGCGCCTGGAATCCTTGCGGGGATTCTGATTCTGGATCGGAAAGCAGATAAGAGCAATATGATGGCCAGAGTTTTTCTCCTGTGCGTTCTGGCTCTGGAGATTCTGGGACTGGTGTTTTTCAGAGGCGGACACAAGGATGCCCTCTCTTTTGCGTTCCCGGAGTTTTTTTCGGCCCACCGGGTGTTTTCCGCCTATCTTCTGGCAGTGAATGCCGTGACTTTTGCCGCTTTCGGCATAGATAAATGGAAGGCGGTGAGAAACCGGAAAAGAATCCGGATTGTCACGCTGCTGGCCCTGGCCTTTTTGGGCGGAGCCGCCGGCGGACTGGCCGCCATGTATCTGTTCCGGCATAAGGTGAGAAAAAGTTATTTTGCCGTGGGTCTGCCCATGATTCTGATGGTACAGGTCCTGGCGGTGTTCTGCGTGATGAATATATAAAAGGGGATGAAAGACATGAAACTGGTAGTTCCGTCTATGGAATATGAGAACGAGATTCAGGCATTCCGCCGGGAGTTTACGAATCTGCAGTATTTGAACCGGAACGGAAAGTGGAACTGGAGCGGTACTGGATTAGACTGGATGATTAAAGCGGAGGAATGACAGAGATGGGAAGAGGATGGTTTGATTTTCGCAGCGGGCCGCAGAAGGCCAGAGATTACCGGGAGTTTACGGAGCGGGTATTTTCCGGGGGACCGGCCCACAAAAAACAGGTGCGGGAACGGCTGCAGGAGGTGCTCCATCAGAAGGATGTCACCTATGAATTTGTCTACTATACGGCGCTGAAGGATCTGCTGGTGCGCAAGCCCAAGCTGACCTTTGAGGAAGGTC
This sequence comes from Candidatus Lachnoclostridium pullistercoris, assembly GCA_019119775.1. Classification (GTDB taxonomy): domain Bacteria; phylum Bacillota; class Clostridia; order Lachnospirales; family Lachnospiraceae; genus Lachnoclostridium_A; species Lachnoclostridium_A pullistercoris. The sequence goes on along the minus strand of DWWL01000041.1, from coordinate 12,655 downwards.
TGGACCAGGTCTGCGGGGAGATCCATGTGATGAAGCTGGGCCCGGCCACTGTAGACGGGATCCGCAGCGTGCTGAAGGAAGATATGGAAGGAAAACTGGGAGGAGAGGCATGAGTTTTTCAGAGAGAACGCAGGTGTTTCTGGTGGCTGCCTACTACAGACATCTGACAGAGCAGTTTGGTGAGAAGGGAAAGGCAGCTTTTCTCCACGGGGTAAAGCATTACGGAATGCAGCGGGGAAGCCGCATGGCCCAGCGGGCGATCGCAGCGGGAGAGACCTTGGACTACGGCACATTCTGCCGCTATGGAGAATGGGTGTCCTCAGATGAGGCGGTGAGAACAGGCACGGCCAACCGGGCGGAGATTGTGAGTATCACCCCTGATTTTGAGTCCCATGTGACAGTCTGTCCCTGGTATAAGGCATTTCAGGACTTTGGGGCGGCTGAGGCGGGGGCTCTTTACTGTTCCTGCCTGGATGAGGCCATCAACCAGGGCTTTAACGGGGATATTCAGTTCCGCACGGTGCAGACGAAGCACCACGAGGACTGCTGCATATTCCGGGTGTACAATTCCGGAATGACGGCGGAGACGGATACCCGGAAGCATATGGAGTTTGTGAAAGGGTTTGACTATCACTGCGCCCACACATTTTACGGCATTGGAGAGATGGTCCGGGGGATCTTTGGAGATGAGGGAGAGAACCTATGCAGACAGGTGCTTAAGGATTTTGAAAACGAATACGGAAAAGAGATGGCGGATGTGATCCGAAGCTATGAGAAAGAGAACTTTAACATCTGCCCGGAGCGGAAATAAAATCACTGGAGGAATGAGATGAATCGTTTGCTGCTTGCATTTCTGAAGTCAGCCGTAATTACGGCGGGATTTGATGCCGTCTGCTTTCTTTACGGCGCGGTATCGGGCAGCCGCTATGAGATTCCCCTGCCCATTGAGGTGATCCTGTTTCTGGTGCTGTTTGTCACCAACTACGGGGAGTACCTGCTGGACGACCGGAACCGGCGGGATGACCAGGCGGAAAATCAATAGACGGAAGAAGGAATCAGAGGCTGAAAAGCCGCATACTGGGAGGAGAGATACTTATGAGAGAAGAACTGACGTTCCGCTTTGCGGATAGGGAAGACACGCCCCTGATCCTGAAGTTTATCAGAGAGCTGGCGGATTATGAGAAAATGCTGGACGAAGTGGTGGCGGATGAGAAAACGCTGGAGGAATGGATTTTCGACAGGCAGAAGGCAGAGGTGCTTTTTGCGGCGGCAGAGGGAAAGGAAGTGGGCTTTGCCCTGTTTTTCCATAATTTTTCCACCTTTCTGGGGAGAGCGGGAATCTATCTGGAAGACCTGTATGTACAGCCGGAATACCGGGGAAGAGGTTACGGAAAAGCAATCTTGAAAAAACTGGCGGCCATCGCCCTGGAACGGGGCTGCGGCCGCCTGGAGTGGTGGTGTCTGGACTGGAATAAGCCCAGCATTGATTTCTATCTGTCTCTGGGGGCAGAGCCCATGTCGGACTGGACCGTGTACCGCATTGCGGGAGATACGCTTCACAGGCTGGGAGGAGAACAGGAATCATAAGGAGGAATCTATGGACACCATATCCATTTTAGCTGCGCTGGATGAAAATTACCTGCCTCAGCTGACAGTGATGCTCACGTCATTTTATCTGAATAATCCGGGTGAGAAAGCGGAGCTTTATCTGCTTTACAGCGGCATCTCCCGCCATGGCCTGGAGACGGCGGAGGAAAAATGCCGCCAATTCGGCATGAAGTTTTATCCCGTCAGGGTGGAAGGCAGCCTGTTTCAGGATGCGCCGGTCACAAGGCAGTATCCGAAGGAGATGTACTACCGCCTGCTGGCTTCCCGTCTGCTGCCGGAGCGCCTGGACCGTGTCCTGTACCTGGACCCGGACACACTGATCATCAATCCTCTGCGCCCGTTATGGGAAATGGATCTGAGGGGAAGCCTGTTTGCGGCCGCGGCCCACACCGGCATGACAGAGCTGGCCAACCGGGTGAACCGGGTGCGCTTAGACAGCGGAAGCGATTATTATAATTCCGGCGTCCTCCTGATGGACTTAAAGGCCGGGCGCCTGGAAATACAGCCGGAGGAGCTGTTTCAGTTTGTGCGGGAGCACGGAAGGGAACTCCTTCTTCCCGACCAGGATTTGTTAAACGCCCTGTACGGGCGCAGGATCCTGCCTGTGGACGACGCTGTCTGGAATTATGACGCCCGCAATTACAACAACTATCTGCTGCGCAGCGGCGGAGTCTGTGATCTGGACTGGGTGATGGAGCACACGGCCGTCCTTCATTTCTGCGGAAAGGCAAAGCCCTGGAAACCGGGGTATGTCTACCGGTTTGGGGTGCTTTACAAGCACTATATGAGACTGGCCGGGCGGGAATGGCAGGCGGAAGGGGGAGATGGGCGGTGGTTTTAATGATCGGAGGTCCTTCCCACGCCGGAAAGACGGTTCTGGCCCAGAGACTTCTGGAGCTGTACGGCTGTCCCTATCTGTCTTTGGACTGGCTGAAAATGGGACTGATCCGGAGCGGATATACAGATCTCACTCCGGAGGATGATGAGGAGCTGAGAGAGCTTCTCTGGCCGATCGTGAGGGAAATGATCAAGACGGCTGTGGAAAACTGCCAGGATCTGGTGGTGGAGGGAGTCTACCTTCCTTTTGACTGGGAAAAAGATTTTGCGCCGGACTACAGAAAGAACATCCGCTTTTTCTGCCTGGTGATGACGGAGCACTATATTGAGCACCATTTTGATGAGATTAAAAAATATGCCAATGCGGCGGAAAAGAGGCTGGACGATTCTTACTGCACGAAAGAGCTGGTCCTGGCGGACAATCGCCGGGCTCTTGAGCTCTGCCGGAAAAATGGCTGTGAGTACATTCTGACCGATGGAAAGTATGAGGTGGAGAAGGAGATAAAACGCCGGCTGTCCGGATGGATGAGGGGCGGGCAGGCGGGGGCCTCAGCCCCTGCGGTACGCCCTTAGGATATTGTCCATGCTTCTGGAAATGTGGCCGGCCATGGCCTTTTTCGCCTCCTCCGCCTGTCCGGCCTGAATATGGCGCAGAATGCGGATGTGCTCGGCGGTGGACTGCCGGAAATGTCTCTCCTCGTCAGAGACGGAGCGGCCGGTGCTGGGGCCGTTCCACAGCTCCAGAAGATAATTTTTCAGTCTGCGGTTGTCCGCTGCGTTCCAGATGCTCATGTGGATGTCCTGGTTCAGACGTTCATATTCTGCCCGGCCCAGGGTGTCCAGCCGGTCCTTCATGGAAGAGAGCCGCTCCAGAAGGGCGGACGCGTCCATGCCGTTCTTCGCGGCCCTGGCGGCCGCCTCCGATTCCAGCAGGATCCTCATCTCAAACGCGTCCCGGATAAATTTCTCATCGATGGGATTGACAATGGCGCCTTTGTTCATGCGGAGAGTGATCAGCCCCTCGGCGGCAAGAGTCTGAAACGCCTCCCGCACGGGAGTGCGGCTGACTCCCAGCTGGGCCGCCACCTTAGTCAGGCTCAGTTCCTCCCCGCTCCCGTATTCTCCGGAATAAATGGCTTTTTTTAAAATGGCGGTGATCCGCACTCTCACCGGCATGATTTCTAACGATTCCATAAGTACACCTCAGCATGCAGTTCAAAATCAATTACCGTTATTTTATCTGAAATTATCCCACTTTACAATATAAACCTGCCGCTTTGCCGGAATGTCTTTGCCGGAACGGACGCGAAAATGCTTGAAATTGCGGAAAAGGAGAGCTATGATAGAATCATAAATCGTATATCGTATACGATATACAATCTGAGAGAAAGAGCTTTCCGGGAAATGACTTTCCGGGAGAGCCTTGAAAAGGAGGGGAAATCATGCACGCCGTGGAGAAGATTTTTGCCAGACACAGCGGCAGGAGAGAAGTGTCCGCCGGGGAGATCGTCACAGCCAGGGTGGATTTTGCGGAGATCAACGACCTCTATCTCCAGACCATCTACTCTTTTTATGAGATGGGAGGGGAGAAGGTCTGGGACCGGGAAAAATGCGCGTTTGTGTTCGACCACTACGCGCCCACTCCGGATGTGCGGAGCGCGGGCAATCACCGTCAGATGAGGGAGTTTGCCAGAAAAAATCAGCTGAAATACCATTTTGACACGAACTGCGGCGTCTGCCACCAGGTGATGCCGGAGGCGGGGCTGATCCGGCCGGGAATGATCGTGGTGGCTACAGACAGCCATACGACCACCCACGGGGCTTTCGGGGCTGTGGGAACAGGCTGCGGGGCCACGGACATGGCGGCGGTTCTGATGACGGGAGAAATGTGGTTCCGGGTCCCGGAGGTGATTGAGGTGCGGCTGGAGGGAGAGACTAAAAAAGGAGTCTACCCCAAGGATGTGATCCTGGCCGTGCTGGGAAAGATCCGGGCGGACGGAGCCGTTTACAAGGCCATCGATTTCACCGGCAGTTATGTGGAAGGGCTGAATGTGGCAGGGCGCATGGTGATCTGCAACATGGCCGTGGAGATGGGGGCGAAGACCGCTTACATGCAGCCGAACCAGGAAGTGCTGAGTTATGTGAACGCCAGGTGCAGCTGTCCGTACGAGGTGGAGACGACGGATCCCGGATATGTGTACGGGGAGCGGTATCTGTTTGACGTTTCTGCCCTGGAGCCTCAGCTGGCCTGCCCGAGCAGCGTGGAGAATGTCCGTCCTCTGCCGGAGGTCGCGGCGGAGAAAGAGGTGCGGGTGGACCAGGGCTACATCGGCAGCTGCACCGGAGGCAGGGAGGAGGATCTGGCAGCTGCGGCGGCGATCCTTAAGGGAAAGCACATTCCGCCGTACACCCGCCTGGTGGTTGTCCCCGCGTCGCGGGAGGTGATGCTGGCAGCCATGGAGAAGGGATATCTGAAGGATCTGATGGAGGCGGGAGCCACTGTCGCCACTCCCGGCTGCGGTGCCTGCCTGGGCGCCCACGAAGGGATCTTGGCGCCGGGGGAAGTGTGCATTTCCAGCACCAACCGGAATTTCCCGGGAAGGATGGGCTCCACGGAGGCGCAGATCTATCTGGCCAGCCCGGCCGCAGTGGCAGCCAGCATATTAAATGGAAGGATCACGGATCCCAGAACCTGTCTGTAAGGAGGAGAGCATGAGAGAGGAATTGGAAGGAAAGGTTATGGTGGTGGGCGACAACGTGGACACGGATCAGATCTATCCGGGGTGCTATCTGGCCCTCACCGACCCGAAGGAGATCGGAAAACACTGCCTGGAAGGGGTGGATAAGGCCATTGCCGGTCAGTTCCCCGCAGGCGGGATCATAGTGGCCGGAAGAAATTTCGGCTGCGGTTCCAGCAGGGAGCACGCCGTCATCGCTCTGATCAATATGGGAGCGGCCGCCGTGCTGGCAGATTCTTTTGCCAGGATATTTTTCAGAAATGCGGTCAATCTGGGGCTGCCGCCGGTGATCTGCAGAGGGATCAGCCGCCGGGCAAAGCCCGGACAGACCGTCCGCCTGGACTTAAAGAATGGAACAGTCTCCATCCTGGAGACAGGGGAGGTGCTGCCCTGCGAGCCCCTGGGAGATCAGGCTGTAAAGATTCTGGAGGCGGGCGGGATCAAGCCGCTTATGCGGGCCAGGTTCGGGAAAAAATAGGGGATCGGTTTATGGGCGGATGATCACCGCAGTGCCGTGCAGGTCTCCCAGCGGGATGAGAGGCAGAGGGCCGTGCTGCTGCTCCCAGACGCATACAGCCTGTCCGGCACCGGGAAACCGGCGGTTGTCCCAGTCGTGGAGGATTATGACGCCTCCCGGGCTGAGTCTGGGGTAGAAAAATTCCAGTCCGGCCAGAGTGGGGGCGTACAGATCTGCATCCAGACTGACCAGGGCAAAGGTTTCCTGTTCCAGCCCGGATGCTGTGTCGGGAAAGAATCCTTTTCGTACCACGGCCCGGTCCGGAAAGGGAAGACGGGACATAACAGATTTTTCTGAAGTGTCAGAAAAATCTCCGGCTTCGGCCCGTGACAGAGAGCGGGCTTTTTCCTCCGCGATATCAGCTTCAGAAAATCCCTGGAAAGTGTCAAACAGATACAGGCGCCGGTCGGGAAACAGAAGGTTCAGTTTCCAGGCAGTATCGCCTTTATATACGCCCAGCTCCGCCACACTGCCTGGAATTCCCATATGGTTCAGACGTCTGCAGAGACGGAGCAGGACAGAGGAACGAATATCAAAATATCTGCGCATCTCATCCAGAAAGATGATTTTTCCATGAAATCCCAGGCTTTCCGCCTGGGATTTCATGGCTTCTGCACGGTCGCGGCCGGACACACTGATGAGCAGAGTGTCTGGGTTTAAAGCCATGGCTTCCTGCGGGCTCATGACAGGAATTCTGTCCATGGAGGATCCCCACAGACGGCTGTCCCGGTCGGCAGCGGCCAGAACGGAAAATGATTCACGGTTGATAAGAGCGGCGGCAGCGCGGCCGAACTGGCCGGCGCCCATGATTACAAGCTTTTCCATAATTCACCTCGTTTGATCCGGCGTTTTTCAGTATTATAGCACAGGCAGCTGAGAACAGGAACTTGTATTTTTCCCATAGGTATGCTACTATTACTTTATCATACAGGTCGTTTGACCTAGATTCGGACTCTGCAGAGCCCGCCGAAATGGGGGTGGGGAAGATGCGGCTGGTATATCTGGTGCGCCACGGGGAGACTGCGGCTAAGGGCAATGGAAGCTTCTGCGTATGCAGAGAGGATATTCCGCTGAGCCGGAGAGGAAGAAAACAGGCCCGGGTACTGGCAGAATGGTACCGGGAAAAGGACAGAGGACGGGTATTTTCCAGCCCTTTATCCAGGTGTGCGGAGACGGCGGCGATTATGACGGGAGACAAAAAGCAGGTGCGGATGGACCCGGAACTGACAGAGATTAACGGCGGAGACTGGGAAGGCCGTTCATTTGAAGAGATTCGTGCCTGTTATCCCGACCTCTATGAACAGCGGGGCCGCTGCCTGGGAGCGGTGGCCCCGCCGGGAGGGGAATCCTTTCTTCAGGGAGGGGCCAGGCTTCGGTCTGCCATTGAAAAACTGCTGAGCCAGACAGAGGGAGATCTGGTGCTGGTGACACACAGCGGAGCGGCGCGGGGACTGATCTGCATGCTTTTAAACTGGGATCCGGCCCATATTATGGATATTCCTCTGGCGTGCGGAACGGTGAGCAGACTTCAGGCCGAAGCCGGTTCACTGTCAGCGGATTTTTCCCATGTGGGAATCCGGCCTGCCGTCTGTCCGGGAAGAGCAGAATGCTTCCGCCTGTGGGACAGATTTCAAGTCCCTCAGCTGGTGAGGGAACATCAGCAGGCGGTGGCGGAACTGGCCGGCATGTGGGCGGACAGACTGGCCGAGGCGGGGCTGCCCATAGACCGGGAACTGACCTATGAGGCGGCGTTCCTTCACGACATTGCCAGAACAAAGCCGGATCACGCCACTCAGGGGGGAAGGATCCTGCGGGGAGAAGGATATGACCGGCTGGCTCAGATCGTGGCAGCGCACCACAGGCTCTCTCCTGGGGAAGAGAGCCGCCTCACAGAAGATTCCCTGGTATTTCTGGCAGATAAATGCGTGGAAGGAAGCCAAATGGTTTCTCTGGAAGAACGGTTCAGAGCCAGCATGGGGAAATGCTCTGCGCCGGAGGCAGTCTGGAGTCATCAGAACCAGTACCGGCAGGCTGAGGCCGTCGCGCACTGCCTGGAGTCTGTTCTGGGGAAAGAAGGTTGCCGGCCGGCTGCGGACGGCTGACTGGCCGGCAAAGGAGACAGGAGGATTTATGAAAGAGAAAGTGAATACGAAAGACAAACTGATCCGGGCTGGGATCAAACTGTTTTCCAAATATGGATACGCAGCCACATCCACCCGGATGATCGCGGCGGAAGCGGGGGTAAATCTGTCGGCAATTGCGTTCCACTATACCAATAAAGAGTGCCTGTATCAGGCGTGCCTGAATTATATTGTGGAAAAGATCCGGGAATATTACAGTCCGATCCGGGAAAAAATAGAAAAAGAATTTGAAGATCAGACCATGACAGAGGAGAAGGCCTGGAAGTATCTGGAGGATCTGATCGGCGTGCAGATCGAGGCGGCGTTCGGAAAACGGTATCAGACCACGCTGGCCATGGTGTACCGGGAGGAGATCAGTCCGGAGAGCAGCCACACGCTGACAAAAACTGTTTTTCATCAGGAGGAAGAGGTGATGGCACGGCTGCTTCAGGTGATCGCTCCCCTTTCAGACGGAAGGGCGAGGGTGATCAGCCGTTTTATCAATGGAAGCATTATTGCGTTTGGAGAGCATAAGAGCCTGATTGCCCCCTATCTGGAAGGCAGCCCGGAAAAAGAAAAAGATCCGGATTGGGTGAAAAAGGAGATCAGCAGCAGCTGCATGGCCATCGTCCGTGAGCTGAGAGAAAAAGCAGATTAAATTTGTAAAAAATCACAAGGTTATTCAAAAATATGAACATCCCTTTGAGAACAAAAAATGATTCTCTCAAAGGGATGTTTTTGTCGTTTGTGCATAAAAAACGCTTGGGAACCGCCACCATTCTTAATGAACTATTGACATATTGTACATAGCGTGTTAAATTTAAATCAATCGACCGACCTATATTAAGCACAGGGAGAACATCAGCTGTGGGATCGGTTAATAACAGACAGGAGGTAGTCAATGTTATGAAGAAACAGTATGTGACCCTGACGGTCAACGGACGGGAATATCGTTTCTCGATCGGAGATGGCTTCGGCCAGGTCCCTCCGTCGGAAACACTGTCGGAAACACTGCGCAAGCGGCTTTCGCTCACCGGGACCAAGGAATCCTGCAATGAAGGAGCCTGCGGCTGCTGTACCGTGCTCATGGACGGAAAAGGGGTGACGTCCTGCATGCTGCTCACGATCGAGTGCGATGGACGGGAGATCGTGACCATTGAGGGACTGGAAGATCCGGAAAAAGGGCTGGATCCCCTTCAGCAGGCGTTCATCGATGAGTACGCGTTTCAGTGCGGCTACTGCACGCCCGGAATTATTATGGCGGCCAAGGCGCTGCTTCTGGAGAATCCCCATCCCACTCCCGATGAGATCAAGGAGGCGCTGTCCGGCAATTACTGCCGCTGCATCAGCCATTACACGGTCATGCGGGCGATCAACCGGGTGGCCGGAAACGGAGAAGACCACACGGCCGTGCTGCACCGGGCCAACGATGATGTGAAGGATCCGATCCCGGTTCGCGAAGAGCTGTTTTTAAGCCCCTACGCGTATGGGACCAGCAGCGACCGCACACTGGATTAAAAGGAGGGCACAAAAAGAATGAGCAAACTTGAGTATCGTGATATCAAACAGCCCAATTACCGGCATATCGGAAAGTACACGCCCAGAAAGGATGCAAGAGATATTGTAACGGGAAAGGCAATCTTTCTGGACGATTTTTCCGTTCCGCACATGCTTTATGGGAAGACCAAGAGAAGTCCTTACCCCCATGCGAAAATTCTTTCCATCGACACTTCAAAGGCAGAGGCCCTTCCCGGCGTCCGGGCGGTGGTAACTCATAAAAATATGCCGGAGAAATGGGGACTGGGGCTCCCGGTGCACAGACTCCTGATGGAGGATAAGGTTTATTTTGTGGGAGATCTGGTGGCTCTGGTTGCGGCAGACACGGAAGAGATCGCCACAGAGGCCCTGGATCTGATCGATGTGGAATATGAACAGCTGGAAGCCGTATTTTCCGCGGAGGATGCCCTGAAAGAGGGGGCAGTGGAGATCTACCCCAGATTCAAGGGAAATCATGTGGATAACGGAATCAAGTATTTCCAGCCGGACGGACCCTGGTGGCAGATCATCCGGGGAGATGTGAAAAAAGGATTTGAGGAAGCAGCCTATGTGGCGGAGGATAAGGTGGCTTTTGACAAGATGCCTTCTCCTCTGGCTCCAGAGACGCCCTGCTGCATCGCCAAATATGAGGGCGGCAACGAGTACACCATCTGGGCATCCTCCCAGAGTGCCCATATCCTGAAGCTGATGGGCGAGGGAAGAATTCCCCATTCCAATCTGAACGTGAAAACCTTCAATGTGGGAGGAAGCTACGGAAACAAGCAGTCCCTGATGACCACTGTCCTTTCCGCCTCCATGCTGTCTCTGGTGACGAAGCGGCCGGTGAAGATCGTGCTGACCAAGGAAGAACAGCTCATGTCCTATGAGGTCAGACTGGGCAGCACCATCACGGCGAAGATCGGCATGGATAAGGAAGGCTATGTGCGGGCGGTAGAAGGAGACTGGCTGGTGGATACGGGCGCTGTGGCAGACTCCGTACAGGGCCAGGTAGGCGTAGGTCTGGGCGAGGCCCAGCTGGTATGCGCCAAATGCCCCAACTGGTATATGGACAGCCACATTGCCGTGACCAACAAACAGCCGGCAGGCATCGTGAGAGGATACGGCGGACAGGAGTTAAACAGCTGTCTGGAGCGGCTGATGTGCACAGTCATGAAAGAGGGAAATTTCAATCCTCTGGATGTGTTTAAAAAGAATTATATCGCTCCCGGAGACCGCTTTATCTGGCGGGACGGACGGTGGTGGCAGAGCCGTTCTTCCCTGTTCTTCCCGGAGGCCATGCAGAACGCGGCAGACCGCTTCGGCTGGTCAGAAAAATGGAAGGGATGGAATGTGCCCACTTCCGTAAACGGGACAAAGGCCAGAGGCATCGGCATGGGCGTGATCGGTAACGCGGATATCAGTGAGGACAACACGGAAGCCATTGTCCGCATTGTTCCGGATCTGGTGGGAAATCCCAGAGCGTCCACGGCAGTGATCGAGTGTGACATTACAGAGTCCGGCATGGGAACCAGGAGCAACGCCTGCAAGATCGTGGCGGAGGTTCTGAATGTTCCGGTGGAGAAGGTATCCATCACAGACCCGGGAACCAAGTTCAATCCCTCCAACTACGGCCTGTGCGGATCCAGAGGAACCATCACCACAGGCAAGGCAGTTTCCCTGGCGGCGCTGGATGCCAAACGGCAGGCACTGGAGCTGGGAGCCCGTCATTTCAGACGTTCCGTGGACCAGATGGAGACGAAAGATTTTATGGTATTTGTCCGTGATACGCCGGAACTGTGCATCCCCATGTTCAAGCTGGCTCCCAAGGAATTGAGCATTGTGGGATACGGCAAGCACATGGAAATGTTCAATATTCCCAGCTGCATGGCACTGTTTGTGGAGGTGGAAGTGGATCTGGAGACGGGACGCACTTCCATTGTAAAGGTGGCCGGCGGCACAGATGTGGGCCAGATCATCGATTCCAAGGCAATCGAGATGCAGCTGCACGGCGGCTTTGGATCGGCCAGCATTGACACGGCTATCTTTGAGGAGTGCATTCTGGATCCCGGCACGGGAAGACTTTTAACTTCCAACCTGATTGATTATAAATGGAGACCGTTTAATGAGTTCCCGCCCTATGATGCTTATGTGATGGAGTCCCAGATCGATTCGTTTATGTTCAAGGCTCTGGGAATCGGGGAGATATCGGGAGCAGCCGGCGCCAGCGCCGTTCTTATGGCAATTTCCAACGCCATCGGTGTGGACGTGAAAGATTATCCTGCGACTCCGGCGGTGATTTTGAGAGCATTAGGAAAAGCATGAGAGGGGAGGATTCACTGTGAAAAATTTTGAACATGAGAGCGCGGCTTCTTTTGATGAGGCAGTCTCCCTGTTAAAGGACAGCAGAAAGGGAAGAAAGGTTGCCATCGCGGGCGGTTCCGACCTTTTGGGAGTGCTGAAAGAGCAGATTCTGGAAGAATACCCGGAAGTTGTGGTGGATTTGAAGACAATTCCCGGCGATGAATACATAAAAGAGACAGAAGATGGGATTGAGATCGGGGCTCTGACCAAGCTGGCAGATATAGCCAAATCCCCGCTGTTAAACGAGAAGGCTCCGGTGCTGGCCCAGGCGGCCAGATCGGTGGCCACTCCTCTGATCCGCAATGTGGCAACCATCGGCGGAAATATCTGTCAGGATGTGCGGTGCTGGTTTTACCGCTATCCCCACGGAGTGGGCGGCCGGATGGACTGCATGAGAAAGGGCGGAAAAGAATGCTATGCGGTGATGGGAGATAACCGCTATCACTCCATCTTCGGAGGAATGAAGACCCATATGACTCCCTGTGCCATTCAGTGTCCGGCCAATACGGATATTCCCGCTTATATGGAACAGCTCCGTCAGGGAAACACAGAAAAGGCGGCTGAAATCCTTATGGAAGCCAATCCCATGCCCATGATCACCTCCAGAGTGTGTGCCCATACCTGCCAGGAACAGTGTAACCGCTGCCTTTCCGATGAGGGCGTCTCCATCCACAGCGTGGAGCGGTATGTGGGCGACTATATTCTGGACCACGCAGATCAGTTTTACCAGGCTCCGGAGAAGGAGACAGGACGCCGGGTAGCTCTGGTGGGCGCAGGACCGGCAGGTTTAAGCGCGGCATATTACCTGCGCCGGGCAGGCCATGCAGTGACCGTGATCGACAAAATGGATAAGCCGGGCGGAATGCTGACCTATGCCATTCTCAACTACCGTCTCCCCAAATCTTACGTGGAGCGGCTGGTGGAGGCCTATGAAAAGA
>DWWL01000040.1 GCA_019119775.1 Candidatus Lachnoclostridium pullistercoris | reverse complement strand
CTCCAGAGGAAGGAAGGTGAGCATCCGCAGGCACTTGAGAACGTCAGCGTCAGCCACATTTCTCCAGTACTGGTAGAACTCGAAGGGAGAGGTCTTGTTGGGATCCAGCCAGACAGCACCGGACTGGGTCTTGCCCATCTTCTTGCCCTCGGAATTTAACAGCAGGGTGATGGTCATGGCGTGGGCGTCCTTACCCAGCTTGCGGCGGATCAGCTCCGTGCCGCCTAACATGTTGCTCCACTGGTCATCGCCGCCGAACTGCATGTTGCAGCCGTATTTCTGGAACAGCATGTAGAAATCGTAGCTCTGCATGATCATGTAGTTAAACTCCAGGAAGCTGAGTCCCTTCTCCATTCTCTGCTTGTAGCACTCCGCTCTCAGCATGTTGTTTACGCTGAAGCACGCGCCCACTTCCCGCAGAAGCTCAATGTAGTTCAGCTTCGTCAGCCACTCCGCATTGTTCACCATAAGGGCTTTTCCCTCGGAGAAATCAATGAACCGGCTCATCTGCTTTTTAAAGCACTCGCAGTTGTGCTCAATGGTCTCCACCGTCATCATCTGTCTCATGTCGCTGCGCCCGGAGGGATCGCCGATCATGCCGGTGCCGCCGCCGATGAGGGCGATGGGGCGGTTTCCTGCCATCTGAAGACGCTTCATCAGGCACAGAGCCATAAAATGTCCCACATGAAGGCTGTCCGCCGTGGGATCAAAGCCGATGTAAAAAGTCGCCTCTCCGTTGTTTACCATCTTTCTGATCTCTTCTTCATTCGTCACCTGGGCGATCAGACCCCTGGCCACTAACTCTTCGTAAATCTGCATCGTTTCCATTCTCCTTTTCCTGTTTTTTCCGCCGCAGTGCAATTCCCGCGGAGCGTTTTCATTTAACAGGGAACTGTACTTCCTGTTAAAAATCAAAAGGCAGCTTCGTCCAAAAGGACGAGGCTGCCGCTCGCGTTACCACCTTTATTTACAGACGGCTCGCACCGCCTGCCTCATGGAGTACCAACATACTCCGGCGGAAATAACGTCCGCCGCCCCGTCGCCGCCTACTGAGGTATTCCGCCGCCGGCAGGATTCTCTGCCGCGGTCCACCCGTTGGGGGCGCTGCTCCGGGAGGTATTCATCTTCGGGGACGCGCGCGCCTCTCATCAGCCGGCTGCTTTCTGTCCGCTCCAGTCCGAAAACTACTTGTTCCCTTCATCGCATTTGTTTATGAAATTGCCTGTATTATAAACGGTAATTCCCCCGTTTGTCAACACCTATTTTATTTCCGGAAGAGGCCTGCATTTATTTCCGGAAAGGGCCTGTTTCTACTTCCGAAAACAGCCCGTTTTCCCTGCCGCCCGGACCTAAGTCCTGGACTGATAAACCGTCAGCAGCAGCACCGTCCCCAGGATCAGCCCAAATCCCAGAAGATCCATGACCGTGAACGCCGTCTTCAGCCAGAAAAAGGAGATCACCACCGCCGACACCGGCTCCATGCTGGCAAACAGGCTGCCCTTAAAAGGCCCGATTATGGAAACGCCGGCCAGGTAAAGGCCGAAAGCCGCGGCCGTTCCCACGATCACCACTCCCAAAAGAGCCATGACCGTCCCGGCGTCCCAGACCACCTCATACCTCCACGGCCTCACGGCGGCGCTCATGACTGCGCCTGCTAAGAGCATTCCAAATCCCAGCACCTGGCAGACACCGTACCTCCTCATAAGATCTCCCGGGATCATATTGTAGAGAACCGCGCCAAACGCCGCCAAAAGGCCGAAAAACAGCGCTCTCGGCGTCAGAGTCAGCTCCCGGAAATTCCCGTGGGTCCCCAGTATAAATGTCCCCGCCAGGCACAGCACGATGGCCGCCGCCTCCACCTTTGACGGCAGCCTCCTGTCCTGCACGCACAGGATCAGCAGAATGAACACGGGAAACATGTACTGCAGCACTGTAGCCGTTCCCGCATTGGAATACTGTATTGCCGCAAAGTAGGGATACTGGGCCATGAGAATGCCCGCCAGGGCAAACACTGCCATGTGGATCAGGTCCCGGCGGTTTCCGAAGATCTGCAGATTTCCTTTTCCGCTGCGGATAAATCCCACAGCCATCAGCAGGACTCCGGCTCCCAAAAGCCGCAGGGCCACCAGCCATTCTGCCGTCGCTCCCCTCTCCTGAAATAAAAACTGTCCGCAGCAGCCGGAAAATCCCCAGCAGATTCCGCCTGCAATGGTCATCAGGCTGCCGATGCGGTTTCTCTCTCCCTGATTCATAGGTGTCTTCCCTCTTTCGTATCCATATTCACTGTCTGCCGGCCCTTATTCGTAAAAGCTGTCGATCATGTCCAGACCGATCTGGGTCTGCATCTCATAATCTGCCGTCAGCTGCGCCTCATCCTCCGTCTCGTCATCGCAGACGCCCAGCATCACATAATAGACATCGTCGCCGTAGCGCACGGTCTTCGACGCCTCCAGCTTGGCGCGGGTCTTCTGGTCCTGGTCGGCGTTCTGGAGACTGCTCTCCCGGAAGGCATCAAGCAGCTGTTCCACTGTCTCTCCCTCTCCCGGCACCGCTCTCACAGCCAGAAAGGTGTCCACTCTGGTTTCCGCCTGGCACACCTCCCCCGCAAACTCCTCATAGAGCCCCGGATCAATGCCGAACGTTTCCGTGAGGGCCGCCTCATCCACAGCCGTATCCGGCAGATAATCGCTCCCGTAAGCTCCCTTTACCTCCTCCAGAACCTCGTTCAGATCCGGAACTTCCGCTTCCGTCTGCTCCTCAGTCTGTGTCTCTGTCTGCGCTTCCGTCTGCGCCTGAGTCCCGGCAGAGGACTCGCCCGCGCTTCCGTTTTCCGCCTGACTGCAGGCAGTCATATTCATCACAAGTACCGCTCCAAGAGCCGCACATACGGTATATACTGATCTTCTCATGCTGTTTCCTCCTTGCTCACTTGATGATTTTATATTATAATGGACATTTGAGAGCCGGTCAATTTACGAATTGCTTACTTTTCGCGAAAGAATTACCAGTGCCGGCAAACGGAGGAATACCAATGAGTTTTGAGTTTGTACAGAAGCTGCCCACCCCTGCGGAGATCAAGGAGTTATTTCCCCTTCCCGCCCACCTGGCAGCGATAAAAGCAGAAAAAGACAAAGAGATCCGGAAGATCTTCACCGGTGAGAGCGACAAATTTCTGGTCATCATCGGCCCCTGCTCCGCAGACAATGAGGACGCTGTCCTGGATTACACCACCCGTCTGGCCAGAGTTCAGGAAAAAGTGGCCGACCGCCTGCTCCTGATCCCCAGAGTCTACACCAACAAGCCCCGTACCAACGGCCTGGGCTACAAGGGAATGCTCCATCAGCCGGATCCGGAAAAACAGCCCAGCGTTTCCGAGGGCCTTCACGCCATCCGCCATGTGCACATGCGGGTGCTGGAGCAGACCGGCTTTTCCACCGCCGATGAAATGCTCTACCCGGAAAACGTCAGCTACCTGAATGACATTATGTCCTATATCGCCGTCGGCGCCCGGTCTGTGGAAAACCAGCAGCACCGCCTGGTCAGCAGCGGCTGCGACGTCCCTGTAGGCATGAAAAATCCCACCAGCGGCGATCTCTCCGTGATGCTGAACGCCGTGGTCGCGGCTCAGACCGGCCATGAATTTATCATGCGGGAGTGGGAGGTCAAGACCCACGGAAACCCCCTGGCCCACACCATTCTCCGCGGTGCTGTCAGCAAGCACGGCCAGTGCCTGCCCAACTACCACTACGAGGACCTGATCCTGCTCTACCGCCTCTACCACGAGAGAGACGTGCAGAACCGGGCCTGCATCGTGGACGCCAACCATTCCAACTCCAATAAGCAGTACATGGAACAGGTACGGATCGTGAAGGAGGTTCTCCACAGCCGCCGCCACTCTGACCAGATCAAGGAAATGGTCAAGGGCGTGATGATCGAAAGCTATATCGAACCCGGCTCCCAGAAGATCTCCGAGCACTGCTACGGCAAATCCATCACCGACCCCTGTCTGGGATGGGAAGACTCCGAGCGCCTGCTCTATGAGATTGCCGAAGGGCTGGACTGAAATAAGCGTCAGAAAATCCGGGAAACTCTCGATTCTCAGAGAGCATCCCGGATTTTTTCCGCGCATAATGCCGGCAGAAACAGCGCTTTTCACCTGTTTCCGCCGGCATTGTCATTTTACTCCTCCGGCGCTGGCCTTGCCACTCCGCGGAGGGAAAATTTTCCATCCTCATAATCATAGATAAAAATGCAGCAGTTGGTAAGCCCTTTCTTCAGCTCTTCCGCCGGATCCTGAACGCCCTTTAAAAAATTGAAGCAGGCTCCCCCGTGGGAGACGGCCAGCACACTGTGATGGTCCTCTTTTTCCATGATCTCCGTCAGAGTCCTGGTCATCCGGTCCCTCACATCGTCCGTGCTCTCTCCCCCGAACTGGAGATAGTACGTGACCGCCGCCTTCGGATCCTTGCAGGCCAGACGCTCACTCTCCGCCTCCAGCTGCCCGTAAAACACCTCTTTAAGCCCCTTCAGACGGGTGTAAGGCATGTCTGTGACCAGCTCCAGTGTGTCGCAGCATCGCTCGCTGGTGGAGCTGTAAGCGTGGTCAAACCGGATCCCGTGATCTTTAAAATACTGTCCGGCCGCCAGGGCCTGCCGTTTTCCCAGCTCTGTCAGCGGCGAATCGCACCAGCCCTGAATTCTTTTCTGTTCATTAAACATGGTCTGCCCATGACGCATCAGATATAACTGTTTTTTCACGTTTTTCCCCCTTATCTTTTTATCTTTGCCGCAGACCGGCCTTCAGCTGCCGTCTGCTGTCCGTCCCAGGCGGACAGGCGGGATTCCGATCTGCCTGTGCCAATTTTATCACGTTCCCGCCGGTTTGAAAAGCGGTGCTTCAGGCGTCTCTTTCCTTGCTTTTCTCCCCCAAAAACGCTATAGTATAGGCATTCCCGGCAGACCGTCCGTTCTCTGCCGCTGCAAAAAGGAGGATTTTTTCATGCTTCGAGCCGCACTGCCCGCCGACGCTTCCCGTCTGGCGGAAATTCAGATTTTTGCCAAAAGGACTGCCTTCCGGCCTATTTTTCAAAATGATTACGTCTCCTTCCAGGAAATGCAGGTACTGGACCTGGCCCTCAGCTTCCGGGATGACCCGGATATGAGAAAAGATGTGTTCGTCTGGGACGACGGAATCGTGAAAGCCATGACCCGCTGGGACAAAAGCAAAGCTCCCAGCCTGCACTGGGAGCTGAAAGAACTGTATGTGGACCCGTTTTTCCAGCATCAGGGGCTGGGAAAAGTCCTTCTCGACGCATTTTTGTCCGCCGCCTCACAGGCCGGCATGAAAACTGTTTCTCTCTGGGTCCTGGAGAAAAACCAGCCGGCCAGAGCTTTATACAGCCGGTTTGGCTTTGCCCCGGACGGAGTCCGGAAACTGCAGGAAGGGACTTCTGAGTATCTTTTAGAATACTGGAAGAGCCTCTGACCTTTTTCTATCAGGTGATCGGTGCCGGGTTGAAGATGCACAGATCGTTGTGGAGCTTATATTTCTCCGCAAAGCTCTGCTTTCTTCCGCTGGCCACGTCGATGATCTCCCGGAACAGCTCTGTTCCAATCTCCGGGATGGTGGCGTCGCCTGTGGCGATGGGGCCGGCGTTCACATCGATCAGATCCGGCCACTGCTCCTTCATGTCATTTCTGGAGCAGACCTTGATCACCGGTGCGATGGCAAGGCCGTAGGGCGTTCCCCGTCCGGTCATGAATACCTGCAGGCCGATGCCGGATGCCAGCTGGCAGGGACCGCAGACAATGTCGCTGGCCGGCGTTGCCGCGTAGATCAGACCGTGCTTCGTAGGCTTCTCTCCGGGAGAGAGAACTTCCACGATGGGAGAGGTTCCTGATTTGGCAATGGAGCCCATGGCCTTCTCCACGATATTGGCAAGACCGCCCTTCTTGTTTCCGGGGGTGGGGTTGGCGCTGCGGTCCACCTGGCCGTTTAACAGATAATTGTCATACCATTTCATCTCCGCGGCCAGCTTCTTTTCCACTTCCTCGCTGACGCAGCGGTGGGCCAGAAGGTAAACGCCGTCGCGGACCTCCGTCACCTCAGAGAACATGACAGTGGCTCCGCCTTTTACCAGCATATCCGCCGCGTAGCCGGCAGACGGGTTGGCCGTCACGCCGGAGAAGGCATCGCTGCCGCCGCACTGCATGCCCACCAGAAGCTCTGACAGGGGCAGTGTCTCTCTCTTTCTCTCATTTAAGATCTTTAATTTTTTGTCCGCCATCTCCATGAGGGCGTCGATCATGGCGTCAA
The DNA here is from genome assembly GCA_019119775.1 of Candidatus Lachnoclostridium pullistercoris. Classification (GTDB taxonomy): domain Bacteria; phylum Bacillota; class Clostridia; order Lachnospirales; family Lachnospiraceae; genus Lachnoclostridium_A; species Lachnoclostridium_A pullistercoris. Next base: position 84,657 of record DWWL01000040.1, on the reverse strand, counting down.
AGCCCTTCTCCTCCTGGAGCACGATCACGTTTTCCGGGCTGATGTCCGCCTCGTCGATAAGCATGTCTACCGTCAGCTTTTCACAGCCTAAGGCCACCACCATCAGCTGTCCGCCGAAATTGGGGTGCTTTGCCAGATTGCGGAGAATGCGGATCGGCACCTTCGCCTCCGGGGCGTTGATAGCCACGCCGCAGCCGTAGGGATGATTGACCGGGACGATGTCATCCACATTGGGATATTTGGGGAGCAGTTCTTTTTTCATTTTTTCCACAGCCACGTTCAGTACGCCGGTGACGCACTGCACCGTGGTGCTGATCCCCAGAATATTTCTGGTGCCTGCCGGACCTCCCCAGGGATTCTTATATCCCTCCCAGGTCGTTACCGGCGGTTCCGGAAGATCGGTCACAATGTTGGTGCCGTACTCCATATTGTCCACGTCCGGAGGCGTGGGGAGCGTCAGCATGTGCTCGTTGATCCAGCTTCCTTTCTTAATGTCGTCGATGGCGTAGCCCAGCACCACCCCGTAGCGGATGATCTCGCCGCCGCTGGGGATGTCCTCCAGCGCGATCTTGTGGGCCTGGGGAATATCCTGGGCCGCCACAATGCCGTCCATCACTTCCGTACCGGCCTTGATCTCGTTGACTGCGATAGCCACATTGTCCTGATCTTTGATTTTGATGTACAGTGGAGCGCTCATACCTCTTCCTTTCCGAATGATCCATTCTGTTTTATTCAAGCCGGGAAAAACATCCTTCCCCGGCAGGTTAATTCTATTATAGTCCCCGAAATTCTATAAGTAAAATTATTAATAATTCTCTTTCTCTTACTTTTTCTAAGAATCCCCGGCCGGGATTTCGGCGGCCGGGCAGGGAAAAATCTCTCCGGCCGCCGGCCATTTCTCCTACCGGGCAGAAACACACAAAAAGCCCGGCTCACCGCCGGGCTTTCTGCAACGTGTCTGATTCTCTATATTTATGTATGTCTGTCCGGATCTCTCCGCTCAGGGCAGTCTTATCTCACCAGGCAAGGCTTCTTCGGGTCGAACTTCCATCCCGGAATCAGGTACTGCATTCCGATGGAATCGTCACGGCCGCCCAGGCAGTGGTCTAAGTACAGCTGATGAGCCTTCTTTACCTGCTCCATATCTACCTCGATGCCCAGACCAGGCTTCTTGGGAACCTCTACGCAGCCGTCCACGATCTGCAGCGGCTCCTTGGTCAGTCTCTCCAGTCCCTCCTGCCAGATCCAGTGGGTATCCAGAGCGTTGTACTCGCCGGGAACGGCAGCGCCTACCTGGGTGAACATAGCCAGGGAAATATCAAAGTGGTTGTTGGAGTGGGAACCCCAGGTATATCCGAAATCATGGCACATCTGAGCCACCCGCACAGAACCGCTCATGGTCCAGAAGTGGGGATCTGCCAGAATGATGTCTACGGACTGGGACTCCAGCGCATGTCCCACCTCTCTCCAGTCAGTGGCGATCATGTTGGTAGCTGTGGGGAAACCGGTGCGGCGTCTGAACTCGCTCATGATCTCTCTTCCGGAGTACACGCCCTCAGCTCCGCAGGGATCCTCGCAGTAAGTCAGAATGCCCTGCATTCCCTTCACATACTCGCATGCCTGCTCCAGCGTCCAGCCGCCGTTGGGATCCAGGTCGATTCTGGCATCCGGGAAGGCTTTCTTCAGCTCGCGGATCACTTCCATCTCCTGATCTCCCGGGAGAACGCCGCCCTTTAACTTGAAGTCCTGGAAGCCGTATTTCTCATGAGTTGCCTTTGCGAAAGCCACGATCTTGTCAGCGGTCAGAGCCTCCTCATGGCGGATCCGGTACCACTCGCAGTCAGAATCCGGCTCGGACTCGTAGGGAAGATCCGTCTTGTTTCTGTCGCCTACAAAGAACAGGTATCCCAGCATGCGGACCTTGTCTCTCTGCTGTCCGTCTCCCAGCAGGGCGCATACCGGAACATCCAGATATTTGCCCATCAGATCCAGGCAGGGAGCCTCGATTGCCGTGAGCACATGCACGCCGGTGCGCAGGTCAAAGGTCTGGTTTCCTCTCACGTCCACTTCGCCCTTGCCGTCCAGATGAGCCTTTACCTTTAACAGAGTATCCTTGTACTCTGCCAGTCTGGTGCCCTCCACGATCGGAATGCACTCTTCCAGCGCGGATGTGATCTTGGTCCCTCCGGGAACTTCTCCCACACCCATTTCTCCGTTATCCGCGTGAAGGATTACGATGTTTCTGGTGAAAAACGGGGAGTGCGCGCCGCTCAAGTTTAACTCCATGCAGTCTCTTCCTGCTACGGGATACACTTCCATTTTGGTAATGATTGGTGATGCCATAATAGTTTACCTTCCTCTCCTGATATTTGATCATCCGTCCGATTGTTGATTCTATTATATTTCCCGCATGCAACTTAGTCAAATTAATATATATTCTACTTAAACTTAAAAAAACTTATTCTCTTTCCCCTGTTCCGGCCTGCTCTCACTCCCTGCCGCAGAGAACATCCAGCACCGCGCGGATGGTTTTTTCCGGCACCGGCAGAGTGAGCTCCGGCTCCTTGATGTACTCCAGATAGTGGGCGTCAGAGTTGCTCACGATCCGGCATTTTTCCAGGTAGGGGTGTTCTCTCCTCAGCTGGTGGAGCCTGGTCAGATCCTTCACCTCCGCCGCCGCAAAGCGGCTGTCCGGCGGGATCTGCCCCAGGCTGGAGATCAGGCTGTTGGCCGTCTTGTCAATGTGGGCGGGAAACATCACGCCGTCCCTCTCCCTCACCAGCTCCCACAGCCCGTCAAAGGATATGGAGCAGGCATTGATAAGCAGATAAGGCTCCTCCCCGCAGATTCTGTCCCTGCAGTCATAGATCTGCTGCTCCCCGAAAATATCCGGCCGGTTCTTCACAGGCGGCAGGGCGTCATGCACCAGGCGGTCAAAATCCATGGCCTCCGAAAGGCCGGGAAAGAGGCAGACCGCATGGATCTCCTCCGCTGTGCAGATCTCCATGCCGGGGATTACTAACACCCCGTACTCCGCCCCCGCCGCCATGGCCGCCTCACAGTTTTTGCAGGAATTGTGATCCGTCACCGCGATCACATCCAGCCCCTTCACCGCCGCCATCCCCGCGATGTTGGCCGGGGTCATATCCCCGTCCCCGCAGGGAGATAAGCAGGAATGAATGTGCAGATCGTAATACACTTCCACGTCTCCGCCCCTCCTTTTTCTGACCGGGAGCCGGCGGGCCTTCGTTTCGGACGAACCCGCGGTCCTTCGATGAGACTCCAGGCCCTCGGCCCTCCCATAATCCGACGAGCCCGCGGTCCTTCGATGAGCCTCCAGGCCCGCGCCCATAATCCCGCGGCCCCGTTTCTCCTCCCGTCAGTCCTTCTTCCCGGAAGCCGTCCCGGAAATCATCTCATAGATCTCAAGGGCTGTGTCAAACACCGGCCGCTCCGATGCCAGCACAGTGATCCCTTGCTCTGCGGCCTTTTTTTTTGCGGCCCCGTCCAGTTCCATCCCCTCCGCCAGGATCACGCAGGCCGCGTCCGCCAGGGACGCCACCGCCAGGGTGTTCATATTTCCCATCACCGTCACCCAGGCACAGCCGGCGGGGGCCCGCCCCATGGCAATGCTTAACAGGTCGCAGCAGAACACCTTCCCGATGCTTCTCTCCGTCCCGTCTCCCAGGTTCACCACCTGGTATTTTTTCGTATCCGCCAGTTCCTTTACTGTCATAGCCTATCTCTTCTCCTCATCCAGCTTCGCCATATCGTCGGAAATCTTCTGTATGTACTCCTTTAAAAGCCGCAGCGTCTCCCGCCCGTCTTTCTCCCCGGCAGCCATGTCGTCCGCCAGGTGGGATACCTCCGTGGACAGCTTGTGCAGGCTCTCCCGCAGGTAATAGACGCAGTCCTCCTCCCTGGCCTCTCCCCGCACAATGTCCTCCGCCAGGGCCTTGCAGGTGGGCGCTCCGCAGGAGCCGCAGTCCAGCCCCGGCAGCTTTTTCAACAGCCGCTCCGCCTGGTTCAGCCTGGCAAAACTTTCCATCATGTTGTGGCCCAGGGAAAACACCGGCTCATAGTCCACTTCCTTCGTCCAGGCCATGCAGTCCTCCGCATCCTCCCCGTCCATATGGCTCCTGGCCACCGGCATGTACCGGCGCAGCCGCTTTAATTTCACCTCCGCCACATAGGGGTTTTCCACTGTCAGCACTCCCCCCACGCAGCCGCCGCTGCAGGCGTCCAGCTCCACAAATTTCAGGTTGGAAAACTTCTGATCCTCCAGATCCTCCAGCACCCGGATCACATTCTCAATGCCGTCCGCCGCCAGATAGCTCTCTGTGAACAGTCCGCCGGCCTCACCGCCGCTCCGCCCCCAGTTGACGCCGATCTTCCCGGCAGTCCCGATCTCAGCCGGGTCCGGTCCCACCGCCTTCATATAGGAAAGAAGGATGGGATACACGTCCTTGATGGCCAGCACACGGTCGATCTGGCTCTTTTCCGTCCCCAGGGGAGATTTGGCGTAAGTCACCTTCGAGGGACAGGGAGAGATAAAGCAGATCCCAATATCCTCTCTGGGCAGTCCTGTCTTCTTCATGGCCTTCTTCACCGCCAGGCAGGCGGCCACCTCCACCGGCGGGTTTAAAGGCAGAAGGTGGGAGATCAGATTGGGAAACCGTACCCGGATCAGCCTGACCACCGACGGGCAGGCGGTGCTAATCACCGGCAGATTCTCCTGGTGCTCCTCCAGATAGGCCCTGGTGGCCTCGCTCACCAGCTCCGCCGCCGCCCCCACTTCCATCACATCGTCAAAGCCCATGAGCAGCAGGGCATTCAGCACGATATTTACGTCCTCCAGATTGTTGAACTGGCCGTAGAGGGACGGGGCCGGGAGAGCCACCGTATACCGGTACTGCTTCAGCACGTCCAGCTTATCGTAGGTTGCCTGCTTCGCGTGATGAGGACAGACACGGATGCACTCGCCGCAGTCGATGCAGAACTTGCTGTTGATCCGCGCTTTCCCGCCCCGCACCCGGATGGCCTGGGTGGGGCAGCGCTTGATGCAGTTGATGCAGCCCCGGCACAGAGATTCCTCCAGATGAACGGAATGATAAAATTTATCCATTACAAATTCACCACCATCGTGATCGTCGTGCCAACGCCGACGGTCGTATCTATTTTCATCTCATCCGTATACTTTTTCATGTTGGGCAGGCCCATGCCCGCACCAAAGCCCAGGGAGCGGATGGCGTCCGGCGCCGTGGAATACCCTGCCTGCATGGCCAGCTCCACATCCGGAATCCCAGGCCCCACGTCCGCCAGCACCATGGTGATCTTCTCCGGGGTGATGGTGACGGTGATCTCCCCGCCTTTCGCGTGGATCACCATATTGATCTCCCCCTCGTACATGGCGATGGCCACCTTGCGCACCGCGTCCGGCGGCACTCCCATCTGCTTCAGCTTGCCCTTTACGTCGCTGCTGGCCTCCCCCGCCCTGGTAAAATCGTCGGGGGAAACCTCATATTTTAATACGATCGCGTCATCCATCAGATCGCACCTCCCCGCAGGCCGGCCTCGTAGAGCAGGCCGCAGGCGGTAAACATCCGGTGGCCCGTCTCCAGCACCACCAGATCTCTCTCCCTCGCCATTTCCAGAAGCTTTTCATCCGCCTTCTTGCCCCTGATAAATATAATGCAGACGATGTCTAACATCTCCGCCGTTCTCACCACCTGGGGATTCACAAGTCCGGTGAGCAGCACGCCGTGGTCCTTGGAAAATGCCAGCACATCACTCATCATATCGGAACCGCAGGCGGTCCTCACCTCCCGGTCCAGGTGTTCCTCCCCCACCAGCACCCTGGCTCCCAGCGCCGCGCGAACGTCTTCTACCGTCATAGCCCATCCATCCTTTCTCTGTCAGGCGCACGTTTTCCTCTGCGCCAAAATGCCTCATTGATAGCTCTAGGATACCATCGGCTTTGGCAATTATCAACAGAAAAAATTTGTTATTTTTCTATCATATCCGTTTTTTTCAGTAGATTTTTACATTTGTTTGTGCTACTATACGATTATGTACTGCATAATGTGTAGACTGAATGAGGAGGTTCAAAAATGGCTTGCAAACAGAAAACGGTTCCCTTTTCCGGAACTAAAGAGCAGGAGGCAGAGCTGAAAAACGCGATCGCCCAGCTCAAGGACACCAAGGGATGCCTGATGCCGATTATGCAGAAGGCCCAAGAGATCTACGGTTATCTTCCCATCGAGGTTCAGACCATGATTTCCGATGAAACCGGCATTCCCCTGGAAAAAATCTACGGGGTGTCCACATTCTATTCTCAATTCGCACTCCAGCCTAAGGGGAAATATCAGATCTCCGTATGTCTTGGCACAGCCTGCTATGTCAAGGGGTCCGGCGATATTTTTAAGAAACTGGAAGATCTTCTGGGAATCACCAACGGAGAATGCACTCCCGACGGCAGATTTTCCCTGGATTCCTGCCGCTGTGTCGGCGCCTGCGGACTGGCCCCCGTCATGATGATCAACGACGAGGTGTACGGCCGTCTGACACCCGACCAGATCCCGGCCATTCTGGCCAAATATCAATAAACCTATGATGACGGAAATTTCTTTAAATATTCTGGACGTGGCGGAAAATTCCACACGGGCAGGAGCTTCTCTTGTGACCATCACCGTATCCGCGGACACGAAAAAAGACCGGCTGACCGTGGTGATCGCAGACGACGGCTGCGGCATGACAGCCGATGAGCTGGCCCGTGTAACCGATCCTTTTTTTACCACCAGGACCACCAGAAAGGTGGGGTTGGGCGTCCCCTTTTTCAAGGAGGCGGCAGAACTCACCGGCGGCAGCTTTGACATCCGCTCTGCCCCTGGAAAAGGGACGGAGGTGACGGCGGTGTTTGTCCTCTCGAGCATCGACCGGATGCCTTTGGGAGACATTTCAAGCACTATCCGCAGCCTGGTGATCGGCCATCCGGACACGGATTTCTGCTACACCTACGAATATGACGGGGCGTCCTTTTCCCTGGACACGAGACAGTTCCGGGAGATCCTGGGAGACATTCCCTTAAATGCTCCGGAAGTCTCATCCTACATCATGGATTATCTGACAGAAAACAAACTTGAAACCGACGGCGGGGCAGACCTTTAGTCTGCCGGATAGGAGGAATTGCTATGAAATCTCTTGAAGAGCTGAGAGCGATCCGCTCAAAAATGCAGAATCAGGTGAGCATGAGAGCGGAAGATCATACACACACACGGGTAGTCGTTGGAATGGCAACCTGCGGCATTGCCAGCGGCGCCCGTCCCGTATTAAACACCCTTTCCGATCTGGTCCAGGAGCGCGGGCTGACGGACCGGATCTCTGTCACCCAGACCGGGTGCATCGGCTTATGCCAGTATGAGCCCATCGTGGAAGTGATGGAGCCTGGAAAGCCCAAAGTAACCTACATCAAAATGAATCCCCAGAAAGCGGCGGAAGTTGTGGACCGCCATCTGGTGGGAGGCCATGTGATCGAAGAGTACACTCTGGCTTCCGCAGACATTAAATAAGGAGGAAAAACGCTATGTATCGTTCGCACGTACTGGTCTGCGGAGGAACGGGCTGTACCTCCTCCGGAAGCCAGAAAATTATGGAAAAACTGAAAGAAGAGCTGGCAAAGCAGGGCCTTACCGACGAGGTGGCCGTTGTGCAGACCGGCTGCCACGGCCTCTGCGCCTTAGGCCCCATCATGATCGTCTACCCGGACGCTGCCTTCTACTCCATGGTGAAGGAGGAGGACATCCCGGAGATCGTATCTGAGCACCTGTTAAAAGGCCGTGTGGTGAAACGTCTTCTCTACCAGGAGACGGTGACTCCCGCAGGCGTAAAGGCTCTGATCGACACCGATTTTTATAAGAAACAGCACCGCATCGCCCTGCGCAACTGCGGCATCATCAATCCGGAATCCATCGAGGAGTACATCGGAACCGGCGGCTACGAGGCCCTGGGCAAAGTTCTGACGGAGATGACTCCCGACGACGTGATTCAGACCCTGATGGACAGCGGACTCCGCGGAAGAGGCGGCGGCGGCTTCCCCACCGGATTAAAGTGGAAGCTGGCCAAACAGAATGACGCCGACCAGAAGTACGTCTGCTGCAACGCAGACGAGGGCGACCCCGGCGCGTTCATGGACCGTTCCATCCTGGAAGGCGACCCCCACGCAGTGCTGGAGGCCATGGCCATCGCCGGCTACGCCATCGGGGCCAGCCAGGGCTATATTTACGTCCGGGCCGAGTACCCCATCGCCGTGGAGCGTCTGAAGATCGCCATCAAACAGGCCAGAGAGATGGAACTTCTCGGCAAGGACATTTTCGGCACCGGCTTTGATTTTGACATTGACTTGAGACTGGGCGCAGGCGCCTTCGTCTGCGGCGAGGAGACGGCTCTGATGACCTCCATCGAGGGCAACCGGGGCGAGCCTAAGCCCAGACCTCCATACCCGGCTCAGAAGGGCCTGTTCGGCAAGCCCACCATTTTAAATAACGTAGAAACCTACGCCAACATTCCCCAGATCATCTTAAACGGACCGGAGTGGTTCGCCTCCATGGGCACGGAGAAATCCAAGGGCACGAAGGTGTTCGCCCTGGGCGGCAAGATCCACAACACCGGCCTGGTGGAGATCCCCATGGGAACCACCCTGCGGGAAGTGATCGAGGAGATCGGCGGCGGCATTCCTAACGGCAAGAAATTCAAGGCGGCCCAGACCGGCGGTCCCTCCGGCGGCTGTATCCCGGCTGAGCATTTTGACATTCCCATCGACTATGACAACCTGATCTCCATCGGATCCATGATGGGCTCCGGCGGACTGATCGTCATGGACGAGACGGACTGCATGGTGGACATCGCCAAATTCTTCCTGGAGTTCACCGTGGAGGAATCCTGCGGAAAATGTACGCCCTGCCGCGTGGGCACCAAGAGAATGCTGGAGATCCTGACAAAGATCACCAAAGGCCAGGCCACCATGGAAGATCTGGATAAGCTGGAGGAGCTTTGCTACTACGTGAAGGAGAACTCTGCCTGCGGCTTAGGACAGACGGCCCCCAACCCGGTTCTGTCCACCCTCCGCTACTTCCGCGATGAGTACGAGGCCCATATCAAAGAGAAGAGATGCCCCGCAGGCGTCTGCAAGGCCCTCCTCTCCTACCATATTGATCCTGACAAGTGCCGCGGCTGTACGCTGTGCGCCCGCAACTGTCCGAACAACGCCATCTCCGGCACCGTGAGAAATCCGCACGTCATCGACCAGGATAAGTGTATCAAGTGCGGCGCCTGCATGGAGAAATGTAAGTTCGGCGCAATCTACAAACAGTAATGGAGGGGATCACAATGGAGAATATCACAATCAAAATCAACGGCATGGAAGTCAGTGCTCCCAAAGGCTCTACCATTCTGGAGGCTGCCAGACTGGCGCACATTGAGATTCCCACGCTGTGCTACTTAAAAGAAATCAACGAGATCGGCGCCTGCCGGATGTGCGTGGTGGAGGTCAAGGGCGCAAAGAGCCTGGTTGTCTCCTGCGTCTACCCCATAAACGAGGGCATGGAAGTCTGGACCAACACCCCGAAGGTGCGGGAATCCAGGAAAAAGACCCTTCAGCTCCTGCTCTCCAACCACAACCGCAGCTGTCTTTCCTGCGTGAGAAGCGGAAACTGCGAACTGCAGCAGCTGTGCAAAGAGTTAGGCGTCACCGACGAGGACTATTACGACGGAGAAAAGACCCCGTCTGAGATCGACGACAGCGCTCCCCACATGATCCGGGACAACAGCAAGTGCATCCTCTGCCGCCGCTGCGTGGCCGTCTGCGAGAAGACCCAGGGCATCGGCGTCATCGGAGCCAACATGAGAGGCTTTGCCACCTTTATCGGCTCTCCCTTCGGCATGGGCCTGGGGGAGACCAGCTGCGTATCCTGCGGCCAGTGCATCGCCGTCTGCCCCACCGGCGCCCTCTACGAGAAGGACTGCACCGACGAGGTCCTGGCAGCCATCGCTGATCCTGCCAAGCATGTGATCGTTCAGACTGCTCCCTCTGTCAGGGCGGCTTTAGGCGAGGAGTTCGGCTATCCCATCGGCACCAACGTGGAAGGCAAGATGGTGGCCGCTTTAAGGCGGATCGGCTTTGATAAGGTGTTTGACACTGACTTTGCCGCGGACCTGACCATTGTGGAGGAGGCCCACGAGTTTGTGGAGCGGGTGAAAAACGGCGGCGTGCTGCCCATGATCACCTCCTGCTCCCCCGGCTGGGTAAAATACTGCGAGCACTATTTCCCGGATATGACGGAAAATCTGTCCTCCTGCAAATCTCCCCAGCAGATGTTCGGCGCCATCGCCAAATCCTACTACGCGGAGAAAGCGGGAATTGACCCGAAGGACATTGTTTCTGTGTCCGTCATGCCCTGTACCGCCAAGAAATTCGAGATCGGCCGTCCGGACGAGGACGCCAACGGCGTACCGGATGTGGACTACTCCATGACCACCAGAGAGCTGGCCAGACTGATCCGCAAGTGCGGCCTGAAGTTCCAGAACCTGCCCGATGAGGATTTCGACGCCCCCTTAGGCTTAAGCACCGGCGCCGGAACCATTTTCGGAGCTACCGGCGGCGTGATGGAGGCAGCTCTGCGCACCGCAGTGGAGACGCTCACCGGCGAAGAGCTTAAGAGCGTGGACTTCACTGAGGTCCGGGGCACCAAGGGCATCAAGGAAGCCACCTACCACGTAGCCGGAATGGATGTGAACGTAGCTGTGGCCTCCGGCCTCAGCAACGCCAGAGAGCTGTTAAACCGGGTGAAAAACGGCGAGGCCCACTATCACTTTATCGAGATCATGGGCTGCCCCGGCGGCTGCGTCAACGGCGGCGGACAGCCTCAGCAGCCCGGCTGGGTGCGCAACACCGTGGATATCCGGGCACTCCGTGCCAAGGTGCTCTACGACGATGACAAGGCGGACACCATCCGCAAGTCCCATGAAAACCCGGCGATCAAAGAGCTCTACTCCACCTACTTAGGCGAGCCGGGAAGCGAGAAGGCCCATCATCTTCTCCACACCACCTACATCAAGAGAAAGATCAACGAGATCTGATCCTGCCGGAAATCAGGATGATCGGGTCTTCATTGATCCGGTCTTCATACTGACAGCAGACTTTAAAATGCCGGGGAGGCTCTCCCCGGCATTTCTTGCTTTTTCCACACCCTTCCGGTATAATAGGCTCATTCCTGCCGGATCTTCGGCATCCTTTCTGCAGCCCGTCAATCCTTCCCCATTCAAGGAGGCATGCCCATGAATCTGTTTCTTCTTTTCTGCGCGGTCATTATGATCGCCTGCATCGCCGGCAGCAAGCTGTCCGGCCGCCTGGGAGTTCCCACTCTGCTCCTCTTTATCGCTCTGGGAATGCTGTTCGGCTCCGACGGCATCTTCCGCATCCACTTTGAGGACTACGCGTTCTCGGAAAAGATCTGTTCCGCCGCTCTCATTATCATTATGTTTTACGGCGGTTTCGGCACCAAATGGAGCACCGCAAAGCCGGTGGCTGTCCAGTCCATCCTTTTAAGCACTCTGGGCGTCCTGATCACTGCCGGCCTGACCGGCCTGTTCTGCCGCTTTGTGCTGGGCTTCGGGCTTCTGGAAGGAATGCTCATCGGCTCCGTCCTGGGTTCCACCGACGCCGCCTCCGTATTCTCCATCCTCCGCTCCCAGCGCCTGAACTTAAAATACGGGACGGCGCCTCTGCTGGAGATCGAGAGCGGCAGCAACGACCCCTGCGCCTACATGCTCACCGTCACCCTTTTGGCCGCCATGGGCGGCGGCGTCTCAGCCGGCGGCATCGCCTGGTCTGTGGCCGCCCAGCTGCTCTTCGGCATCGGCGGCGGGATCCTCACGGCCGCGGCCGCCGGCTGGGTGCTGCGCAATGTTCCCCTGGGCTCCGACGGCTTTGAATCCATCTTTCTGGTGGCCGCGGCCGTCGCCTCCTACGCCCTTCCGTCCCTTCTCGGCGGAAATGGATACTTAAGCGCCTACCTTGCCGGCATCCTGCTGGGGAATCAGGAGATCCCGGGGAAGAAAAGCCTGGTCAATTTCTTCGACGCCTTCAACGGAATGATGCAGATGCTGATCTTCTTCCTGCTGGGACTTTTGGTCTCCCCTTCCAGGCTGCCCCAGGTGTTTCTCCCCGCCGTCCTCATCGCCCTGTTTCTCACGGTGATCGCCCGGCCGGCGGCAGTAGCCCTCCTTCTCGCCCCGTTTAAGGCTCCCCTTAACCAGCAGATGATCGTCTCCTGGGCGGGGCTGCGGGGAGCCGCGTCCATCGTGTTCTCCATCACCGCCGCTGTGTCATCTGAATACGGAAAGGAATCCATTTTTCAGATCGTATTCTGTGTTGTCCTCCTGTCTCTCCTGTTTCAGGGCACCCTTCTGCCCCTGGCGTCCCGGAAGCTGGACATGATCGACGACAGGGAAAACGTGCTGAAAACCTTCAATGACTACTCGGAGGAGAGCAGCGTCCGCTTTATTCAGCTGGAGATCGGGGCCGGCCACCCCTGGGGCGGCAGCAGAATCCGGGACATCCCGTCCATCCCCGGCACCCTCATCGCCGCCGTGATCCGAAATGGTTCCGCCATTATCCCCAAGGGAGACACTCTGCTGGAGACGGGTGACTCCGTCATCATCGGCGGAGAGGAATACCAGGATCAGGACGGCATTGAACTGACGGAGATCCATGTCACTCCGGGCAGCCCCGCTGCCGGGCGGCAGCTGAAGGACGCCGGACTGCGCCGGGACTGTCTGGTCGTTCTGATCCGGAGAGATCAGACAGACATTATCCCCGACGGGGAAACGGTGATCGAGAGCGGAGATCTGCTGGTACTCTTTACCAGGCGGAAGCTGGAAACTGCCGCCAGATAACAGGCTGTGCCTGCTGCCCCGGATAATTTATTAGTATTTTTAATAAGTAAATTCTATTGTTATGTAATGCTAATATGTGGTACTATGGTAGCGAACTTTTGTCAATTTACATCAGTTCAGCCGCGCAGAAGCCAACGGCTGAACTGAGGCGTTACTTTTATCTTTTCATATAAAAAGGAGAGTTTACTCATGGGCGGAATTTTCGGCGTCGTATCAAAATCCAACTGCACACTGGACCTGTTCTTCGGAATCGACTACCACTCCCATCTGGGCACCAGACGGGGCGGCATGGCCGTTTACGGGAAAGACGGGTTTCACCGTGCCATTCACAACATTGAGAATTCACCGTTTCGGACGAAATTTGAAAATGACCTGGATGAGCTGGAAGGAAATCTGGGAATCGGCTGCATCTCCGACACGGATCCTCAGCCTCTTCTGATCCACTCCCACTTAGGAAGCTACGCCATCACCACAGTCGGCCATATCTCCAACGCGGAGGAGCTGATCGCTGAGGCGTTCCAGAGCGGCCACATCCATTTTATGGAAATGAGCGGCGGCCGGATTAACTCCACGGAGCTGGTGGCAGCTCTGATCAACCAGCAGGCCACCTTAAAAGACGGTCTGCTCTTCGCTCAGGAGAAGATCAAGGGATCCATGTCCATCCTGATCCTCACTCCCGAGGGAATCTACGCCTCCAGAGACCGGATGGGACGCACCCCCATCACCATCGGCCAGAAGGAGGACGCGTTCTGCGTGTCCTTTGAAAACTTCGCCTACCTGAATCTGGGCTATTCCCACTACTCTGAGCTGGGCCCCGGGGAGATCGATTTCCTCACGCCGGAGAGCGTAAGCGTGATCAGCGCCCCCAGAAAGGAGATGAAAATCTGCTCCTTCCTCTGGACCTACTACGGCTACCCCACCTCCAGCTACGAGGGCGTGAATGTGGAGCAGATGCGCTACAACTGCGGCCGCCTGTTAGCCAAGCGGGACGAGGGCGTCACCGCCGACAGCGTGGCCGGAGTGCCTGACTCCGGAACGGCCCACGCCGTGGGATATGCCAATGAGTCCGGCATCCCCTTCTCCCGCCCCTTTATCAAATACACCCCCACCTGGCCCAGGTCCTTCATGCCTCAGCACCAGAATCAGAGAAATCTCATCGCCAAGATGAAGCTGATCCCTGTGGACTGCCTGATCCGGGATAAAAAGCTGCTGCTCATCGACGACTCCATCGTCCGCGGCACCCAGCTGGGCGAGACGACAGACTTTCTGTACAAGAGCGGCGCAAAGGAAGTGCATGTGCGCCCCGCCTGCCCGCCCATTACCTTTGCCTGCCCCTACTTAAACTTCTCCAGGTCCACCTCTGATCTGGACCTGATTACCCGCCGGATCATCCGCGAGCGGGAGGGGGACAGCGTTTCCCAGGCGACCTTGGAAGACTACGCCAACCCGGACAGCCAGAACTACAAGGAAATGGTGGAGGAGATCCGCAAAAGGCTGGGATTTACCACCCTGCGCTACCACCGTCTGGACGACCTGGTGGAATCCATCGGCATCGAGCCCTGCAAGCTGTGCACCTACTGCTGGAATGGAAAAGGTTGACGGAAAAGAAAAGTTTATGCAGACTGAAAAAAGCCCCTTGCGGGGCTTTTTTCATAGGAAAATATCTGTGATTGTCTGCAGGTGGCGGGATAAATAGTCCGCCACCTCCTTTTTCTCAGTCCGGATACTCCAGGCCCAGACGAATATACTGCTCTCTGGGCGCGTCGTTTTCCTTCATCAGGAGCGCCATGTTCTTCTTCATCCGCTCTTCCACTTTCTCATCCTGGATCGGATGCTCCTGGGCGGGATCGGAATCCAGATCATACAGCAGCGTGCCAAAATCCATCAGAGTCTTCGGCGGGAAGCCCAGAGAGCTGATCCCGTATCCGCCCTTTATCTTCCAAACCGGCATTCCCTTTGTAAAGTTAAATCCCTGGAAGGGCTGCGCCGTCCGCATTTCCTTCTCACGGATCGCGCCGGGATAGCTGGATGGTTCCAGAATGTAATTGTACAGCTCGCCTTCTTTTCCGGGCTGCGGACAGCGCATGTACACGTACCGCCCGTCCGTGATATTGACGTGGACGCCGTGCTGTCCGAACAGGGCGTACTCCCTGACCGGTTCGTCCTTCAGAATCGTCTGGAAAAGGGGATGTCCCTGCATATCTTCCGGGATCTTCTGGCCGAAATACTCCAGAATGGTGGGGGCCAGGTCGATGGTCTGCACCAGGGCCTTTCTTCTCTCCCCCCGCACTCCCGTTCTGGGATCCCAGATAAACAGCGGGATGTGGGCGATCTCATTGAAGTAGGGCATCATCACCTTTCCCCACCAGCCGTGCTCGCTGAGGATGAAGCCGTGGTCCGTATTTACGATCAGCATGGTATCTTTCCACATATCGTACTGATCCATCAGATCCAGCACTTTTCCCAGATAGGTGTCGCACATGGTCACGAGGGCTTTGTACTCGTTGATGCAGTGGTTCACCTGCTCCGGAGTCTCCCGCACCTGGTGGTATCCGGGCCAGTCAAACATGGGGCCGTCATACCCGTCTTTATAGTAATCCTTATATTTCTGCGGAGTGAAGAACGGCTCGTGGGGGTCAAAGTTTTCCAGCTGCAGAAACCAGTTGTCCTCCTCGTGGTTGTTCTCTATAAACTCCAGTCCGTTGGAAAAATTGACCGCGATCGACTGGTCTTTTTCCTCCCGCATGTACCAGCGGTTGATGTATTCCTGGCGGCCGCAGGCGTCCTGCCTTCCGTCAATGTGAGGCGGCACATCCCATTTCAGCCTCGGCTTCCAGCAGTCTCCCTCTTGGCCGCGCACAAACTCGAACGTATTGTATTTCGTCTGATAATTGTTGCCGCCCTCTTCCCAGTAGTGCCAGTGGTCCGTGGTCAGATGGGTGTAGATCCCGTTTTCTTTTAAGATCTGGGGCATGGAGTCATCGTACGGCTCCAGCGGTCCCCAGCTCCTGTGCAGGAAATTATACCGTCCCGTGTGGATCTCCCGTCTGGCCGGCATACAGGGCAGGCTGCCTGCGTAGCAGTTGTCAAATACCGCTGTTTTCTCCGCCAGGCGCTCAAAGTTGGGCGCCACAATGTCCCGGTATCCGTAGGGCGGCAGCATATGGCGGTTCAGAGAATCAAACATCACCATGATTGCTCTCATTTTATCGCTCCTCCTCTCAAATTATCCGATCATTGATCATTCATCGTCATGAAGGCCCACTCCGGCCGGCGGTGTAATGCGGCGCACTCCGAAGGCCAGCACCAGAAGCGTCACGATATAGGGCAGCATCGCCATGATCTGGGGCGGCACTCCGTATCCCTGGAGACTGATCTGCAGGGCATCGGAGAATCCGAAGATCAGGGCGCAGAACAGCACCATGATGGGGTTGTACCTTGCCAGGATCATGATGGCCACCGCGATATAGCCTCTTCCGGCCGACATGTCGCGCACGTACATGTCCAGATGGTCGATGGAGAGGTAGGCTCCGCCCAGACCGGCCAGAACTCCGCAGAGCGTAACCGCGATATACTTAATCCGGTGTACGGGAAGTCCCACTGTGGCCGCCGCCTTCGGGTTCTCTCCCACCATCCGCAGGCGCAGGCCGAATTTCGTCCGGAACAGGACAAACTGTTCCGCAAACACAGCCGCAAGCATGAGATAGGTGATCGGAGATCCCAGCACATCCTGAGTGATGGACGCCACCTGGGGGGATGAGCCTTTGTTGTTCCACAGAAGCTGCATTAAAAGGGTGGTGGCCGCCACAGCCAGCAGATTCAGGCCGATTCCGCTGATCACCTGGTTCACTTTGTAGCGGACCGAGAGAATGCCGTGGCAGATGCCGAACACTCCTCCGCCCAGCATGCCGCAGAGAACGCCCACCGCCGCACTGCCGGAGTAGTAGGAACCCAGCACGCCGCAGAAAGCTCCCATGGTCATCATGCTCTCCAGTCCCAGAGCCATAATGCCGCTTCTCACAGACAGCACGCCTCCCAGGGCCGCCAGGATCAGGGGCACGGACATGCTTAAGGTCGAGACAAGAATTGAAGTAATCTGACTGCTCATCCTTTCCTTCCCCCTTTCTTCTCACTCTTTTTGTTCTTGATTCTGAGAATTTCTTTTACCAGCAGAGGTGCCGCCACCAGAAGGATGATAAGCGCCTGGATCACGTCTATAAATTCTGTGGGGATTCCGGTGGTCCGGTTGAGAACCATGCTTCCCGCCCGCAGAGCTCCGAAAATGATTCCGGAGAGAATGACCGCTATGGGGCTGTCCGCAGCCAGCGCCGCCACCGCAATGCCGTCAAATCCGTAGCCGGAGGAGAATCCGGCGATCAGCCGTCTGTCCACTCCCAGGACATGAGTTCCTCCCAGCAGGCCGGCAATGGCCCCGCTGATCAGCATGGAGATGATCATCACCCGGCCGATGCGGATTCCGGCTGTCTCAGATGCCTGCAGGTTCTGTCCGACGCAGCGGATCTCGTATCCGATCCTGGTTCTGTCCATCAGCAGCTTGACCAGGATGCAGGCAGCCACCGCGATCAGGATCGCCACTGTCAGCTGCGTCTTATCCACCATCCTGGGCAGCCATAAAGCCTCTGAAAACTTGGCTGTCTGGGCAATGGATTTTCCTTCTTCCTTCAGAGGATAGTTGACCGCATACTCCACAAAGTTCTCTGCGATCGTGTTCAGCATCATGGTGGCGATTACTTCGTTGGAACCGAAGCGGACCTTCATGAAGCCTACCAATCCGGCGTACAGGCCGCCGAAAATCATGCCCGCGGCCAGTGCCAGGGGCAGCCATATGCCCATAGGCAGGTTTAAGGGCATCAGAGCAATCACCGAGGTTCCCAAAGCTCCTATGTACAGCTGGCCCTCAATTCCCAGATTGATCAGGTTGGCTCTCTTTGCCACCGTGTAGGCCAGGCCGGCAAAGATCAGGGGAGTCGCCTGCACCAGAGTCTGGCAGATCGCCTTCTTTCCGGCAAAGGCTCCCTGCAGGATCGCTCCGTACGCCTCAAAGGGATTATAGCCGCAGACAGCCATGATGATCCCGCCCAGGATCAGAGCCATAAAGAGGGCCGTCACCGACAGATTTTTTGTCAAAATTCCGCGAATATCAGCTGTTCGTGCTGCCATGTCTCTGCACCTCCCTGTCTTCTCCGCTTATGGCTCCCGTCATCAGAAGCCCCAGCTCCATATCGTCAAATTCCTCCGGCTTTCCCTCTGCCACCAGACGTCCGCCGTACATGACTGTCAGCCGGTCGCTCAAACTCTTCACTTCGTCCAAATCCGCGGAGATCAAAAGGATCGCCTTCCCCTCGTCCCGAAGATCCAGCAGTCTCTCATGGATATACTCCATGGCGCCGATATCCACGCCTCTGGTGGGCTGCGCCACAATGATGATATCGGGATCTTCGCTGAACACTCTGGCGATTACCACTTTCTGCTGGTTTCCGCCGGAGAGAGAACCTGCCTTGGCCATGCTGCCCGGAGCTTTGATGCGGAATTCTTTTAAAAGATTATCTGAAAATTCCCGGATTCTCTTCTGGTCTAAAATGCCTCTTTTCTGGAACCGGTCCTGATAGCCCAGGATCAGGTTGTCCTGAAGAGAGAGCTCCAGGATCAGTCCCCTGGTCATCCGGTCCTCCGGGATATGTCCGATCCCGGCATGGATGAAATCTCCCGGGGTTCCGCCCAGTTTTTTCCCGTCTTTTTCCACATCCAGGACATCAGGGCGGCGGATTCCGGTCAGGCACTCGATCAGCTCCGTCTGTCCGTTTCCCTCGATGCCGGCGATTCCCAGAATCTCTCCTTTTTTCAGTTCCATCTTCACGTGGTTTAACAGCGTCCTGCCTTTTTCGGTGAGTACCAGATCGCGCACCAGCAGAGCCGTCTCCCCCACCTTCTTCGACCTGCGGCTCACGCCCAGGGTGACCTCCCGGCCCACCATCATCTGAGCCAGCTCATCTGCCGTGGCCCCCTGGACCGGCATTCCCGTTTTGATCATTTTTCCATCCCGCAGAACGCTCACGCTGTCGGCGATGGCCAGGGTTTCCTTCAGCTTGTGGGTGATAATCACAATGCTCTTGTTCTGTTTTTTCAGGTCCCTCAGAATGCGGAACAGCTCCTCCACCTCCTGGGGAGTCAGAACTGCCGTGGGCTCATCCAGGATGAGAATCTCCGCATCCCGGTAGATCGCCTTTAAGATCTCCACCTTCTGCTGCTCTCCCACAGACAGCTCGCTCACTTTCTGGGAAGCCTTGATTCCGAAGCCGTAGCGGTCGATCATCTCCTGAACCCGCTTTTCAGCCTCCGCCTGGTTAAACAGCAGACCTTTTGTATTTTCCTGGCCCACCACGATGTTTTCCGCCACGGTCATGACCGGGATCAGCATAAAATGCTGGTGCACCATGCCGATTCCCAGATCAATGGCCTGCTTG
Organism: Candidatus Lachnoclostridium pullistercoris; assembly: GCA_019119775.1. Lineage (GTDB taxonomy): Bacteria > Bacillota > Clostridia > Lachnospirales > Lachnospiraceae > Lachnoclostridium_A > Lachnoclostridium_A pullistercoris. The sequence goes on along the minus strand of DWWL01000040.1, from coordinate 65,221 downwards.
GGCGTCCGGATATCAGCCTTCTCTCCTTTGATGCGGATTTCTCCCGCATCCGGCCTGCACATACCGTAGAGCACTTTCATCAAAGTAGATTTTCCCGCCCCGTTTTCTCCCAAAAGGGAGAGGATCTCCCCCTCCCTTAAAAAGAAATCGACCTGATCGAGGGCGCGGACCAGGGGGTATTCTTTGGTGATCCCCCTCATCTCAACTGCGTACATCCCTTTCCCTCCTGTCAGTTCTGTCTGTTTTACTCAGCTGTGTACTGATTTTCTGCCGTCCAGGCATCCAGTTCATCCATGCTTCTGCAGGGAACCAGCTCTCCGGACGCGATCTTTTCGCGGGCATCCTCCACTGCCTTCTGAATGTCATCGGGAAGCACCACGTTGGATCCCTCCATATCGCAGTCCACAGCTCCCTCTTTCATTCCGCTCATCTTCAGGCCCGGCTCCCAGGTTCCGTCGAGAACGCTCTGGATCTCATTGTAGACCATCTCATCCACGCTTCTCACGGAAGAAGCCACCACATGATCCGGATCCTCTGAGTTCTGATTGGTTCCCACGCCGAAAGCGTAGCGGTCCGCCTCTTTTGCTCCTCCGAACACGCCCAGACCGGAAGCGCCGGCTATACACTGGATGAAGTCAGCACCTCTGTTGTACATGGACAGCGCCATCTCTTTTCCCTTGCCGGGATCGTTGAACGCGCCCACAACGCCTTCCAGAACTTCCACATCCGGGTTCACATAACGGGCTCCGGCGGCAAATCCAGCGGCTCCCTCACGCAGGTTGGGCTGGTCCATTCCCAGGATCACGCCGATCACATTATCACTGTTTGCCTTGTCCATATCGCTTAAGGTTCCCATTCCGGCGATCACTCCGGCTAAGAACGTCTGCTCGGACCACTCTGTCTGCACCGTGCTCACTCCGTCGATCTCAGCGGCGCAGTCCAGCAGGGAGATCTTCTGATCCGGAAATTCCTCCGCGATTTCCCGGATCGGCTCTTCCTGGTCAGAAGCGATGGCGATGATCAGATCATACTCCTCCGCCTCAGCGAACTGACGGTCCATGGGAAGAAGGTCACTGACTGTGCTGGGCTCCACATAGTCAAATTCAATGCCGAAGTCCTCCTGAGCCCGGGTGATTCCCGCATATGCCATGTCGTTGAAGTTTTTGTCTCCCAGACCGCCTGTGCTGAGCACAAGTCCGACCTTTAACGGCTCCTCTCCTTCCGCGTTAGCTCCAGATCCGTTTCCTGCTGTCTCCTCCGTCTCTGCTCCCCCGCAGGCAGCCATGGAACATGCCATCACTACTGCCATTGTCAGCGCTGCAAACTGTTTCTTCTTCATAATGCTCTCCTTTTCTCCTGTGTGAAAAGCCTCTGCCGGCTCCTCTGAAGTTAATAGTTTCTATAAAAAATTCTAATATATCTTCCCTCTTTCATAAATAAAGACTGCCAACTATTTTCAGAAGTTTTTTAACTTCTTTTCCAGTGACAGTCCTCATTTATATCATTATTTTTACATTCTGTTATTTTTTTGACTTCTTGTGACTTCCGGAGCCACCCCCATATACTCCCGGTACATCTTGGAAAAGTAGCTGGGAGAGGTGTAGCCCACCGCGTAGGCGATCTCATAGATCTTCATATCGGTACTGGAGAGCAGGTCCCTGGCCCTCCGTATGCGGTAAGCCGTCAGATAGGTACTGAATTTCTCCCCTGTCTCCGCCTTGAACAGGCGGCTGAAATACTCCGGCGAGCGGTATATGTGGCCGGCCACCTCGTTCAGGGTGATATCTCTGGCATAGTTCTCATGGATATACCGGATCGCCTCCCGGACGCTCTGGGAGTAACGGAAATTTTCCTCCGAATAGATGCGGTCCACCAGGTCTTTGCAGAACCGGCGGCAGTACTCCAGCGTCCAGCTCGTATCCGGCTTATGCTCCTCTCCGTAATCCGAAATGTGTTCCGCGCACACCTCCTCGATCCGTATCACCATTTTCAGACAGGTCTCCCGCACCCAGGGCAGGTCATCCAGGGACGGGCCCTTCAGGCTGTCAAACCACCGTTCCAGATTGGCCAGAACCGTCTCCCTGCTCTCGTACAAAAGCCCGTTCAGAGTCTTGCTGTACTCTCTCTGGATGTCCGCCCGGTTTAAAGGCGGGAGAGCCTCCGCCGTCTCCACCTCCATAAAGCCTCCCTGGCAGACAAAACTGTACTGAAGAACCTTCTCCGCCTCCTCCAGGGACGGCATAATCCCGCCGATCCCCTTCCGGATCCTGCCGGACACCGCCAGCCCCTGTCCGCTCTTGGCGTACATACGGAAAAACTGTTCGCGCACCGGCTGCAGATCCTCCTTCTGCGCCGCCTGCACGATAAAATAGATGCTGCTGTTTTTCATGGCCGGCACCAGGCTGTGGCAGATCTCCTTTCTCCTGAACTCCTCAAAAAGCTCCATCTGCCTCTCGCTGTCCCTCTTTTCCATGGCGATCACCTGAAACCATTCGTCGCAGCGAAATTCATGGCGCTGCCAGAACTCCATCAGGAACTCTTCTTTGTCCAGGTTGTAGTAGCAGTCAAAAATATCCAGATAGCCGTTGGAATACCGGTCCGCGGACCGGTCCACCGTTTTCCTGTCCATATCCTCCCGTATCTCCTCCAGCGCATCCAGAATATCCTTCCCCCGCATTTCCGACTTAAGCAGATATTTTTTGGCCCCGTAGGTGATGGCTTCCCGCGCGTAGGAAAATTCCGCGTAATTGGTGAGGATGATAAAGTAAGTATAGGGCATCGCCTCCAGGATCTTCTTCATGAGCTCGATCCCGTCCATCCCCGGCATGCGGATGTCCGTGATGACCACGTCCACATGATGCTTCAACGCCAGCTTAAAGGCTTCCTCCCCGTTTTCCGCCACAGCCGCCACCTGCAGATCTTCCCGGCCGCCCCGCTCAATGCTGAACTGAATCCACTCCCGGATGGGCGTCTCGTCGTCCACAATCAATATTTTCATTTTCCTCTTCCCCTCTCCGCCGTGGAAGGCATGACAAGAATTACCTCAGTTCCCTTTCCTTTTTCGCTGCGGATCCTCAGGCCGTATCCGGCGCCGAAATTCAGCTTCAGGCGCTGATCCACGTTCCGGATCCCGACTTTGTTCACAGTGAGATCCTTCCCCAGGATCTCGCTGATCTTTTCCGCCTCCATCCCGACTCCGTCATCCCGCACGCTGACATACAGATCCTTGTCCTTCAGCCAGCTGCTGATCTTTATATGGCAGATCTGATCCTGGCGCAGGCTGTAAAAAATCGCATTTTCCACAATCGGCTGCAGGATGAAATCCGGCACCAGGGATGACTTTGTATTCTCCCTGATATCAAATTCCACCGTAAACCGGTCCCGGTATCTCTTCTTCTGAAGACTGATATAATGGACGATGGTCTCCGTCTCCTCCCCCAGGCTGATGAATTTTTCCGACCGGGAAAGGGTCTTTCTCAGGATCTTGGAGAAATCGATCAGCATCTCCTCCGCCTCCTCATTTTTCCCCATCTCCACGTAAAAGCGGATGGAACTCAGGGTGTTGTAGATGAAATGGGGATTGATCTGCGCCTGAAGGAAATCCAGCTCCAGAAGATGCTTGTTCCGCTCGATCTCCCGGATCTTCTCCACCTGATCCGCCAGCCGCTCCGTCATATCATTGAAGGAATCCGCAATCTCCGCAAATTCTCCCTTTCCCTTCTCCTCCGGGTCGATGGAAACATTCAGGTTTCCCTCCGCCACCCGGGCCATCTTCTCTTTGATCACTCCCACCGGCTTTACAATATTCTTCCAGGACACAAAGGTCAGAGGCAGAACGCTGGCCAAAAACAGCGCCGTCAGTCCGGCGGCAAAATACGCCACCCGGTCTAAAGACTGCCAGATCCCCCGCACGTCCGCTTTTTCCAGCATGTACCAGTCCGTCCCCATGATCGGCTCATAAAAGCAGAGCGTTCTGGCCGATCCGCTCTTTTCCGTGCTGTATCCGGCCCCGTCCAGCCTGGGGATGCCTGACCCCAGCCCATTCTGCTGTCCGATCTCATTTTTCGTGTCCCCGGATACCAGCACTCCGGCGGGATCCACAATATAGTATTCTCTCTCCGCCTCCCGCAGCCTGGAGTAGGCGTCATACAGGCTCTTTTCGCTGAACTGAAAGCACACATAGCCCACCGTATCGCCGTTTAACAGATTCCGCACCCGCTGCATCATGAAGAAGCTGTTTCGATACAGGCCTTCTTCCTCCATCCGCACAGGCCCCGTCATCCAGAAATCCTTTTCCTCCCCGTCTTCCAGCCGCTCTCTCACCATGTCCCAGGAAATCTCCGGCTGATCGCTGCAGTACCGGAGGCTGTCCCTGTCGTAAATGTATACGCGGAGCGGGTTGCCCCGCTTGAAATTAAGGTAGATCTCGTCCTCCACCAGCCCGTCGATCTCATTTTTCCCGCCGCCGTTCTCCAGCCACTCCATCACCTGGACATTTTCTCCTATCTCCAGAAGACTCTCCTGCAGATCTCCCAGGACGGCGCTGACCTCCCCGGCAGTGCTGCGGAGAATGGTCTGGTGCAGCTTGATGATCTCGTCTCCCACCACGCGCTTTGAAAACTGCATCAGGGCGATCCCCATAACGCTCACCAGGACCGACACCAGCAGAAACAATCTCAGAAAATACCGTTTTATATAATTTTTCTCTGTCTTCCTGCCCATTTTTCCTCCCCCCCTGGCAGAATTTATCTCCCCGCAAGTCTCAGAAACCGTTCCAGGCTGTATTCATAAAACATGCGGTAAGCAGAACAGAAATAATTCTTCCTGCTCCCATCCGCCAGAGTGATCCTGTTCCGGCGGCAGCCTCCCCGGCAGATCCTGAAATAGGGGCAGGTCCTGCAGCTTTCCATGGATTTAGCCGACTCCCGCACAAACCGCTCCGTGACCGGGTTGGCCTGGAGATAGAAGAAATCGTCCGCGGCCACATTTCCCAGGCGGTATTCATCCAGCGCGTAAAAATCGCAGGGGTACACAGAGCCGTCCGCCTCAATCACGTTCTGCACAGAGCAGATCCCCCTCTGCTCGCAGGACTCCGGCTCATATCCGGACAGAACGCCCACCACGTTTTCAAACTGGCGGATATAGGGCTGTTCTCCCTTTTCCACATCGTCGTACCAGCGGTCGAACAGTTCCATGAGAAAACGGCCGTACACCTCCGGCGTCAGGGAGTAGGGCTGTTTTCCCGGCTCCTGCCCGATGGGGTCCAGGCAGGCGATAAACTGCAGATAGCGGAAATTATTTTTCTTATAAAAATCATAGATCTTTGCCGCCCTCAGACCGGTCTTTCCGTTGACCACCGTGAGAATGTTGTACTCCACCCCGAAGCGGTCAAACAGCTGCGCCGTTTTCATGATCTCTGCGAAGCTCCCCTCACCCTTCCGGGTGACCCGGTATGCGTCGTGGGTCGATTTGATCCCATCCAGGGAAAGCCCCACCAGGAATTTCTCCCGGGCAAAAAATTCCGCCCACTCCTCTGTCAGCCCATAGCCGTTGGTCTGGATGCTGTTGTCCACCTGGATATGGTTTTTATTATATTTTTTCTGCAGCTCAATCAGGCGCTCAAAAAACGGCAGCCCCACTAACGTCGGCTCTCCCCCCTGAAAGGCAAAGCCGCAGAATCCGTCCGCATATTCAAACGCCTTCTTCACCAGGATCTCCAGAGTCTCTTCGCTCATAAATCCGTAGCTGAAATTCTCCCGGTTCTTCCCCTCATCGCAGTAGAAGCAGTACCGGCAGTTCAAATTGCAGTTGGAGGATGCCGGCTTGATCAGCATTTGCAATGGTCTCATATCAATGATCCTCTCTGGTTCTGAAATATTTGTCCCGCGAAAGCAGGCTCGCTTTCGCTCATTATACCAGAAATTTCTCTCCTCGGAAATAAATTCCCGAAATCCATTTCCCGAACGGGCTCCATCGGACCGGGAAACCGGTTTTCCCGCAAAAAAGCAGCGGGGAGCGGCACCTCTTAAAGGATGCCGCTCCCCGCTGTTTTATTTATTATGGCAGATCTGTTACTTTACCACTTCCGTGCCTTTCTTTCTCAGCACCACGCCGTTTCTCACACCGGTGTGCACGCCGTTTTTCACCGTCACCTGGCCGTTGATCAGCACGTACTCGATTCCTTCCGGATACTGGATGGGATCGGTGAAGGTTCCCTTGTCGATCACCGTGTCCGGGTTAAAGATGGTGATGTCCGCGTAAGCGCCTTCCCGGATCTCGCCCCGGTCCGTCATGTGGAAAGCCGTGGCCGGCTTCTTCGTCATCTTGTAAACAGCCTCCTCCAGAGTCAGGGCCTTGTCCTCACGCACATATTTTCCCAGGATCCTGGGGAACGCGCCGTACACTCTGGGATGGGGCTTGCCGCCTAACAGGCCGTCGGTGCAGGCGTTCATCTCCGGCCGCTTCATAAAGAGCTTTACATGCTCCTCCGTGCCGTAAAAGTCCACCATTCCCACTGCGTTCTCCTCCTCGTAGAGAAGGTCGAAGGTGGCGTCGTAGGGATCTTTTCCCCTCAGCTCGCCCAGCTGGGTCAGGCTTAAGCCCACCGCGTCCTGATTTTTCTCTGTCTTCACGCTGGTGACGAAAATATTGTCCAGGCCGGCAAATTCCACGAAATTGTCCCATCCCGGAATGCCGTGCTCAATGTCATAGACCATCTTCTTCCGCAGCTCTTTGTCCGCCAGTCTCTCCAGCACCTTGTCCGTGCCGCCGTCATGCACCCACGGGGGCAGAATCACGCCCAGCATGGTGCTGCCGGCCACGTAAGGATACTGGTCGAAGGAAACGTCGATTCCCTCCGCCTCAGCCTTCTCCAGCAGCTCGATCACGCCGTCGATCTTATCCCAGTTCTTCTTGCCGCAGACCTTAAAGTGGGAATAATGAATCTTCACGCCGGACTCGCGGCCGATCTTGATGACCTCCTCCATGGAATCCAGGATGGTGTCCGCCTCGCTCCTCTGATGAATGACGAAGCGCCCGTCGTATTCTGCCACGATCTTGCACATCTCGATGATCTCCTTAGACTCGGAGTAGGCGCAGGGCATGTAGATCAGGCCGGTGGAAAGACCGATGGCCCCCGCCTCCATCTCTCTTCTGGTGATCTGGCGCATCTTCTCCAGCTCTTCCTCGTTGGGAAGGCGGTTTTCCAGGCCCATGGCCTCCATGCGGATGTTTCCGTGGGGAACCAGATAGCACTCGTTTAAGCCCGGCTTCACATCCTCAATCATCTTCAGATAATTTTCCGTAGTCTCATACTCCCAGTTGATCTCGTCGGAATCTCCGTCCAGACCGGCCAGGTTCTTTCTCCAGGGGCTGATGTACTGCTTCGGCAGAGGAGCCATGGAAATTCCGTCCTGTCCCAGCACCTCTGTGGTGATTCCCTGCATCACCTTCGGCCGCACTTCCGGGTCTGTCAGAATCTGCAGATCGCTGTGGCTGTGGGTGTCGATAAATCCCGGAGCCACCACCAGTCCCGCGGCGTCGATGACCTGGCATCCTTCCTCGTTCTCCGCTTTTCCGATCTTTACGATCTTATCATCCTCGATCAGCACATCCGCCTGATACCCCGGCTTTCCCGTGCCGTCAACAATTGTACCGCCTTTAATCCATGTCTTCATAAACCTGCTCCCTTCCTTTCCGGCGCCCCGCAGGGCGCCCCACGTCTCCATTATGTCTCCAATATCTTCTCCCCGGGCGCCTTCCCAGGCCCCGGCATTTTCTCTTCTTCTCCCGGGCGCCTCTCCCGGCGCCCGGCATTCCTCTCTTAATCCTCCTCGAACTCGATGAGCGGCGCCGGCTCAGCTCCCGCCTTCAAATCCAGCGCGGAGGCGATAAAAATCACCACAAATGCCACGATTCCGCCGGGAACGATGGCGCTTAAACCCCAGGGGCTGTTCAGTCCATAGATCCAGAACGCTGCCACAGCCGTACCTGCCACGATGGAGATAAATCCGGCTCTCTGGGTGATGTTCCTGCAGAACAGGCCGCAGATAAATGCCGCGAACGGGCCGGCACTTCTCAGCGCGAAGGCTCCCATCATAACGCTGATGATGTTGGAGGCCGTCAAAGCCACAAACAGGCCCACAGCTCCCACGATCACCATCACCACTCTGGAGATCCAGATCTCCTTCTGGTCGTCCTGTTTTCCGTGATTGATATAGGGGCGGAACACGTCGTTGGTAAACATGGTGGCCGTTCCGATCATATTTCCGGAGGCGCTGCTCATGGTAGCCGCCACGACAGCTGCCAGCACGATTCCTGCCACAGCCGCCGGCGCAAACCGCATGGTAGCGTCCGCCATGGCGTTTGTCTGGGCGCCGTTTGCGGCGTAGCCGTCAATGCAGGTGTAAGCGATCAGTCCGATCACCGCCGGAACGATGGCGTAGGCTGCGGAGAGCACACCGGCGATCAGAGAACCCAGCTTGGCAGATTTTCCATCTTTTGCGGAGCAGAATGTCTGAACGATCTCCTGACCTGTGGGGAATGTCATAAAATACATAGCGATGTAGCCGATGATGGTGGTCGCTCCGATCTTTGTCATGCTGAGCAGATCCAGGCTGTTTCCCGCTCCGTCTGTCATGGCTGCAGCCTTCTCAAACAGGACGCCGAAACCGCCCACATCGCTTCCCGTCACCATGATGAACATGGCAATGGTCATTCCCACTGTGATAAACAGCACGTGCATCAGGTTTGCCGCCGCCACAGACTGGAAGCCGCCTACCATGGTGTAAATGATCACGACGATGGTGATCACCACAGCCGCGATGTTAAAGCTCAGCCCGGTCACTACGTTGATGATGGACGCGGTGGCGATGATCTGGGCTCCTGTAGCCATAAACAGAGCGGCGATGGAAGTAAATGCCGTAAAAATGTGGGATGCCTTCCCATATCTCTTTCCGATGATCTGCGGCACTGTGCTGGCCTGCGCCTTGCGGAAATAGGGCGCGATAAAGGATACCAGCACAAATCCGATTCCGGCCGCGATCACATACCAGCTGGCGGATAAGCCGTAAGTGTAAACGTTGGTCGCGATGCCGGTGGTGCTGGCGCCTCCGGTGTTGGCCGCGAACAGGGTTCCCGCCAGAACCACGGGGCCCAGTGACTTGCTCGCCATGAGGAAATCATCGTTGCTCTGCTTTCCCGCCTTGGCCGCTTTTATTTTGGAAACCGCCAGGCCCAGTACGATGGTGGCGATCATATATACAAAGATAATTCCCAGAGCGATCATCTGCTTATTGCTCATTCTTTTATCCCCCTCTTCTTTTTGTTATCCCGGCAGCACCGCTTTACGGGTGTCTGCCGGTTTCCCCTTACATGTTCTCCCTACTTTAACAGAGCCTTCATCACTCCATAGTAACAATCTGTCACCTTGGAGAGCTGATCGATCTCAATGTACTCATTTACCGTGTGGGCCAGGTTCTCCTGGGACGGTCCCAGGCCGAAGGTCTTGATGCCCGCTTCTCCCGCGTAATGGCTGCCGTTGGTGCAGAAATTGTACTGGGTGATGGACGGCGCATACCCCATGTCCTCCAGCTCTTTCTTCACATCCTGCACAAACTCCTCCTTCTCATCGTAGAGCCAGCCGGGGAAGAATCTCTCTCCCTGGATATGGTTTCCGGTGTAGCACAGCTCCTCGCCCACCGCGTAGGAAACCTTTACCTTCAGCTGGGGATCCTCCGCCATCAGCTGATCCATCAGCTTCTGGATGGGCTCCAGCACGCTCTCCTTCGTCTCGCCCACTAAAAGCCGTCTGTCATAGGTTGCGCGGCAGTACTCCGGCACCACAGAAGCTCCCGGATAAGGAGAAGACTTGATGTCCGTCAGCTCCAGAATGCCGTCCCCCAGCACCGGATGGTGGGTGGGTTCCAGCGTGCGGATGGCTTCGATCACCTTTGCCATCTTGTAAACAGCGTTGATTCCCTTCTCCGGGTTGGCGGAATGGCAGGGCTTTCCGAACGTCTCCACCACGATCTCACCGCGGCCTCTCTGGCCTACTTTCAGATTCAGGGCGGACGCCTCGCCGATGACCACATAGTCCGGTTTTACAGCAGCGCTGATCTCTCTGGCTGCCACGCCCTCAAAACACTCCTCGTGCACCACTCCTGCGATGTAGAGCTCTCCGGCAAAATCCTTGTCCGTATCAGCCGCAAAGTTAGCCGCCGCGCTGACAAATGCCGCCACAGCCCCCTTCATATCGCTGGTCCCTCTTCCGTAGATCTTTCCGTCATGGATCTCCGCGGCAAAAGGAGGATACTGCCATTCCGTCTCGTCCGTCACCGGAACGGTGTCGATATGTCCGTCGAACAGCAGCTTCTTTCCCGGCCGCTTTCCCTTGATGCAGCCGATCACGTTGCCGTATTTATCCACCGTCACCGAGTCAAATCCCAGCTTCGGGAGCTCTTCTTTCAGCACTCCTGCCACTCCGTCCTCCTGTCCGGAATAGCTCTTCTGTCTGATCAGTTTCTGGCAAAGCTCAATTACCTGGTTCTCTCTTTCTTTCGTCAGCATATCTGTTTTCCTCCTTATTTGGTGCTGGGATATTTTCCATCCCACACGATCGCTCTGTAATTTTCTTTATCCGTGTCTCCCTCTGTGCTGAAAAACAGCACTCTGGAGGTTTCATCCAGTCCCAGCTCTTTTTTCATATCCGCCAGTTCCGGGTTGGTCATAATCTCCGCCACGCAGCCGAACGCCGCCGCTCCGCTCTCGCCGGAGATCACCTTTCTGTCTGCTCCCGCGGGATTTCCCAGAACTCTCATTCCTTCTGCCGCCGCGTAGTCCGGGCAGGAGATGAAATGGTCCACACATTCCTTCAAAACCTCCCAGCCGATGCTGCAGGGCTCCCCGCAGGCCAGACCGGCCATAATGGTGTCCATGTCTCCCGTCACAAAATGGCGGGTTCCGTCGTCTGCCTCCGCCGTCCGGTACAGGCAGTCCGCCTTGTTTGGCTCCACAATGGTGATCACCGGCCGCTCGCTCCCATAAATATTGGTGAACAGTCCGGCCACCGCTCCGGCCATGGAGCCTACGCCTGCCTGCAGGAAAATGTGGGTGGGTTTTTCCGGAAGCTGCTTGAATGCCTCCAGCCCCATGGTCCCATACCCCTGCATGATCCAGGTGGGGATGTCCTCATATCCCTCCCAGGCAGTGTCCTGGACCATCACCCAGCCGTTTTTCTCCGCCTGGCTGTTGGCCAGCCTTACGGCGTCATCATAATTCAGATCAGTGATAGAAGCCTCCGCTCCCTCCGCCTGAATATTGGCCAGCCGCTCCGCGGCGCTGCCCTTCGGCATGTAGACCACCGCTTTCTGGTGGAACTGCCTGGCGGTCCAGGCCACTCCTCTTCCGTGGTTTCCGTCCGTGGCGGTGACAAAGGTCACATCCCCCAGCTTCTCTCTCGTCTCGTCGGAGATCAGATCCTGATAGCTCATCTCTCCCGCCGTCTTTCCCAGGCGTCCGGCCAGATAGCTGCCGATGGCGTAGGATCCGCCCAGCACCTTGAACGCGTTTAAGCCGAACCGATAGGACTCATCTTTTACGTAAACAGCTCCCAGTCCTAGGGCCTTCGCCGTATCTGACAGACAGGCCAGCGGCGTGGGCTCGTACATGGGGAAGCTCCTGTGGAAATTCTGTATCTCTTCTGCTTTTTCTCTGCTCAGAAATTCAAATCTGCAGGCTTTCTTCCGATCCTGCTTCCGATTTACCATCTTAAAAGATTCTCTCATATGCTTCGTTCCTTTCTCAAATCTCTTTGCCCATATATAGAGCAACCCCCGTGCCAACCTTTAAAAATAATGCCGGTTTTTTGTATTTTTTCTTCTTTCCTTCTGGTCAAAATCACAAGAAACGGCCGAAAAACCCAGGAAAACCGCCGGTTCCCACACTTTTTTCGGCACAACAGAAAAAGGAGCCTCCGCCGGAACATCCCGCCGGACGTTCCTTCGCCAAAGACTCATTTTCCTGTCAGGTCTGCTTTTTATTAATTCTCATTTTGAGAAATTTATCATTTTGAGAATTATTGATTCTCATTTTGAGAAATCCGTTCTGGTTTCTGTTTGAGAAAACTGCTCCAGCTTCCGGTACAAAGTGGCTACGCTGATTCCCAGGCGGGCCGCGGCGGCCTTCTTTCCCTCCGTGGTAGCCCCGCAGATCTCAACGGCCTTTTCGATCTCCCGCCGCTCCAGCTCCTTTAAGGGAACGATCTCATCTTCTCTCTCCGGAACATCCTCTGTCTGTCCGTCCCCGCAGGACGCCGCTCCCTTCTCTTCCTCCGTCTCCTCCCAGAGATCTCCCGGCAGGGTGCTCTCGTCCAGAATGCCGTCCTCCCCCATCATGTTCACCATAAATTCCACGGCGTTTTCCAGCTCTCTCACATTTCCTCTCCAGGGGCAGGCGGCCAGCCTCTGCCTGGCTCCCTCTGTGATCCGGTGCACCTGCTTTCCCAGAAGTCCCGCGTAATGCCCGGCAAAATAATCTGTCAGCTCCTCAATATCCCCTTTCCGCTCCCGCAGCGGCGGGATCCTTAAAGGGATCACGTTCAGCCGGTAGTACAGATCCTCCCGGAATTTTTTCTCCCGGATCATCTCCTTTAAATCCTTGTTGGTAGCGGCGATTACCCGCACGTCGATGGGGATCACCTGGTTGGAACCGATGCGGATGATGGTCCGCTCCTGCAGTACCCGCAAAAGCTTCGCCTGCAGATACAGGGGCATGTCCCCGATCTCGTCCAGAAAAATGGTTCCCTTGTCCGCCAGCTCAAATTTTCCCATGCGCCCGTTGGGATCCGCCCCTGTAAACGCTCCCTTGACGTAGCCGAACAGCTCCGACTCCAGCAGGGCCTCCGGTATGGCGGCGCAGTTGATGGCCACAAACCGCTTCTTTTTCCGCCCGCTCAGATCCCAGATGGCGGCAGCCACCATCTCCTTTCCCGTGCCGCTCTCCCCTGTGATCAGCACGGTGGAGCTGCTGCCGGCGATTCTGGCAATGTCTTCCTTCAGCCTTCTCATAACCGGGCTGCTGCCGATGATATTGTCCACACGGAGAGCCCGGACCGTGGCCGTCATCTCATAATATTTTTTCTGCACATCCCTGGTATCCTCAAACAGGAACACGCTGTCGTACTGCCTGGTGGGCTCCGCCAGGGGACAGACCTCCCCCAATACCTGCAGCTCCTTATTTTCCAGGGCCAGCCGGTACTCCTTCCTGTGGTTCATCATATCTCCGGTGGGGCGGATCACCGCCTGTTTTCCCACCGGGTCCTCTGACTTCAGGCGCCGCTTCGCGTAATCGTTGGCCATGGCCACGATCCCGTCCTTTCCCGTCAGAAGCACCCCCTGGTCGATGTGGTTGATGGCCCGGTCCAAGGCCCCCAAAAGGGCCAGCCGGCTCTTCGTCTCCTCCACCTCCGCCGCCTTCCCGGCGATGAAGCCGGAGATCTGCTCCAGCAGGTCCAGATACAGAGTCTCCTTCTCCAGAATCATCTGCTTCTGGCTTTTCGAGCTGCCCACCAGGCCGATGACGCCGATGATCTCACTGCCCAGCCGCACCGGCATGGCGATCTCGATCTCCTCCACACAGCTGTCTCTCTGGGGACAGCGGCTGCACACCGGATCCTTCCCCGGCTCGTAGACAATCTGACGCTTCCCCGTCCGCAGCACGCGGCTGTAGGCGTACCCTGCATCTGACATATCTTCGTTGACGTGGTCCCTGAACACTCCCGTCCCGGCCACCCGGAACAGACGCCTGTCCACCACCTCCACGTCTACAGAAGCTACCTTTGAAATAATATCCGCGTATCTCTCCACTGTTTCCTGAATCTCCATCAGGATCCCGTCTCTCATCCTGTCCATCCCCCGCTTTCCCGTGCCCGGCGGCTCCGCCGGAAATATCTGCTCCCGCGGTTTTCTGTTGTGGAACACAAGTTTCCTGTTATATAAAAACGCCCCTGCTTCTCAACCGAAACAGGGGCTTTCTGCTGCCGTTTACAAATACTGAACTGTTTTTTTCAGGATCCGGCCGCTCTCCGCATTGATCTGGTAGCTGACCTCAAAACCGTCGCCGCTGCACTGCACTTCGTATTTTTTCCGTCCTGCCACCGTATCTAAAGCTACGGAATCCACATTTACCTCGCCGGCGTCCTCTGAGGCGATCTCAGTCGCCTGCGCTTCCGTCAGGACCGCCTCCCGGCTGCCCCGGCTGTCCACCAGCACCGTGGACACAGAAGACACTTCTCCTGTGAATATGGACACCCGCACAGAATAATATGCCTTGTCCGCGTCGCTGTAGTAGAGCACCTCAAACGCGTCTCCGCACTGCTCCGCGTACTGAAACTCACTGTCCTCCGGAACCAGGCTGTCCGCCGTCTCCCGCGCCGTCTCCTTTGTCACTGCCGTCTCCGTACCGGTTTCCGCGCCAAATGCGGGGGCCGGCACTCCTATCCATATCGCCGCAAACAGAGCGGCTGTCATTCTCCATAACCTGTTCATTGTCTTCTCCCACCTCTGTAGTCCCTTTATTATACTACAGAGCCAAAGAAAAGTCACGGGTAAAATTTCCCAAATTCCAGGCTCAGGATCTGATCCGGACGCTTCGGCCTTAGTTGCGGTGCATGGAAAACTGATCCATGGGATAACGCTCCAGATTTTCATGGACCTTTCTGTCATCGGCCTGGCCGATGAGCTGATCCCTGGCTTTCTTCGCCTCCTGCTCGCTCTTGTGGCGGCTGGGGCCGCCCACACAGCCGCCCACGCAGGCCATTCCCTCCACAAAATCAGCCGGCAGTTTTCCTGCCCGCAGAAGGAGCAGGGCCTTCTTGCACTCTGCCGCGCCGTTGCACTTCATCACATTGATGTCCGCGTTCTCCCCGCTCTCCTTTAAGCACTCCAGCACGGCCGCCGTCACTCCGCCTCCGTTGCCGAACCGCTTGCCGAAGACCGACCCGTCCTGCAGGCTGTTGGGCTCAGGCTCCAGCTCCACGCCTCTGGCCCGCATCATGGCGCGGGCCTCCTCCATGGTCAGGGCGTAGTCCGCATTTCCCTGGATGCTCAGATCCAGAGCCTCGCTCTTTTTGGCGATGCAGGGGCCGATAAACACAGTCACCACATCCGGGTCCTCCGCCTTAAGCATCCTGGACACGGCGCACATGGGGGATACGGTGGTTGACATATTTTCCAGCAGAGTGGGGAAGTGCTGGCGGATCATGTTGACGAAGGCCGGACAGCAGGAAGTGGTCATCTTTTTCCCTTCCCTGTAAGCCTCTGCCCACTCTTCAGCCTCGGCAGCCGCCGTCATATCTCCGCCTAAAGCCACCTCGATCATATCGTCGAAACCAATCTTTTTCAGGGCTGTTTTCCAGCTGGCCATGGTAATGTCCGGGCCGAACTGGCCTTCCACCGCCGGGGCCACCATGGCCACCACCCGTTTTCCGGCGCGGATCAGATTGATCACATCCACGATAAAGGTCTTGGAGCCGATGGCGCCGAAGGGGCAGCTGTGGATGCACATGCCGCACTGGATACATTTCTTCTCATCGATCACGCAGATGCCATACTCATCATAGGTGATGGCGTCCACGGGACACGCCTTCTTGCAGGGCCGCTCCAGATGGGCGATGGCATTGTAGGGGCAGGCGTTGGCGCACATGCCGCATTCCTTGCACTTGGAAGGATCTATGTGGGCCCTGTGCTGCCCCATGCTGATGGCCCCGAAGCGGCAGGAATTCTGGCATGCCTTTCCCATACATTTCCGGCAGTTGTCCGTGACAATGTAGGAAGCGATGGGACATTCCTCACAGGCCGCGTTGATCACCTGGACCACATTGTAGGAATCCTTTCCCGTGGGGCACTGGCCCACAGCCAGCTTCACCCTCTGGCGGATGATCTCCCGCTCTTTATAGATGCAGCAGCGGAACTGGGCCTGGGGGCCGGGGATCAGCGTGTAGGGGATCTCCTCCTTCTTCTGTTCCAGCTTTCCCTCCCAGGCGCCTTTTGCCACTTCGCAGAGCACATCGTGCTTGATCCGCAGCAGAGTCGCATCGTTTGTTACCATTTCTTTTTCCTCCTCACATACGGCCTTCCCCTGTTTCTTACGGCCGGAAATTTAATAATACGTGACAGTCACCTTTTTCCCCATGTCCTCCACTGCGCGGCACAGCTGGTCCACCAGGTTCTGGCGGATTCCCAGGTCAAAGGGCAGGCTGGGATTCTGGTAAGCGCTGTTGATGGCCTTTCCCACAAACAGGTGCAGCTCCGTACAGTCCTCAATCAGCACCTTCGCCACCATGGACGCGCCGTTTTTCTCATCCAGTTCCAGGAAAAAGTTCTCCGTCACCACATCTTTGTCCACATAGCGGCGCAGCAGCTTCACCACCCGGTTTAAGGTGAGAACGCCCTCCGTCACCAGATCGATTCCCTCGATATATGCCATGGGCGGGATCTCCGGGTCCACGTAGTCTAAGGAAACGTCCATGGGTCTTCCCAGCACCCGGGAAACAATAGTGGCGCTGGTGCCTCCGCACACGATCCGCCTGGTGCCCTCATCTCCCGCCATGAAGTCTGCCACCATCCGCTCATCGTCCTCCTTCTTCTGAGCCGGACCGGTCATGAGATGGACCGGCTTCGCGCCGATGATCCGCATGCAAGCCACCGTGGTGTCATCCCCCGGCCGGTACATGTAGAGCTCGTCGCAGGCCTGGCAGATCGCCGTGGCCAGGCGGGAGGCGGAGATGGTCTTTCCGTACTGTTTTAACGCGTAGGCGGCAATGTCCTCCCACTGCCAGCCGAAATTTAAGAGCTGTCCCACGCCGGCGTGGACGGTGCCGTCGCTCATCAGGATCAGGGCATCCCCCTTTTTCACCTGAAAGCGGAATTCATTGATCTTTTTGTCCTTGATCACCCGGATATTTTCCGGTATGGGAACCAGTTTTCCGTCCCGGATAAAGATACAGCCCGGGTTGTCAAACTCCACCAGATAAGCCTCTCCGCTGTGGAATACCTGGAGAATGCTGAAGGTGGAGTAGGCCACTTTTCTCACCTGGCAGATGGGGAGAGTCTCCACGATCGTCTCCACGCATTCTTCCAGAGTGGCGCCGTTTAAAAACATGGTTCCCAGGATTTTTGACGTCAGCGTGGCCAGAATGTTGGCCTTCACGCCGCTGCCCATGCCGTCGGCCAGGATCAGGATGTCAGAATCTTCCGTCTTCAGCATTTCCACCTTGTCGCCGCAGAGGACCTCGCCGAATTTATTGAAGCTCTTGTAGGCCACATCCACTGTAATTCCCATCTACCGAACCTCGCTTTCGTTTCCGTCTTCCAGCAGGGACTTGCACAGCTTGGTCAGAGTGGTCTTCGTCTCCGCCGTCGTCTCTCCTAAAAGCCCCGCGATCTCCTGAGCCACCATCATCTGCTTGTGGATCACCTTCTGGGCCAGATCCGCAGTGGCCAGCTTCGTCTCGTAGTCCTGTCTGGCCTTCTCCTCCTGCTGCGTGATGTCGATAAAGGTGGCCAGCACCGCATTTTCCTTCTCTATGTAAACGATGTTCTGGAGCATGGTGACTCCGTACTCGGTGTAAGTCACCTTCTTTCCGTGGATGTTCTGATGGGTGTCAAATACCCACTGGAAATCCGTCGGGTCAATAAACTCGTAGAGATACATGTCCAGAGCTTCTTTTCTCGTTTTTCCGAAATATTTCTCTCCCACGGCGGAGTACTCCAGGATCTTCATATCCTCGTCCACAATGAGAACCACGTTGGGGGAAGTCTCCATCACCAGGTTGGCGAAGGATTCCGCCTTGTCGTGCATAAACGGGATGCACATATTAAGCTCCGCCTTCTTCTGGAACACGGCGATGGCTTTTTCCCGGCAGGTGGGGTAGCCGCAGGCGCCGCAGTTTAACTCGTCCTCCGGCCTGGTCTTTCCCGTCATGCGCAGGATCTCACGGATCTGCTCCTCCGTCGGCATGGGATCGTTGATGGACCGGTCCTCAAACCGTTTTTCAAAGGAGAGCTCACTCAGCACTCTTCCGATCTCCTCACTGTCCGCCGGCTCTCTGGAGATTGATTCCTCCATATCCAGCTTCACCTTAAAGCGGGAAATCGTCTCGTCGTTCACTGTCGGGCCCTTGATACAGCCGCCGGAGCAGCTGTTCATCTCAATAAAGCAGCCCTTGATCTCCCCCCTCAGCATGGATTTGCACAGGTCAATGCAGTTGGACAGTCCGTGGACGTAAAATTTCCGGTAATGGTCCGTCTGCTTCTCCGTGGACAGCACAGAATTTACCACTCCGTTCGTCACCGGATACAGCCGGTTCACCTTCGGGTCAATCTGCACAAACGGCTCGTCCTCACATTCCTCGATCACCACATTCTCATCGGAAAGCCAGCGGCTGATATCGTTGAAATTCAGCACCGCGTCGATCACTCCCCTGTGGCGCTCGTCCTCCGACTCCTGCTTTTTGGCGATGCAGGGGCCTAAAAATACCACTTTGGCATCGGGATGCTGTTTTTTGATAATCATCCCGTGGGCGACCATGGGCGACACCACCGGGGCCATGCAGGGCACCAGCTGGGGATAATAGATCTCAATCAGGGAATTGACGCTGGGACAACAGGTGGTGATAATGTTTTCCATGGTCCCTTCCTCCAGCAGCCTGGCGTATTCCTGCGTCACCACCGCCGCTCCCTCGGACGTCTCACGCACATCGAAAAAGCCCAGCTTTTTTAAGGCGGTCTTCACCTGACCGGTGGTATGGAAGCGCAGAAGGCCCATATAGGACGGAGCGATGGACACGATCACCTTCTCCCCCCTGCGGATCATGGCCTGGACCTGGGACAGATCGCTGTTTAAAGTCTTGGCCTCCTGGGGGCAGATCTGCAGGCAGTGGCCGCAGAGAATGCACTTGTCCGGCATGATCTCCGCCCGCTCGTCTTTGATCATGATCGCCTTTACATCGCAGTAGCGGACGCATTTATAACAGTGCTTGCACTTTGTCGCTTTAAAATCAATGATCCCCATATCTACATCCTCCCAAGGATCTCTCTCTCAAAAAAGTCTTTTGTCTCCTCCGGCTTTACGGAAAAAAGTTCTCCGTCCACCGTCACGCAGACTCCCTCTTTTATGCAGTTGCCGGAGCAGAACGCCCCGTTTAAATCCACCCGGTTTCCCAGGCCGTTTTCCGCCACCAGCTTCTGCATCTGGGAAATCACGTCTCTGGAGCCTTTTAAATGGCAGGCGCTGCCGATACATATGGTTACTCTCATGATTCTTACCTCCGAATATGAAAAAATTCCCCTCAGATTTTCCGGCGTTTATTCGTCAATATGCCGGTAATTGATTGAAAACATTATCTCATATTGTGATATTTATATCAAGTAAAATGAGGGTAAAATAAAGACATTGCTATTTTTGAACAGAGAAAATTTCTTTTCGATATGTATCAGAATCCACCACTGAAACCTGACAGTCCAGCCAGCTCAATTTCTTCTTGATCTTATTTTCCAGAGCGCTCATAACCATTTTTTTGCTCCGGCTCTCACAGCCAAAATCCCCCTCTAAAAACAAAATGATCAGAAGAGGGGACCGATCCGTGATATCTCTTTTCTTCCACAGGCTCCTCGCGAGATTTTCCAGCTCCGCGGCTGATTCGCATCCGCTTTTCTTTGTATATGCACCGTAAAGACCTGCAACCGTCAGAGCTGCTTTCCTGGCTACCTCAATGTCCAGACTGTCCCGTCCTGCTGTGTTGTTCTTCGACGCAGTTGTCGTCAGTTTTTCATTGTCCGGATAAATCCGCCAGCGATTATCCGCTTCCTCTCCTTCGCAGTTTTTTACCTCCGTAAAAACCACGCTGTTTTCCCATAAACTGACAAAATCCATCCCTTTCGCGCCGGGCAGCTGATTTACATAATTCCTGTAAAATCTTGTATCATCATACTTTACTGCCGCGGCGCTGTCCGGAAATGTAAATTTCAGATTACTTTCCTCAAATGTCACCATAGATTATGCTCTGCTCCCTCAAATATAAGGCGTCAAACTCTTCCATAATGGAATTGTGCTCCAATTCAGAAACCTGATGGGCTGCCGAGTATCGGATCTTTCCTTCTTCATTCCGATACAAAGACACAAACTGGATATCCAGATTTCCTTCATTAATCTTCGGGTACGCGGAAATCAAGTTAAAACACTGCTGCACAAAATAATCATGGGTGGTAATAAATACCTGAACTCCCATTTTGGCCAGTTCCGCTGCTGCTTCCACAATATACCTGATCATCCTGGGATTCATATTCGTTTCCGGCTCATCCCAGAACAAAACAGAATTTTTGTCCAGACTGCCGGATGTGATCAAATATATAATCGTGGCTAATTTCCGGTATCCCTCAGAAACCAGCCCCATCTCAAACTCTCCGGCGCCCTTCATCTTCAGATAGAATTTTTTATCCTTCTGAATGATTTTTCCATCTATGATCTTTTCAAAGCTGGCCAGAACCTTATTCTGTTCACTGGTATTGGCCCCTTTTTTCAGAGGTCTGTCCAGCAGCTTTGTCAGGTCGTAATACATTTCCTCAAAATCTATATGATAATTTTCATACAGAGACTGAAAATGTTCTGTGGAGGAAATCATTTCCTTGGGCGGCATATAGACCGGATCAAAGCGCTGAAAATTATCAACAGAAGCTGCTATTTCTGCATGTTTTTCCTGCCTGTTTCCGAAACCGATCGCCACCTTTCCGGCTTTTTCCAGTCCTAGCTCAACATCTGTCCGGTTGCTCCCCTGTTTTCTGCTCACCAGTCTCCCGATTTTTCCCTCATCCGGGCGAAAATTCCCCTGCATTTTTTCTACTATGGCCGTCTCCATCTGTTCCTGAGTCATAGCGGCAGCGTTGGGAAGAGAAATTGGTTTTAGTATGGAATACATTAATTTCAGCAGGGTCGATTTCCCCGTACTGTTTTCTCCGCTGATAATGTTGATGTTGGAAGACCAGGAAATATCCAAATGGTCAAACAGCATGAAATTGTCAGCTTTCAGATAAGAAATCTTCATTATATGGTTTACCTCACTCCGTCATCTGATTAAATCGTTCCCTTTTTTCATTGGACTAAACCTTTCTCAATTATACTATAATCCCTCCGCAAAGGGAAGTTCATTTCCCGCTCATCAGCCCCGCGAACAGCTCCATGGCCGGGCTGACCCACTTGTTTTTGTGCCAGGCGCACACCGCTGTGATGGAGGAATGGGACATTTCTGTGGGGATCTCCGCAAGCTCCCCTGAATCCAGCTCCTCCTGCACCGCAAAGCGGGGGAGGCAGGTGATTCCCATGCCGCTCTTTACCAGGTTTTTGATGGTGGGAATGCTCCACAGCTCCACCGTGTACCCCAGAGTGATGGACCTCTCCTGGAGATAGCGCTCAAAGATCTGGCGGAACACGCAGGCAGTCTCATTGATGACAAAGGGAACCGGCAGATCCTGTCCGGGAGTGATAAAATCCGGAAAACGCTCCTTTACCTGGGGAGATGCCGCCAGCACCAGGGGGAAAGTACCAATGGGAACGGTGGTCAGACCGGCCGTTCCCGTCCCAATGTCCTCATAGAACACCCCCAGATCCAGGCTGCCGTTCAGTAAGGCGTCCCGGATATCATAGCAGTTCATGGAGCGCAGAAACAGTCTGGTTTCCGGCGCCCGGCGGCAGAATTCCCGGACGGCAGGCGCCGTCTTGTAGCACAAAAGCGTCTCTCCCACTCCCACCCGCAGATCTCCCCGGCAGCCGGCCAGATCATTTTCAAAGCAGCTCAGCTGCTCCACCGCGTCCAGCACCTGCCTGACATAGGGGATCAGGCTCTCCCCCGCCTTCGTGAGCATCATATTTCTTCCGATCTTCTCAAACAGCCTGGCAGACAGCTCTTCTTCCAGCTGGTCCATCTGAAACGTGATGGTTGACTGGGTGTAGCCCAGCTTTCTGGCCGCTTTTGTAAAACTCCCCTCCTCCACCACCGCCGCAAACGTCTGCAGATATTTCAGTTCCATGGTCCTTCCTCCCTAATGCTTCATTATTTTTGAACTATATTTTTGAATATTTTTATTTGATTAAATTATTATTATGGGCTATTCTAACATACAGAGAGGATGGATTCAATCCAAAACCGCATAGAATTTCCGGCTGGCAGACGCGGCCGGCCGATCAGAAAAGGAGATCGTATTATGGGATCATATGTATTGAAACAGGCAGAAATGGGGCAGCTTTCCGCCGCCATGGATCTGATCAATGAGGGAAAGCAGTATCTGAAAGAACAGGGAAGTGACCAGTGGCAGACCGGATATCCGGATGAAACGGATATCCGGGAAGATATCCTCCGCGGCCGGGGATATTTTGTCACTGAAGAAGAGCGGCTGCTGGCCTATCTGTGCGTGGATTTTGAAGGGGAATCGGCCTACGCCCAGATAAAAGGCCGTTGGCTCACCGGGGACTCCCCCTACGGGGTCATCCACCGGCTCGCCATAGGAAAAAGCAGCCGCGGAAAGGGGCTCTCGTCCGCCGTCTTTCTTCTGGCAGAAGAACTCTGCAGAAGCCGCGGCGTCGGCAGCATCCGGGTGGACACTGACGAGAAAAACCAGATCATGCGGCACATCCTGGAAAAAAACGGCTTCGTCCTCTGCGGGACCATATGGTTTGCAGGAGGCGACAAGCTGGCTTTTGAGAAGATTTTACACAAACCGGCACACGTGGTCCACAGCGATGTCTGAGAAGCCGTAGGCTTCCGCCTTGGTCAGCTTTCCGCTGCTGATCTGAAGGATCTCGTCCACCAGCATTTTTCCGCATTCCTGAATGGTCGCGGTGCCGTCGATAATGGCGCTCAGATCTACATCCATGTTGTCTTCCATGTTGTGGTAGGTCTTTTTATTGGCTGTCACCTTTAAAACGGGGACGATGGCATTTCCGGTGGGCGTGCCTCTTCCCGTGGTGAACACGATGGCGCTGCAGCCGCCGGCCACCATGGAAGTGACAGAGGAAATATCATATCCGGCCGTATCCATGATCACCGCGCCCTTTTTGGTGGGGCGGGCCGCCTGTTCGATCACTTCTACCACAGGCCTGGTCCCGCCTTTCCGGATGCAGCCCAGGCTCTTCTCATCGATGGTGGAGAGGCCGCCGGCCTTGTTGCCGGGAGTGGGCTGGCCGGCACGGCAGTTCTGGCCGGCTCCTGCCAGATGCTTCTCATATTCCTGGCAGATGCGGATGATCTGATTGTGGATCTCCGGCGTAGCTCCCCGGCGGGCCAGCACATGCTCTCCGCCGATAAACTCGATCGTCTCGCTCATCATGGTGGAAGCGCCCATATCCACCAGCAGGTCGCTCATCTCTCCCACTGCCGGGTTGGCGGCAATTCCCGATGTGGCGTCGGATCCTCCGCACTCAATTCCCACCAGAAGTTCAGAGACGTCGCACTCCTCTTTCTGCTGAAGAGCTGCCTGCGCTGCCATGTTTCTGGCCGCGCGCACCGCCTTCTCAATGGTCTTTAAGGTGCCCCCCTCTTCCTGGATGCCGAAGGATACCACCGGCTTGTCCGTCATTTTCTGAATTTTTTCTCTCAATTCTTTGTGGGGAACGGTCTCGCAGCCCAGGCCGATGATCACCACGCCGTATACATTGGGATTGCAGGCGAAGCCTGTCAGCACCTTCTGCGACATGGCCGTGTTGGCCGCCACATCTGAACAGCCCGTATTGAAGATAATATTGACTGCGCCTCTCACCTGACTTGCCACCACTCTGCATGTTTCACTTCCGCAGGCACAGGCCGGCAAAATCAATACATGGTTGCGGATTCCCACAGTTCCGTCAGAACGTCTATAGCCCCAGAATTTCATTATTGATCTCCTCCTATCTCACAACCCCGACGATCACTGCCGTCAGGATAATCACAATATTCGTCACTGTCTGCACCAGCATGGAGCGGTTGCAGTATTTATTCACATCTATATCCAGAAGTCCTGTACCGATATGGGTCGTCGCCGTAAAGGGTGAAGAACCGGTCGCCAGGGACATGTTGCACACGAAGGGAGCGATCACGTCCGTCCCGGCCAGGCCGAATCTGGAACCTACGGAGATCAGCACCGGATACATGGAATTGTAGATCTTGTTGGGAATGTAGCGGATCACCAGCACCATGGACATCGCCAGGATAATGTGGATGTATCTGGTGAGGAATTCCGGCACATTGGACACAATGGCCGTCGCCAGCGCCTCTGTCATTCCTGTTCCCTGGAAAATCCCGATAAAGAAGGAAATTCCGATCAGCTGCTGAATCGTATTAAAGAAACGTCCGCCTGCTTTTCCGATCAGCTTCTTCTGATCCCCGCCATTGGGATAGTCCACCAGAATGGTCAGGGCGGAAGCCAGAATGAAGATCATGTAGGACGGCATCACGGATTTTACCAGCATTACAATGACCGCGATAAATAAGATCAGGTTGAACCAGAATAAACCGGGTCTTTCCATTCCTGTCTTTTTCTGATCTTCCCCTTCTCCTTCGCCGGCTGACCAGTCAATGACCATCAGACCGCCCTGTTTTTTATGAACATACCCGAAGTAGATCCACTGGAGGACAATGGCCGGGATGAAGCAGGCTGCCACCGGGACCAGACGTCTGGACAGCTCCAGGGGATCCACTCCCGCAAACACGGAGGAGTTGACCACTGCGATGCCCCAGGGCACAAAGCACATGCCGGCGATGGCCGTCTGGGCGATGATCATGGCCGAAGCATGGTCAAATTTCATCTTTTTATAAATGGGCAGCATGATGGGGAATACGATCAGGTAGGCAGTTGCCACCGTGGCGGTCAGCATTCCCATGGCGGCGATGATCGAAGTGATGATCATCACCATATACACGTTCAGTTTCCCGTGGGACAGATTTAAAAACCCTTTGATCAGGGTGTCAAACATTCCCGTCTCCCCCAGCATGGTAAAGTAGATCATGGCAAACAGGATCATGTAGCCGGCGGATTTCATAGCTGTGTTCACCTGATTGATGATCATGTCGCCCAGCTCCGTAATGTTAAATCCCAGAACCAGTCCGCAGATCACAGGCACAATGCACAAAATAAACTGAGTGGGCAGCCGCTTAAAAAATGCCGATGCGATAATAACGGCCACCAGAATTACTGCTACGATTGTAGGACTCATCACTTTTCCTCCCTGATCATTTCACTTTCGTAATCTCTGGGTACGCTGTAAATATTCGTGTGATCCACCAGGCAGCCCTTCTTTATGGGGCGCAGAGTCCGTCCAATCATCTCTCCGTACTTGATCACCACGCCGTCCTGTTCCAGATCCCCAAGAGCGATCTTGTGGCAGAAGGGGATATCCTCCTCTGCGGTGATCTCACATTCCTGATCTCCGTTCCGGTATTTCACAGTCTCTCCTTTTTTTACCTCCCGGACGCAGGTGATCACATTGTCTTTTTCATCCATCATCAACGCGTCAATTTTCATATGTTCCTCCCATCTGACTTGCACTGAGGCTTTTTGTCATTTATAATTAATTGATAACTTTACTGACTTTTCATTAATTTTTCTTATGGAGATGATCTGATGCAGCAGGAAATGAAATACATCTACATGGTCTACCAGAAAGGCAGCTTCTCCAAGGCCGCCCAGGCCCTTTACATGACTCAGCCCGCCTTGAGCATCGCCGTCCAGCGGGTGGAAAACGAGATCGGCATGCCCCTCTTCCGCCGGGACCACCAGCCTCTGGAGCTGACGGAGGCCGGAAAGGTGTACATCGCCAAAATCCGGGAAATCCAGTTTCTGGAATACCAGCTGGAACAGCAGCTGGGCGATCTCTCCAGTTTGAAGACCGGCAGGCTGCGGCTGGGCGGTTCCCACTACATCAATTCCTATATTCTCCCGCCCGTACTGGCCGAATATCAGAAAAACTGGCCGGGCATCCGGCTGGAACTTAAGGAATCCGGCTCCGGAGATCTGATCTCCCTGGTGAAGGACAATGTCATCGACCTGACCTTCAACTGCAATCCGTCTCCGAAGGATACTTTCCACCGCATTCCCGCCTTTGAGGACCGGATTCTTCTGGCCGTGCCGGCCGCCTTTCCTGTAAACAGCCGGCTGACCGGACAGGCCATGACCTCCGATGACATACTGCGGGGAGTCCACCTGACCGATGCCCCGGCCCCGGTGAATATCTCCTGTTTTTCCGATACCCCGTTCCTTTTGCTGACTCCCGGGAACAATCTCCATGAGCGGGCGGAAACCATCTTTCAGGACTCCGGCGTCACGCCGGTCATCCGCATGGAAGTCTCCCAGCTGGTCACCGCCTTTCATCTGTGCTGCGCCGGCATGGGCGCCGCCTTTATCAGCGACCGGCTGGTGACGGTGCCTGACGACCGTGTACTGTACTACCAGCTGGATTCTCCTCTGGCCCACCGTTTTTTTGACATTGTCATACCCGGAAAAACCTATGTATCCGTCGCCCAGAAGGCGTTTGTGGACCTGTTTGTCAGCTATTACCGTCCTTCTGCCTCCCAGGTTCTCTCCTCTACAGAGGAAAGACTGTCATAACCCAGAAAATATTCACCACCGACAGAAAGACAGCCGGAATGATAGACTGCTTCAGCTGGGTCTGCACGTTATAGCCTCCCACTTCCATAATCATGGGGATGCTGGCCGTTGCCATAGGCGTCATGAAAGCCGTGCAGCAGGCGGCTGCCACCAGAATAGTGGGCCCGACGCAGCTGACTCCCATGCTTCTGCATGCCAGGATGGCAATGGGCTGAAAGATAGCCATCACGGTCCGGTTCTGCATCACTTGGGTCAGCAGGAAGGGCACCAGATAAAATACCGCGCCCACCAGATAGGGATTTTTCAGCTGATCCGCTATTCCGGCGATGGCTCCGCCGATGATCTCACCGCCGCCGGTGTTGGCAAGAGCTGTTCCCATGCAGAGGCTTCCTGCGATGAGGAATCCCAGATCCATCGGCACTGCGGCAAAGGCTTCTTTGCTGGAGATCACTCCAGTCAGCACCATGAGAAGAGCGCCTGTGAGCACGATCTCCCAGGCTTCCACGGACGCCAGCCCCGCTCCTGCGAGAAGGCTGTTTAAGGGGCCGTGAAACAGGAGTGCGATCGTCACCAGGAAAAATATAATGTATCCGCATTTTTCCTGGAAGGGAGCCAGCGGCGGACGATTATTTTTCACCGCAAACTCTTCTCCGCTCTTTGTGTCTGTCACCGGTTTGTCCGGTGAAAAGCGGAATCCGATAAAGGTAGTGTAGACAGCCAGGGCGATCAGGCTGGGAAAACGTCCCTTAAACATATCCATCACTCCCAGCTGAAACTGGGCGTAGTCGTTGGCCGTAATATATCCGTTCACCTCCGCGTACATGGACAGCCCGCCTCCCATGGGGAGAATCCCGCAGGCAGCGATGCAGACCAGACCTACGGAGAAGATCACCTTGCTGGGGTTGATCTTCAGCTCCTCGCAGCTGGCAGTCACCAGAGGAGCCATAATGCAGAACGCTGCCGCCGCTCCGCCCATGAACGTCGCTGCCAGGATGGACGCCAGGGTAAATCCCAGCATCACCTTTATCATGCTTCCCTTTGCCATGGTGCTGACGCTTCGGCCGATGATCTTTACCGCCTGAGTGCGCTTAAATCCAGCCGACACTACAAACATGCTGAGTACCAGAACCACATTGCTGTTGGAAAGATTCCCCAGGGCCTCCTGCGGCGTGATGCAGCCTGTCACCAGAAACAGGATCATGCTCGCGCAGGCCACTGTTCCCAGAGAATATTTCCCCCATATATATCCGGCCACCGTGATCAGACAGATGACCAGACAAACCGTCAGTAAATTCATTTTTTCTTCTCCCCCGTTTTTTCCTGTTTTGCTTTCTTTCCCTTATCTTTTTATCTTTCTTCCCCGGTAGCACACATCTCCGTCTTCGTCCCTGCAGAAATTGCAGAAGAACTGGTCATAGCTGATCCAGCTTTCCTCCGGATAATTGGCGTGAACCATATGATCCACAATTCCCACCGTAAACATGGGAACGCCCTGGCTGTTGGGATAGGAATACCAGGTAATGGGATCGTCCTTCCAGATCTGAACCGCGGACTTGTCCAGCCCGTACCGGCGGAATTTTTCCTCGATCATATCTTTAAATGTCTCTGAAATTGTAAAAGGAACTCCCGGTATCTGAGCCTTTCCGGCCGTCAGCCGGTCCTTCTCACCGAAGATCATGGCGGACGGCGGCGTGTTTTCTGACCGCTCTCCTCTCACCGTAGATCTCTCAGGCGTATAAAGTCCGGACCAGGATACGGTGGCGGCAAACAGCTCTCCGGAAAATTCACAGAGCGTATCTGCCATCATTCCGCCGGAGCTCTGTCCGCAGGCGTAGATTCTTCCCTTATCCACCGGAAGCCGGCTCTCCATATCCTTCAGCATGGTGCGGATAAAGCGGATATCGTCAATGGGCTTTCCGTCCAGCTCTCCGGACCAGGAGGCCACATTTCTCAGGCCGCCTTTTTTCTGCTGGTAAACACCTGCCTGGGGACAGGCTACGATAAACTTTCTCCTGTTTGCCACCTGGTACATATTGGAAATGTCAAAGAAAGTTTCCGCGGTGCCGCCCCGGCCGTGCATCACCACGACCACCGGCCAGTTTCGATCCGGCGTGCAGCATTCCGGCACGTACTCATACCACTCTCTGGTCAGGCCGTCCAGCTGAATGGTTTTTCTCACCGCCCCGCATAATACCGGATCCTTAAAATAGCGGAGATTCTTTTTCTCCTGTCCTCTGTGCCTTCTGGCCAGACCGATGTATTTCCACATCGTCTCCAGCCGGCTGAAGCTGCAGGACGTATCTCCCACCGTCACGCGCACCTGAGCGATCCTCTCCTCATCCATCTCCAGATTCTGGCGCAGGTAAGACGGAAACCAGATATAATCTGCATTTTCCGCAGAGAAGGTTTCCTCTCCTGTGTGGTTGTTGGTTCTCCACCAGGCGGCAGCCGACTGGTTTTCTCCTTCCCACCGGCTCACCACCATCCAGACAGGAAGCTGCGTTCTCTCCGCCGCGATCTGCAGCTCTCCGTTTGCTCCCATTCCGGCCGCCTCTTTGTTGAGACCGATCTCAGACAGGCTGGTCTTTAAATCTCCCATGGTCATCAGCCCGCTCCACTCACTGCTCATTCTGCAGGCTGCCTGCTGGGCCACATCTGCTCCGTCTCCGATGCCGCAGGCATAAAAGTTGTCCTGCATGGTGACGTAATAGTCTCTGGCCTGGGCCTCCACATACACGGCGTTCATAAAATCCGCGTCCGCTCCTGACAGGTCCCAGCCTCCTTCTGCGGGAATCATCAGAAACAGAAACAGCTTGTTCTTATCTGCAAACTCTCTCAGGCCGGAGCTTTCCATATACTCCAGGCCATCTTCCCCTGACGGCGGCGCCACCACCAGACAGGGACGGCAGCTCTCCATCTGCTCCGGAATATAAGTGAAAAATTCCCGCTTCTGTCCCTGAACCTCCACTGTCTGTCTGAAACAGCCGTCAATCAGTGTCCGGCCAGGATCGTTCGGATCCACCGTCAGCGCCGACATATCTTCCGGAAAATTTTTCAGCATCATTTTTCCCATATCCAACCTTCTCCTCTCATGCTTTTTTGTTTATGTTTACCATACTCTGAAATAGTTATAAAATCAAATTTATAGTTTTTATGTTGCTATATATCCAATTTATACCTCACAGCGGGATATGATTCTGGTGCACAGATCCTGATCCTCTCAGAACTTCCTCCTTTGTCTCAAACATGCTATAATAAGACCGCCTGACGGGCCGCGCCCGCCAGGGATCAAAAACAATCAGGAAAGGAGCTCCCGGCATGACACCTATCACGATCATGGACTTTACCGGCATCTACGAGACAGAAACTTTTTACCGCCACGAGGCAGTGCGGTGGCTGGACTGCCGCCGCATAAAAGGCACCAGCTGCTACTGCGACGAGGAGGCGGAGCGGAAACTGGCCGGGCTCATCGCCCCATTTCCCCCTTCCGGCATCCATTTTATCGATTCCGGCAATTACCACTACATGACAAAACTGTGGACAGACAAGCTGACTGCCCCGTTTGACCTGGTCCTCATCGACCATCACCCGGACATGCAGCCTTCTTTATTTGAGGAACTGCTCTCCTGCGGCTGCTGGGTCAACCGGACCCTGGACACCAATCCCTTTCTCTGCAAAGTGATCCTGCTGGGGGCCTCCGACGCCCTCACTGCCTCCATTCCCGCTGAGAAAAAAGACAGGGTCATCGCATTCGGGGAGTCCGCCTTTCAGTCGGAGGAGGTGTGGCGGAATTTTCTCCTCGTCCACGCCCCTCATCCCATATACCTGTCCATCGACAAGGACGTTTTATCTCCCTCCCAGGTCCTCACCAACTGGGACCAGGGACGTTTTTCCCTGAAAACCCTGAACCGCCTGCTGCAGGTCCTTGCCGCCTCCGGTTCCATCATCGGCGCCGATATCTGCGGAGAATGTCCCGTCTCCATCCAGACTGCCCTGGACTCCCGCATTCTGGACCAGGATGACCAGGTAAACCAGGCCCTGATGAACATGCTCCGGCAGCCCGTTTCATCTTTGCGGGCGGCTGGCCGGCCGGACACGCCTGCATGCTCCCCTGACGGCGGCCGCGAAGATCAAAACCAGCAGGACAATTAATTTTGACAACATTTTGTCACAGTGCTATAATTTTCTGAGAACTGCCGGACAGACGGGATGTATTTTCCGCGTTCTTCCGGCGCAGCTGTAAACATGCAATGCAAAGTGAGGAAAGTATTATGAAAAAAACTGTATCTTTTCTGCTGGCCGGCCTGATGGCCCTCACCCTGGCCGGGTGTTCCGGCCAGAACAGCCAGACAACTGCCGCGGACACTTCCGCTGAAACCACAGAGCAGGCATCTTCTGACGGCTCCTCTGACGCCGGGGAGGACAATGCCTCTGAGGCGGAAGACTCCATCGGCGACAAGCCTACCGTCCGCGTCGGCTCCTTAAACGGCCCCACCTCCATGGGACTGGTGTATGTGATGGAGATGGCCGACAACGGCGATGCCGCCAACTACTATGAGTTCAACATGGCCACCGCGGCAGATGAGATCACCGGCCTGCTGGTGAAGGGCGACCTGGACATTGCCCTCATTCCCGCCAACGTAGCCAGTGTTCTCTACAACAAGACAGAGGGCAATATTACAGTGCTGGACATCAACACCCTGGGAGTTCTCTACGTAGTATCCGCCGATGACTCCATCCAGTCCATCTCCGACCTGGCCGGAAAAACGGTCTATCTGACCGGCATGGGAACCACCCCGGACTATGTGCTCCAGTATCTTTTAAAGGCCAACGGCCTCACCACCGACGATGTGCACCTGGAGTACAAGACAGAGGCAAACGAGGTTGCCGCCATTTTAAAGGAAACTCCCGACGCAGTGGGACTCCTTCCCCAGCCCTTCGTCACCTCCGCCATGGCCCAGAACGACCAGTTAAAAATGGTCCTTGACCTGACCGAAGAGTGGAACAAAGTACAGGAGCAGGCCGGCGGCAGCACCCTGGTGACAGGCGTCACCGTGGCCCGCACCGATTTCCTGGAAGAAAATAAAGAGGCTGTGGACGCATTCTTAGATGAGCACGAGGAATCTTCCCTGGCGGTCAACAGCGATCTGGACGATGCGGCCGAAAAAGTCGCCGCTCTTGGAATCATTCCCAAAGCGGAAGTGGCCAAAAAGGCCATCCCCTACTGCAATATCACCTGTATCCGCGGCGATGAGATGAAGACGGACTTAAGCGGCTACCTGCAGGTGCTCTTTGACCAGGATCCCGCCTCTGTGGGCGGCGCCCTGCCTGGTGATGATTTTTATTACATTCCGCAGTAGAACAGCCGGAAAGCACGCCAAAAACGGTATGGAATCTCAGCCCGCGCGGGCATTTTCCATACCGTTTTGTGTATCCGCATATATTTCCCCCTGGAAAGGAGATTTTATGAAATCGTTTCACCTGCCGCGAAAATTTCTGATCCTTCTGTTCTGGACAGCCCTCTGGCAGGCCGCCAGCGCAGCCGTCGGCAACTCCATTCTGCTCACCGGCCCGGCGGACGTGCTGAAAACCCTGGTTTCCCTGGCCGTCACCGCCGATTTCTGGAAAACCATCGCCTGCTCCTCCGGAAAAATCATGCTGGGATTTTTTCTGGCCTTTCTGGCCGGTCTTCTTCTGGGAACAGCAGCTTTCCGCTTTTCAGTGCTGGAAGATCTGCTCGCTCCCGTCATCTCCCTGATGAAATCAATCCCGGTGGCCTCCTTCGTCATTCTGGCCCTGATCTGGATCGGCTCAGACAATCTGTGCATTTTTATCTCCTTTCTGGTCGTCCTGCCCATGATCTACGTCAACACGCTGGCCGGCCTCCGGAGCACCGATCCCAGGCTTCTGGAGATGGCGGACGTATTTCAGGTGCCGTTTTTCAGGCGGATCCGCTTTCTCTATCTCCCGGCCCTTCTTCCTTATCTGGTGAGCGGCTGCCGGGTGGCCCTGGGCATGAGCATCAAATCGGGAGTGGCGGCGGAAGTGATCGGCACCCCCGCCTGGTCCATCGGAAAACAGCTCTACCTCTCCAAAACCTGGCTGGACACCAGCAGCCTGTTTGCCTGGACCCTGGTGATCATCGCCGTCAGCGCCCTGTTTGAGCGCGCCGTCCTGTTTCTCTTAGACCGTGTTCCCTGCGGCACCCCATACAAGGAGGAAATGAAATGACTCTTACCCTGGACCATCTTCAGAAATCCTACGGCCCCCTCTCCGTGCTGAGGGACTGCTCCTTCACCTTTGAGGACGGCGGCATCTACTGCCTGATGGGGCCTTCCGGATCCGGAAAAACCACCCTGTTCCGAATTCTCATGGGACTGGAAAAAGCGGACGCCGGAGCCGTCCGCTTTGACAAACCTTCCCCCAAAATTTCCGCGGTCTTTCAGGAAGACCGCCTCTGCGAGACCTTTTCCCCCGTGGAAAATCTAAGGTTCATCCTGGGAAAAACGGTCCCCGAGGGCGAAATCCGCAGGGAACTGTCCTCCCTTCTTCCGGAGGAATCCCTCTCCCGCCCGGTCTTTACTCTGAGCGGGGGAATGAAGCGCCGCACCGCCGTCTGCCGGGCCATGACGGCCCCGTCCGACCTCATCATCATGGATGAACCCTTCACCGGCCTGGACTCC
Organism: Candidatus Lachnoclostridium pullistercoris; assembly: GCA_019119775.1. Classification (GTDB taxonomy): domain Bacteria; phylum Bacillota; class Clostridia; order Lachnospirales; family Lachnospiraceae; genus Lachnoclostridium_A; species Lachnoclostridium_A pullistercoris. Next base: position 31,911 of record DWWL01000040.1, on the reverse strand, counting down.
GAGACGAAAAAACAGGTCGTCGAATACATCAAAAGCCGGCAGCGCGGCCGGCTTCTGATCATGTCCACCCACCAGGAGGAGGACGTCCATCTCCTGGGCGGAGAGCTTGTCAGGATGGAAAGGCTTGCTGGAGAAGCTCTCTGACACAGGCTTCTGCCTGTTCCCAGGACCTGTTTTTTACCACTTCTTTTGGAATCAGGCTGCTGCCGATCCCCACGCCAATAAATCCTATTTCAAACAGGCGGCGTATATTATCCCGGTTCACACCGCCCACCGCCACATAATCTGTGCCGTCGAAGGGCCCCTTTAAGCTGTTCATATACCCCGCAGGCAGTTCTCCTGCGGGAAACAGCTTCATCACTGTATAACCGTATTCCAGGCAGACCGCCACATCCGACGGGGTCATCACTCCCGGAAGAAGGGGGATCTTTTTCTCACGGCAAAACTCCAGTGTCTTCTCTGAAACTGAGGGAGTGAGGAAAAAATCTGCTCCCGCCTGTTCCGCCTCCAGACACCGCTTTGGCGTTGTCACCGTTCCCGCTCCAATCTTTACCTCCGGCCGTCTTTCAAACTGCCGCTTCAAACTTTCAATCTGAGCCGGTCCATCTTCAGAATTCATTGCCACCTCAAACATTCGTATTCCGCCCTGATAAACAGCCTCCGCGTAATCTCTCAGCACATCCTGGGGAATATTTCTCAGAATTGCACAGACTGGCGCCCTTTTCAGCCATTCTCGCATCATCTCGCCACCTCTTCTCTTCCCTGAAGAAATAATTCCAGCTGCCACCTGGACGGACAGCCTTCCGTATCGCCCACGCATTCTGTCGCCATGGCTCCGGCCGCCGCCCCCATTTTTCCGCACCTCTCTATGGGACGTTCTTCCAGTATTCCGCTCAAAAATCCAGCGTTAAAGGCATCTCCTGCCCCTATGGGATCTTCACAGCAGCAGGGATATGGCAGAATTTCCACTGTTTCTCCCGGGGCAGCAACCACTGCGCCCCGGCTTCCATCCTTCACCGCAGCATATCTCGCCTTTCCGTCTGAAAACAGCCGGCTTACAATCTCTTCCGGCTTCCTGGTGCCAAACAGGATGTCCGCCTCTTCCCTGCCCAGCAGTACAATATCTGCTTCAAGCGTCAGATCTCTCAATATACCTCTGTAATCCCGTCCGCTCCAGAGTTTTTTCCGAATATTTGGGTCAAAGCTCACCAGGCATCTGCAGTCCCTGGCCGTCTTTACTGCTTTTTTTACCGTCTCCAGACAGCTCTCACTGAGAACCGGCGTAATCCCCGTCAAATGCAGAATCTTGGCTCCTCTTATATAGTCTGCAGGCACATCTTCCGGCTGCATTTCTGACGCGGCGGAGCCATTTCTGTAATAAAATACCGACGTCTCCCGCCCCGGCAGCATCTGCCGAAACATCACGCCGCTCCTGCCGCCTTCCACAAATTTCACCAAGCTGGTGTCTACGCCTTCCGCCCGGATTTCGTTCTGGATCAGATGTCCAAATTCATCTTCTCCCAGACGGCTGATCCACCCGGCAGTATGTCCAAAACGGCTGACATAAATAGCCAGATTGCTCTCTGCCCCTGCCACTTTTGGGGCAAAGGAAATTCCATAGCGCAGAAATCCCTTTTTTTCCGGGATAAAAGAGATCATCGTCTCCCCTACTGTAATAACCTCCGGCATATCTTCATGTTGTTCCCTGTTCTCCCTACTGTTCCTCGTTCAGATAATTATAAACTGTAAACCGGGAGATTCCCAGGAAATCGGCTACCCGTTCTGCCGACTTCTTTATCAGGAACGCTCCTTTCCCGTCTAAATAGTGCACAATGGCAACCTTATCCTCTTTCTCCAGTTCTTTTACTTCTTTTCCTGTGTGGTGAACTGCATCCAGCAGCATGGCATCCAGCAGTTCATCCACATTGCTGGTAAACATTTCTTTCTGGGTATTCTTTTTATCCGGCTCCGTGATTTCCTGCAGCGTTTTCTGAAGCGCCGTCAGGTCGGTAATATCATAATTAATGCAGAGGCTTCCCACGACCCTTCCGCTCTCGTCCTTAAAATACTTGCTGGAAGACCTTAAAATCTTTCCGTCAGGAGTCGTATTAATATAGTGATAAGTATCTTTCGGCTCTGCCGTTCCCCTTAAAATCTCCAAGCCGGTGTTGGTGCCGGAACCGCCCACCTTTCTTCCCGTCACATGGCCGTTCCATATGGCTACGATCGTATTATCATACGGCCTTGTGAGATCGTGCAGCACAACCTCGCAGTTCGAGCCGAACTGCTCTGCGATACATTCCGCAATTCCTGTAAGCATTTCCAGATGATCTGTGATATAACTCATTTCGTACTTTATCCTCCTGATTTTTCCAGTTCTTCCAATTATTTACAATAATAACTTACAGAAATTATTTTTACAATAGCTGCCTAAACCTGAAATTTACCGGCCAGATACCGCTCAAGCTCCTCCGCATTTCTTTCTGCCGGCTCCGGAAGTTCCATCTTTTCTGCGATCTGAGGAAGTTCTTTCACTCCGTTTCCCGTGATAACCAGAGCCACTGACTCATTGTCACCGATCCTTCCGGCCGCCCTCATTTTAACTGCTGCAGCGTAAGCTGCCGCACTGGCAGACTCGGCAAAAATCCCTTCCCGTCTTCCAAGCTCTGCCTGAGCTGCCAGAATCTCATCATCATCGGCATCTTCTGCCCAGCCGCCGGAATCGTAAACCGCTGCCAGGGCTGTCTCCCCATCCAGAGGGAAGGCATCGGCAATCGCCACCGCTACTCCTTTGGGCTGTCTGATTCTTTCAATCTGATCCGGAGCCTTTTTCTCCCGAAAAGCACGGACCAGCGGATTGCATCCTTCTTCCTGTACCGCAATCATCCTCGGAAGGCGGTCTGTCAGCCCGAGAGTGAGCAGATCCTTAAATCCTTCGTAGACTCCGGAAAGAATTCCGCCCCCTCCCACCGGAACTGCAACCCAGTCCGGCACTCTCCATTCCAGTTCCCTGACCATTTCATAGGCGATAGTCTTCTCCGCATCTGCCTGAAACGGATTGTATACTGCAGCGGTCGTCACATTATGCCAGCCATATTTTTCATATACTTCTCCAATCAGCTCAATGCAGTCTGTCACCGATCCTTTTACCGGAATGACTCTGGCACCATAATGCTGGATCAAAGCGATCCTCTGTGCCGGCGTATCCGCAGGAACCATCACATAGCATGGAATACCCGCTCTGGCCGCATATGCAGCTGCTGCGGCTCCCGCATTTCCCGCGGATCCGATCACCACCGCATTTGCGTTCAGTTCCCTGGCTTTGCTGAATGAAATGCTCATGCACCGGTCCTTAAAAGTTCCAGATGGATTTAAGCCTTCATTTTTCAGGAACAGTTCTCTGACCCCCAGCTGTTTTTTCAGATTTTCTGCAAAAACAAGCGGTGTGTTTCCCTCTCCCATAGATACCCTGCGGGTATTCTCCAGCACAGGAAGAAGCTCGCTGTAATCCCAGAAAGAAGAAGCATTTTTTATTACACTTCTCAAATGGTCCCGGTCTTTCATTTCATAAACAGAGTGAAGCGTTCCTCCGCAGGAAGGACAGCGGTAAGCATCTGTATCCCATCTTTTTCCGCATTTCCTGCAGACCTGATAATACTGTTTCATATCTCTCCTCCCATCACAGCCAGATATTTCCGCCCGGTCCCAGAGGCAGTCCCAGCACTGTCCAGATCACCAGCATAATCAGCCAGATAATCAGAAACGAGATTGAATACGGCAGCATCAGAGAAAAGGCCGTTCCCATTCCCGCTTTCTTGTCATACTTTCTCAAAAATCCTACCATCAGCGGGAAATAGGTAAACAGCGGACTGATCGGATTTGTGACAGAGTCGCCGATTCGGTAAAGGACCTGCGTGTACGCCGGGTCAAATCCCAGAAGCATCAGCATAGGTACAAAAATGCTGGAGATCAGCGCCCATTTTGCTGTCTGACTGCCGATAAAAATGTTGATGATACAGCATAAGAATACTACGCCGATGGCTAATGGAATGCCTGTCAGTCCGATATTCTGCAGGGCATCCGCTCCGCTGATCGCCACAAATACTCCCAGATTGCTCCATCCGAACCATGCAATAAACTGAGATGCCACAAAAGCCAGCACAAGAAATCCTGAAATGCTGGATACTCCTCCGGCTGCCAGACGAACCGCATCTGAATCTTTTTTGATCACGCCCACTGTTTTCCCGTAGACGATTCCGGGAACCAGGAAAATTACTGTCATGAAAAATACCATGCCGTTTAACAGAGGAGACGGGATGATCGTTCCCGACGGATCTCTCAGCACTCCGCCCGGGAGAATTCCGATGCCGATAATCGCCAGCACCGCCAAAGCAGCAATACCGGCATTCTTAAGCCCTTTTATCTGAATCGGAGTGAGCTCTTCCAGTTTTTCATCGCCTGCTTCGATCCCTGACAAATCCTGATATCTGGGAGCGACAAACTTTTTCGTCACCCATGCTCCGAGGAGAGCCAGCGGGAAACAGGAAAACGCCATGAAGTAATAATTGACCGCCGGATTGACCGTTACAGATGGGTCAATGATATGAGCTGCCGTTTCCGTCATTCCGGCCACCAGAACGTCGCCGGTGCATAAGAAAATGCAGGCGTTGAATCCGGCCGCCACCGCTCCGTAGGTCGCCGCGATTCCGATGAAGGGGTGCTGCCCCATAGACAGAAAGATCAGAGCTGCCAGAGGAGGCAGAACGATGAACCCGGAATCTGAAGCCACATTAGAGCTGATCGCAATAAAAATCAGCACAATTGTCACCATACTCCGCGGAAGCTTGCTCACGCTTTTCGTCAGCAGTGCTTTTAAAAGTCCTGTTCCTTCCGCAACTCCCAGTCCCATCATCACCAGGATAACCGAAGGCAGAGGGCCAAATCCTGACAGATTCGTCAGCATGCTGTTTACAATCTGGCGGATTCCGTCTGCGGTCAGCAGGCTGGTAACTACCACCATCTCTCCTGTGGAAGGATTTTCTACCTGCCATCCAAGCCCCTGTCCAATGGCGGATAAAATGAGAATCGCAACTCCCATAATGATAAACAATACTGCCGGATCCGGCAGCTTGTTGCCGGCCCGTTCCAGCTTTGTCAGCCATGAAGTTTTTGCTGTTTTCGTACCCATAAATACCCTCCTCTACTGTAAAATTTTCTTTGCCAGCTGATAGAAAAATTCTGTGCTTTCCTCCATATCTTCCAACTTTACATACTCATCCACTGTATGGGCCTGATCAAGGCTTCCAGGCCCGAACACCAAAGTGGGGACTCCTGCATCCACCAGAAAATTCTGATCATTTCCGCCTGTAAAGAACGTGTTTACCGCTTCTTTTCCTGTCGTTTCCCGGTATACTTCATTGCATATCTTCACGATTTCACTGTCCTTTGCCACATATCCGGCATTCAGGCATACATACGGCTTTATCCTGTAATCAAACTCTTTTCTCTCACGTTTTACCTGGTCCAGCACTTCTTCAATCTCTTTCTGACAGCTTTCCAGGCTCTCTCCCGGCAGCATTCTCCTGTCCACCTGTATCCTTATCAGATCCGGAACGATATTATCTTTCAGTCCTCCGCTTATCACCGTAGGCGCCAGCGTGGGAGGAGGCAGAATCTCATGAGTTCTCGCAGCCAGACTCTTTGACAGTTTCTCCAGCGCTAAAAGTGCATATCCAGCATTTGTCATAGCGTTTATTCCTTTTTCCGGAACGCCTGCATGGCAGCTTACACCCAGCACAGAGATTTCGTATCTGGCTACCCCCCGGTGAGCCAGACAGAACTGCCCGCCGCTGGGTTCACTGATCACTCCGTAATCTGCCTTCACAAACTCCGGAGACGCAATATAATGCCTGATTCCCATATCGTGAAGCTCTTCATCGCAGACAAACACCAGAATCAGCTGTCCTCCGGCAAAAGAAAAACCTTCCTCCACTAGAGACAGAGCCGCCGCAGCCATAGCCGCAACTCCGCCTTTCATATCGCAGGCTCCTCTTCCGTACAGCTTTCCATCCCGAACTACCGCGCAAAAAGGATCGCTGTTCCAGCCTTCTCCCGCCGGAACCACATCCAGATGGCCGTTATAAATCAGGCTTTTCCCTTTTTTACTGCCTACAGCGGCGATCACATTGGCCCGATCAGGCGCATCCGGCATCACCTGAAGAACCGTTTCAAATCCGGCATTCTTTAAAAGACCTTCCAGATAACTGGCACAGCCTTTCTCGTTTCCCGGAAGATTGGAAGTATCAAATGCAATCAGTTCCTTCAACAGAGACAATGCTTTTTCTGTTCTGCCGTCCATTTTCTTCTCCTTTCCCACTTCAAATGTTTATCCGAATCTCAACTTTTTGTTGAATTCATTCTATATCTTTTTCAACTTTTTGTCAATATAATATCTGAAAATATGTCATTTTTTAAAATTTTTGTTGAATATATCTTGTTATTTTAAACTTTTTGTGTTACCATGAACATGTCATCAATAGTTTCTCAACTTTTTGTTTAAAGTGAATTCAGATAAAAATTAAAAAGAAAGGAATTGCAAGCTTATGTCAGATGTCTATGAGAAATTAAAAGAAATGGAACTGTCTCTTCCCACACCGCCTCCCAGAGGAGGACTCTACACACCGGTCCTCTCGTTCGGCAGTCATCTTTATTACTGCTCCGGCTGCGGTCCGGATCAGCCGGATGGTTCCACTGTCATCGGTAAACTTGGTCTTAATCTGTCTGTAGAAGAAGGCCAGGAAGCCGCACGCCGCTGCGCCCTCAATCTGCTGGCCAATCTGGAACGGGAGCTGGGTGATTTGAACCGGATCAAGCGCTTTGTAAAAGTTCTCGCTTTTGTCAACTGTACAGATACTTTTGATCAGCAGCCTCAGGTGATCAATGGGGCTTCTGAGCTGCTCATGAACCTCTTCGGACCTGACGCCGGTCTTCCCGCCCGGAGCGCGATCGGCACCAATGCCCTTCCCGGCGGCATTGCCTGCGAAATAGAAGTGCTGGTAGAAGCTGAATAATCTCAAAAAAAGCCTCCGGAGGCCGCATCCTCCGAAGGCTTTTCTCATCTTTTCTTCACTGCTTCACACAGCAGGTTCTTCTTTACAATCTGTCGTAATGGTCCTCCAGCAGGGAAGCCGCGTCCTTATCACAGATCACTGTGAAATTGGGATGCAGTTTCAGAACCGTGGACGGAATTTCATTGCTCACCGGCTCCTCAATAAACTTTTTCAGGATCTCTGCCTTCTCTTTTCCATTTACGATCATCACCAGGTGCTTCACCCTCATCAGGCTCTTCGGGCCCATGGTCAGAGAGTAGGTCTGTCCCGGGCGCTCCGGGTAGGTGGGATTGAGCGCTCTCTTCTCCTCCACGGACACCCGGTAGGTGTAGCTGTCAAGAGGCGTGCATCTGGGGCAGTTTCCGCAGAAATGTCCGTCCCAGCCCAGTCCGATCACCATAACATCTATGCCGCCTGCCTGGCGGATCTCCTCGTCAAAGGTCTCCCAGTTTGCCATGGTCGGGATATGGATGCGGTCATCCGGGATATTGGCCGGAGTGAAGAACAGCTCGTGCATCTCTTCCCAGTTCGCCCCGTGCTCCTCCCCGTCCTTCGGGCCGTCGTCAAACAGATAATATTGAATATCCTTAAATTTCTCCTGGTCCTTCACAAGGGGAACCATCAGCTTGTACATCGTTCTGGGAGAACGCCCGGAAGTCAGGGAAATATTTACCCGCTTATCCTGCATCATCGCCCCCAGCAGAATGTACATCGCGCTCTCGCTCATCTTCTGTTCGTTTTCCTCAATGATTAATTTCACGAAAATCTCCTCCTAACTATTCCTTATTTTAGTAAATACATACAATAAACAAGACTGATTGTCAAGGTTTTTCCGCAATTTTTACATTTCCCGGAGCAGGCGGCACAGGGCTTTAAAGTCCACCGGCTTGGCCAGGTGGCTGTTCATCCCCGCCTGCTTCGCCCGGGCCACGTCCTCCGCGAAGGCGTTGGCTGTCACGGCGATGATCGGCACCTCGGCCGCGTCGGAGCGGTCAAGACTCCGGATCGCCCGGCTGGCCTCGCAGCCGTCCATCTCCGGCATCTGCATGTCCATCAGCACCGCGTCGATCGTTCCGGGCTCCGATTCCCGGAAGCGGTCCACCGCCTCTTTTCCATTTGCCGCCTGGATCACGCGGGCGCCCAGGCCTGCGAGAAATTCCGTGATGATCTCCATGTTGATCTCGTTGTCCTCCGCCGCCAGGATGGTCTTCCCGTCCAGGCGGAATTTCCCCTCTGGCTCCTCCGGCTCCGGCTCACAGGCCGGTCCCGCCGGCGCGAGGGGAAGGGTGACCGTAAAGGTGCTCCCCTCTCCCAGCCGGCTCTCCACTGTGATCGTTCCGCCCATCTGCTCCACCAGGCTTTTGACAATAGGCATTCCCAGGCCCGTCCCCACGGTCTGAACAGGAGTAAAGCGGGTCTCTCTCGCAAACGGCTGGAACAGGTGAACCAGAAACTCCTCTGACATGCCAAATCCCGTATCTTTCACTGTGATCTCATACTGTCCTTTGGCAGTCCCGTACTTCAGCTGCCGGACCCGAAGAAGAATCTCTGCCCCCGGGCCGCTGTATTTAAGAGCGTTTGACAGGAGGTTGTTCAGGATCTGGCTTAAGCGGAAGGGATCGCAGAATACCATCTGATCCCGAATGGCGTATTCCGTGGAAAATTTCTTTCCCGTCTCCTCCGCCTCATCCGCAAATATGGCTGCGCAGTCTTCCACACATTTTTTCAAGTCCGCCGGCCTGGTGTCCAGCGTCCCGGCGCCGCCCTGCTCGATCTTTGAGAGATCCAGGATGTCATTGATCAGGGTGAGTAGCTGCCGCCCCGCCTGGCGGATCTTCGTCAGATAACCGATCACCTTCTCCCTGTCGTCCTGGTGCTCCAGCGCCAGGTCAGACAGGCCGATGACGGCATTTAAAGGCGTTCCCATGTCATGGGACACATGGCTGAAAAATACACTCTTGTCCGTGGCGCTCTTTCTGGCAGACTCCAGTGCCGACTCTAAGAGCATCTGCTGCTTCAGCTGGAGATTTTTCTCCGCGTTCACCTCCCGGAAACAGATGATCACCTCATCCAGAGCCAGGGAACTGCTGCAGATCATCCTGGCGTTGACCCACCGGTACTGATCTCCGAACAGCCGCTTGTAGTCGCCGCCGAAATCGTGTATTCCATCGCTCACCAGTTTCCGGATATTTCCCAGGGAAAAGCTCTCCTGAAAATCCTTTCCGGTCTGCTCGTCCACCAGCTCCCGCATCACGTCCATCAGAAGCTGATAGCTGCCGCTCTTTCCCAGCCGCCCCGCCACGTCGGCGGAACTTTTTACCGTCTCGTAGGTTCCCTCCTCATAATTAACCCGGTAAATCCCGTAGTAGGAATTTCCCAGGATATTCACTGTGTCGGAAATCCGGCGCAGGCGCTCATTTCCCAGAAATGCCCGAAAGACCACAAACAGGACCGCCGCCAACAGCAGCAGGCAGACGCTTAGCAGAAACAGAAAGATCCCGTCAATATCTCCCTGCAGAATGGTGTTCACAGGCATGGTGATCACAGACGTCCAGCCGTTGTCCATCTCATGGTAGTACACGCTCCGCCGCTGCCCGTCCAGATCCATAATCGAGGAATTGAAGGATCCCAGCGTGCCGTCCCGGATGCCCGCCAAAAGCCGCCCGGTGTACTCCTCCACTTCCTCCTCAGACGCCTGAAGCTCTGTCACGCTGTAGATCATGTGGCCGGAACTGTCATAGAGAAAGTATGAGCTGTTCTCCGGAAGCTTCGCGTGATTTTTGTGGGAGTAAAAATTTTCCATAACAATGTCAAATGCCAGAACGTCCCCCGCCTGCTCTGTTTTTCTCGCGATGGTGATCAGTTCCTGCCCTGTGACCGCGTCCATATAAGCGTCGGTGAAAACCACCTCTCCGCTCTCCATCGCCCTCTGATACCATTCCGTGGAGGCATAGTCATAGTTTTCCGCCCCTTCCCACGGGCTGGCCGACAGGACCTCTCCGTCCACCACCGCATAGGGCGACACGATGTGGCCGCCCAGAATGTCGCTCAGATCCTGGTCGTAATCTTTCAGCCACTTCTCAACTTCCTCCGGAGTGCTGCCGCTCTCCGCCAGCTTATCCATGTGCTTGGTCCCCAGGAGGATCAGCATCCCGTACATCTGGATGCGGTTCTGCTCCTCCAGAGCGTAGCTTTCCGCCAGGGATGTCCCCATCTCCTGGGCATTTTTCAGCATTTTGTCCCTTACGAGAAAGATTCCCCACAGGGTAAGAGCGGTAAATGCCGCCACCATCGCCAAATTCAGCCAGGTGGACAGGTCCAGTTTCCTAAACTTTTTTCCATTTGGCCTCATTTTCTCTTTCCTTCCTGATTCATCACTCTTTTTATTTTAAACCCGGATGGCGTTGGGATATACGCGCCGGATCACGTCATCCCCGTAATGCTCATCCATATATTCCTGCCAGGAGCTCTCCGCCGCTATCCCCTGGCATCTCTGGTCATACCTCGCCAGAGCCAGCGCGCTCACTGCCATGTTGGCAGTCATGAACACGACCAGGATCCAGGTGAGGCAGACACCTGCCTTCATGGGGATCTTCTCGATCCATCTGGAAAATACCGGGTAGAGCCCTTTGATCCAGACCACCGCCGCTATTCCCCAGAAAAAGCAGTACAGCAGGTTGATCCTGCCTCCCAGGTTAAAGGGAATGGCGCTGTAATCCCAGAACACTGTCCCGAACACCAGCTCCGTGGCCACACTGCACAGGTACTCGTAGGCTCCGCCCAGAAATGTTCCCGCAAAGAAGAGAAACCGGTCTGAGCGGTCCCTGTATCTGTAGAGCATGGCCGTGGCCGCCGCCAGGGCAATCCCCCAGACCAGGCTGAAGGGCCCCCAGACCACGCTGCTGCGGCTCATCAGCTTTCCCACAGTCACGTAGCAGAAGATCGTCTCTGTCACATCCCCCAGGAAAGAGCCGATGAAAAACAGCCAGAAGATCTTGTAAAAACAGGCTCCCTGGGCAAACACTCCTGTCTTTTCCCGTTTTTCCTGACGGACTCTGGTCATTCCAAAGGTGCGCTCCAGACGGCGGCGCGTCGTGCGGGAGATCACCTCCTGCAGTTTTCTGGTCGTCACCGTGATCTGGCTGTCCACCCGCTCTAACGGCGGCATGATGCCGCTGTACCCGTAAAGGGCGATGAGGGAGCCGATCCCATCTATGACGGTGAGCACAATCAGAAGCCACAGAAGGATCCGTCCTGCCGTTCCCGGAAGCATGGCAAACAGCTTCAAAAGAAGCGGGGAGCCCCACTGAACCGCCGCGCTGCCCAGAACTCCCCAGAGCAGGGAACTGGGCAGGCTGATATATCCGTCCAGATTTGCCGGCATGCGGGAATAGTCCCACCAGCGGCCGTAGCCCGATCTCTCCAGCACGTGCCCCGCGATCCACTCAAATACGGTGCACCAGATGGCGCTTCCCAGAAAGAGGAAAGGCCAGTTCCCCCTAAGTTCCGGCAGAAAGACCGTGAGCATGACGCCGGCAAATCCGTAGATCATGCACAGGGGGCCGTCTAACAGTCCTCTGTTTACAAAATGCCGGCGCCGGGCCGTGGCCGAAACCGTTTCCAGCACCCACCCCAAAAATGAATAGCAGAAAAAAAGCCATATGAGCTGATAAAACATCTGTGACCACCTTTCTGTGCGTTTTAGCCACATTGTAGCACAGATTCCGTTCTTCATCCACTTTTTCCTTGACTTTTCCTGCTACCCTGTGGTACAAAGGGAGTACCAAATCATTTCTGGAAAGGATGTGAATGTATGGACTGCGACGGTTACTCGTCTGTTACCCGAAAACTGCATACGTGTGCCCGCCGGACAGTCTTTGGCTCCCTCATCTGACAGGGGCTTTATTTTCACGTCTCTAAAATTCTGTCTGCGCGGGGCCGCGTATCATCTTAATCCAAAAGGAGGATACCGGCATGAGAATGAATTATCGTGAGCTTATGGACCGCAAAATCACAGACACTGTTATTTCCCTGTTCCGCAGCAGTCTCTCCCCTGAGGAGCTGGCAAACCGCCTGAAGGATTTCCACGAGCACGACATCGCTCTGGCCCTGGAGGAACTGCGCCCTGACGAGAGGCAGCAGATTTCCGCGGCCCTCGATCCCAGGCAGATGGCGGAACTGTTTCCCTACTACGGCGAACCGGGGCTTCGCCTGGCGGAGCTCTCCCCTGATCTGGCAGCGCAGATCCTTGATTTTATGGACAGCGGCGACGCTGCCCAGGTGCTGGAGGACGCGCCGGAGGATTTCCAGGCGCAGGTAAAAGCCTGTCTGGACACAGACACGGCGGAGGACCTGACTCTCCTCTCTTCCTACCAGGATGATGAGATCGGAAGCCTGATGTCCACCAATTATATCTCCATTCTCCGCACCCTCACCGTCCGGGAGGCCATGCGGGAGCTGATCCGCCAGAGCGGGGAAAATGACAATATCTCCACCCTGTACGTGGTGGATGAACAGGGATTTTTCTGCGGCGCCATCGATCTGAAGGACCTGATCCTGGCGCGGGAAAACACTGCCCTGAGCGAGTGCACCATCATTTCCTACCCCTTCGTACGGGACCACGATCCCATGGAGGAGGCCATGAACTGGGCCCTGGACTATGAGGAGGATTCCCTTCCGGTGCTGGATAAGGACGGAAAACTGGCAGGCGTCATCACCTCCCAGGACGCGGTGGACTATCTGGAGCACGCGTCGAAAGAAGTCTACAATAAGCTGGCCGGAATTTCCGACGGCGAGGAGGAAGAGGAAGATCTTCGGGAGGCCCTGGCCGTCAGCCTGAAAAAACGGATGCCCTGGCTGATCGTTCTTCTCTTTATGGGAATGTTCGTATCGTCTGTGGTGGGAATGTTTGAGGGAATTGTGGCAAAGATCGCCATTCTGGTCTGTTTCCAGTCCCTGATCCTGGACATGGCGGGAAATGTGGGAACCCAGTCCCTGGCTGTCACCATCCGGGTTCTCATGGACGACGGCGTCTCCTTCTCCCAGTGCGCCGCCCTGATTTTAAAAGAAGTGAAAGTGGGGCTGGCCGGCGGCGCTCTCTTAGGCGCCGCAGCCGTCCCCGTCATCGGCCTGTACATCGGCCTGTTAAAAGATATGTCTCTGTCCTACGCCTTCGCCGTAGCCGGCTGCGTGGGGGCCTCCCTGGTCATCGCCATGACTATCTCCAGCTTTGCCGGGACGGTCATTCCCCTGTTCTTCCACAAGATCAAGGTGGACCCGGCGGTCGCCTCCGGTCCTCTGATCACCACCGTCAACGATCTGGTGGCGGTGATCGCCTACTACGGGACCGCCTGGCTGATGCTCATCCGCGTTCTGCGGCTGGCATAGGGGCAGAAGACATTTACGCCCCAGGCGTCAGTTCCACTGTCAGAGGAAGCTGCTCTAACCGGCAGCTTCTTTTTTTGTCCCGAAGTGCCCGGCACAGTTCCTCCAGTCCGTCCTCCCTCAAAATCAGGGTGAACACACCGTTCTGAATTTCCGCCGCATTCTTATCTCCCGGCCGGAAGCCTGCCGTCACGTCCCGGCTCTCCAGATAAAGGGGTCTTCCCTTTCCCACCCGGGCCTTCAACATAACTGCCACCGTCTCCGCATGGGACTCTCCCAAGCGCAGGAAACTCTCTCCTCCGCTCTTTCCGGCATCCAGCTCGTCCGTGTAGAGGAATCTGGTCGATGAACCGTCCTCCTCCACCCCAGCTCTCCAGGCAGCGGCAAAATCCTCCCGCTCCATGAGCGATGTTCTGGCCAGATCTGTGATCCCCAGCGGAATGAAAGGCTCCGCCAGCTCCAGAAACTTTTTCCCATCCCAGCACATGAGGGCTTCCATCTCGTCCCTCGTGACAGCCTCAGCCTCCAGAAATACCAGATGGCCGTTGGGCGTGTCGATCTCCCCCAGCTCCGGGTCCACCCGAAATGCCAGGGCGGCAAGGTTTGTCTCCTCGTCCAGAGCAATAGGGCCATTGCAGTCTATGTAGTGGCCGGCCGCAAAGCCGTTTCCCGTGGAAAACACGTATTTTGCCAGGTTTTCCAGCAGGTTCATGGGCCACACTGGCGGTTCTTCCCCCGTCTTTTTTAAGCGGAAAGTCAGCTCAAAGCCATATCCGCTGTTGTCCGGGTCCCCGCACTCCTTGCCGTAAAGCTCGGAAAATCCGTAGGTCACATAGTGCCAGTGGGGGATCTTTTCTCCGCTCTCCCACACCTCGATCCCATCCAGTGGATCTTTTCCCCCCAGACGGGCAGTGATCACCGCCCCATAGTAGCGGCCTTCCTGACCCGGATACAGGCGGGAAAGAGCCTCGCCGATGGCGTCCATTCCGGCCCGCTCCGCTTTGTCTGTCTGCTCCGTCTGATTCTGCTCTGCCGCCTGTCCAAGCGGCCGTTCCATTTCACTCATTGTTTACTGTTCCTTCCTTTTATATATGGTCTTTCCGTCCTTTATCGTCTCCAAAATCCGGATCTCTCTTATCCGTTCCGGCTCCGTCTCCAGAGGATTTTTGTCCAGGATCACCAGGTCCGCCCGTTTTCCAGGCGCCAGAGTGCCCTTCTCCTTCTCCTCCGAATACTGATAAGCGGCCCGCGCGGTGACAGCCAGAAGCGCCTCCTTCACCGTCACTCTCTCATCCTCTCCCAGAACCGTTCCCTCTCTGGTGCGGCGGTTCACCGCGCACCAGACGGTCTCCAGCATATCCGGCCGGATCACCGGAGCATCCTGATGGAAAGTATAGGGCAGGCCGGCCCGCCCGGCGCTGGCCGCAGGGCTGATCTTTGACGCCCGCTCCAGGCCGAAATTGCGGATATGGGCGTCGCCCCAGTGGTAGACATGGGCCACGAAGAAAGAGGGGATGACTCCCAGACGCACAAGCTCCGGGATCTGGTCAAGTCCCAGAAGCTGGGCATGGATCATAACCGGGCGCACAGCCGCCGGATCCTTTCCCTCCTGCTTCAGGCGGCTCAGCGCGCCCAGATACTGTTCTGCCGCCCGGTCCCCATTGCAGTGGGCCAGGATCTGGCGTCCGGATGACACCGCCATAGACACGTTCTGATAAACCTGCTCGTCCGTGAGCACCGGATATCCCCGGTCTTCTGAATCCCTGTATGGGGTGCGCATCCAGGCTGTCCGGCTCTGGGGAGAGCCGTCCAGAAACATCTTAAAGCCGCCCAGACGGAACCGGTTCCAGTAACCTTCCGCTGCCTCCGGGAGCGCCTGGTACAGGGCTTCTCCCCCGTCCGCCCCCGGATATCCCACCACGTCCAGCCACAGTCTCTGGCCTTCGCAGAGCCCGCGGTAGACCGGGATCATTTCCGCAGACATAAATCCTTCCTGGATTGTGGTGATTCCGTAGGAGGCGTACATTTCCTGGGCTCTCTCATAAGCCGCCATCAGCTCCCCGCCGGTGGGCGGCGGAAGTCTGTGGAGAACAGGAATAAACGCATTTTCCTCCAGATAGCCGGTGGGCTCTCCGTTCTCTCTCCAGATTCTTCCCCCTTCCGGGTCCGGGGTGTCCCGCCCGATCCCCGCCATCTTAAGCGCCAGAGAATTTAACACCCCCACATGACCGGATTTGTGCTGGAGAATGATGGGGTGATCGGAAGAGGCAGCGTCCAGCACCCGCCGGTCCGGAACCTGTTTTTCCGCAAGCACCTCCGGGTCCAGATCCCGCACCACGACCCATTCCCCCGCAGGGATCTTCCGCTCTCTTATATAAGAGCGGACTGCGTCTGTGATCTCCTCAAAGTTTCCGGCCCCTTCCGCCGTTCCCTGGAGAAGGGCGTTGGCGCAGGCTGAAAAATGGCTGTGGGCGTCGATAAACGACGGCATCATGGTACGCCCTTCCAGGCTGATCTCCTCCGCTCCGGATGCCAGCCGGCGCACCTCCTCTTCTTCTCCCACCGCCTGAATGCGCCCGTTTTCCGTCAGCAGGGCGCCCGCCGGCTCTTCGTTTTCCATGGTAAGGATTGCACCGCCGAAATACAGTTTTTTCTCCATCTGCCGTTCTCCTCTCCGCCGTCCTGCCCATACCAGGCTCCCGGCATCTTTTGCTCAGTATAGTACAGTTTTTCCTTTCCGGCAAGGGGCGGCCGGATAAAAGATTTTCGCCCGCCGGCTTTCCCTCCTCCTCTTCTCTGAAAGCCATTTCACCGGCAGCCCGGCCTGTGATATAATGAGTGAAAGTGAATCCGCGAAAGGAGGATGTGTATGAAATCTGTATTATACGGCGTTTTTCTGATCTCTGTGTCCGCTCTTCTCACCTCCTGCAGTGTTCTGGAAGATGTCTGGCCGCAAAATCTCCCTGTCTTCTCAGAGGCAGAGAGCTCTGCCCAGGCGGAAAATTCCGCCTCCCCGGAGGAAGGATCCAGCCAGGCAGAAGAAATTCCCTCCGGCCAGGCAGAAGAATCTTCTGCCCAGTCACTGTGGCCCGTGGGACGAAAAGGTGATCTGTGGATCCTTCCGGACAGTGATACCCATGTCTACACCCAGGAGGAGCTCTCCTCCCTGACCGCCGAGGAGCTGCGGCTGGCCCGGAATGAACTTTACGCCCGCCGCGGGCGGATCTTTTCCTCATCGGAGCTTGCCGCCTATTTCGGAGAAAAGCCCTGGTACCATCCTTCCATACGGGCGGAAGATTTCACTAACGATCTGTTCAGTGAGACGGAACGGGCCAACCTCGTCCTTCTGCAGGGTCTGGAAGCCGGCCAGCTCGCCGCGCCTCCCCTCACCCCGGAACAATTTCCAAAGATCGACGGCTCCACCGCCACTCTTCCCATCTCCCAGGCCCTGTACCAGCTGGTCACCGGCGCCGACGCCCTGGAGGCGGAGACGGCCGTCACCCACACAAAAACTTCCTCATCCTACCGGAACCTTTTATCATCCGGAAGCGGCACAGATCTGGTCATCGCCTATGAGCCGGATTCCTCTGTCAGGGAGGAAATGGAAACCATGGGAGATCCTCTGCTCATAAAGCCTATCGGCAGAGACGCCCTGGTCTTTATGGTCAACCGCTCCAACCCGGTTCACTCTCTCACGGGCCAGCAGCTGGAGGACATTTACTCCGGCGTTCTCACCAACTGGAAGGAAGTGGGCGGAAATGATCTGGCCATCGCCGCCTTCCAGCGCCCATCAGGCTCCGGCAGCCAGAGCCTGATGGAAAAGCTGGTGATGAAGGGCCGTCCCATGGCAGACGCCCCCGCCGAATACGTGGTCAATGAGATGGGGGAACTGCTGGAATCAGTGGCCTCCTACGACAACACCGGCGCCGCTCTGGGCTATTCCGTCTACTATTATGCCAGAAACATGTATCAGAAGCCGGAACTTTCGTTCATGGCTGTCAACGGCGTCTCTCCCTCCGCCCAGACCATCCGGGACGGCAGTTATCCCTACGTCAACGATTTTTACGCCGCCATCCGCAGAGACGAGCCCCAGGGTTCTCCCGCCCGCATTCTCTTTGACTGGCTCACCTCCGACGACGGACAGGCTCTCATCAACGGCCTGGGATATGTAGGGGAGAAAAACATCGCCCGCCGTCTTCCCGCCGCTCTGACCGGGCAGCCGTCCCAGCCATCCGGGACTTTGGACCTTCCTCCGGACACCGTTTTTCTGGCCGACGGAGAGTACCTCTACGGGGAGAGCGGAACCATCGTCTTTGACAGCCGGCTGGAGGAAACCGCCTTCATCCCCCGCACCTCCTGCCAGGGACTGGGTATTTTCTCAGAGTGGGATAAAGATAAGCCTCTGATCCTCACCGACACCAGCATTTCCGGGCATGGAAACGCCGGTCTCTATTCTCTGCAGACGATGGACTGGATCCTGGAGCCGGAGTACGACTTTATCACCGCTGGGCCGCCGGGATATCTGACCGTTTCCGGCCGCCCGGACCCTGACACCGGTGCTTGGACTTACTCTTACTCCTGTGTGGATGCCGAAGGACGGGTGCGGTTTTCCGGCGGAGATGAGGCTTACGACCGGTATCAGGATATGTGCGCGGAAAGTCTGCCTTCCACCCCGGAAGCATTTGCCGGCAGATACCCGGAAATCCTGGCGGAGCACCGCGCCTCAACGGACGCCGTATCCTTTTCCTATCCCATCTCCTCCGGTCAGGACGCTGTCGCCTGCATCCGGTCAGGAAGTACGGACTATTACTACAGCTTAAATGGGGAATTTCTCATGGCCTTTGACACCGCAGACAGATCGGATGCTTCCTCCTATTTCTATGCGGAAGATCTGGGGCACGGGGCTGCCTGCCTGCGGGAGCTCTCCTCCCCCGGCACTGTCCTTTACATCTACCATGACGGGGTTCTGACAAAAACTCTCACCCCGGAAAGCGGAGAATCCATCATCCCCGGCTCGTCCTTTTACGCGGTCATCGCCGGAAACTACGTGGATATCAAAAACAGCCAGGGCCAGCTCTGCCGCCGCTTCCTTTCCGGAAGCAGCCGCCGGGACTGATTGCGGACCGCCTCTTCCGTCTCTCCGCCGCCCCCGCTGTTTTCCGTCTCCGCCGTTTTCCGTCTCCGCTGACCTTTCTTCCTGTTTTGCGCCAAAAGGCCGGGACCCCTGCCCCCGCCAGGATCCCGGCCTTTTTATTCTCTTTAATTTCCGGAAAACATCCCGCTCCTCTTCAGGGCCTCAGCCGCCTCAAGGATCGTCTCTTCGTCCTGCACCAGGGCGATGCGGACAAATCCTTCGCCGCTCTCCCCGAACGCACTTCCCGGCGTGACCAGCACCCCGGCCCGCTCCACCAGCTCCATGGCAAACTGCCTGGAATCGGCATATCCTTCCGGAACCGGCGCCCAGACAAACATGGTGGCCTTCGGCTTTTCCATCTGCCATCCGGCCTCCCCGAAGCTGCCGCAGAGCACGTCCCTGCGCCTCTCGTAGGCTTTCCGGGTCGTCTCCACACAGGACTGATCTCCGTTCAAAGCCGCCTCAGCCGCCATCTGCACCGGCAGGAACATGCCGTAGTCCATATTGGACTTCAGCAGCCGGAGACGGGCGATCACCTGCTCATTTCCCAGGCAGAAGCCCACTCTGGCTCCCGCCATCCCGTAAGTCTTTGACAGGGAGTTAAACTCCACCCCCACCTCTTTGGCCCCCGGAAACTTAAGAAAACTGCCGCAGGAAGCTCCGTCAAAGACCAGCTCACTGTACGCGTTGTCGTGGATGACTATGATATCGTATTTTTCCGCGAACGCCACCAGCTCCTCATAAAAAGAATCCGGTGCCAGGGCAGTCGTCGGATTGTTGGGGTAGGACACTACCATCAGCCGCGCCTTTTTGGCGATCTCCTCTGGAATCTCATCCAGGCGGATCACATATCCGTTTTCCTTCTTCTGCTCCATGTGCCAGATCTGAGCCCCGGCGATTCTGGGGCCGTCCCCGAAGACAGGGTAGCAGGGGGAGGGCACCAGCACCAGATCCCCCTCGTCGATGACGGACAGGGCAATGTGGGCCAGCCCCTCCTGCGAGCCCATCACAGAGCAGATCTCCGTCTGCGGGTCCAGCTTCACCCCGTAGCGCCTGTCGTACCAGCCGGCGGCCGCCGCCAGAAGCTCCGGCCTGTCGCTGATGGCGTACACATAATTTTTCTCGTCCGCCGCGGCCTCGCAGAGAGCCTGACGGATGTGGGGCGCCGGAGGAATGTTGGGCGCTCCGATGCTGAAATCAATCACCCGCTCTCCATTCGCTTCCTTCTTTCTCCGGATTTCCGCCAGAGCGGAAAAAACTCCTTCTCCAAAACTGTCCATTCGTTTCGCAAATCTCATATTTTGTCCTCCTCGCGTGTTTCCGGCTGCCGGTCCTCTCAGACAGATGTTCCCAGATGTCCCTCTTTTCTCACCAGTTCAGTGTATCTCCCGGCCTCATGATCACCTTTCCCTCTGCCTGGAACGCCTGGGCCGTCTCCTCGTCAAACAGGGCTCCCGGCTTCATGTGGACGGGAACCGTGTGGGCCGCGTGGATGATCTTCGCGCACCGCTGCGCCTCCTCGCGCCCCATGTTGTAGATGCCGTCCATTGGGAGAAATGCGTAGTCGATGGGCTCTTTGGAAAGCTCAGTGGTCATCTCCTCCGTCTCCGACGTATCTCCCGCCAGATAGAGGAGCCGGCCGTCCACTTCCATAAGAAAGCCCACACACTGATCCTTGGGATGATTCTGATTGCAGGCCGCCACGCTGCGGATCTTCACGCCGCACTCCGTCCAGGATCGGTACTTTCCGTCCTTCAGACAGTCCGCCGCCCGGCAGATCCGGCCGCCCGGCTTTAAATGGACCAGATCCACCTGATTGTGGTCATAGTGCTCATGCGTCACCAGCACCAGATCTGCCTCTTTGTCATAGCCTTCCCCCGCAAAGGGGTCCACATAGATCACCGCCCCCTCGGACGTGCAGATCCGAAAACTTCCATGTCCCTGATACAATAACTCCGCCATGTTCTTCTCCTCCTTTTATAATCTTCTGCCGGGCTGTCAGCCCTTTCTCTTCACCGCCCAGCGCATTTTTGTGGACTTGGCCCGGCTGTTTCTCATGCACTCTTCCGCCGACGGCCGGATCACCTCCGTGGAAATCTTCTGGTACACGCCGGCCCGGTAAAGCTCCCGGAAGGATTTTTTCACCAGCCGGTCCTCCCCTGAATGGAAGGTGAGGATCGCTGCCCTTCCTCCCTCTGCCAGGGCATCCGGCAGTTTTTCCAGAAAGGAGTACAGCACCTCAAATTCACTGTTTACGTCTATACGGAGAGCCTGAAACGTGCGCTGGCAGGATTTTTTCACCGCCTGCTTTCTCTCCGCCGCCGGCAGAAACTCCAGGGCTTTCTCGATCACCCGGCGCAGCTGCAGGGTCGTGTCGATGGTTTCTCCCCGCCTGAACGCCGCCGTCACCGCGGCCGCGATCTCCTCCGCGTAGGGCTCATCGGAATTTTCCACCAGCATTCCCGCCAGCTCCTCCTCATCCACCTCCCGCAGCCGCTCCGCCGCGGTGACGCCCCGCTCCGGATCCAGACGCAGGTCCAGAGGGCCGTCGTATTTGTAGGAAAAACCCCGCTCCGGATTGTCGATCTGCATGGAAGAAACTCCCAGATCCGCCAGAACAAACTGGAAAGGGCCGTGCTCTTTCGCCACCTGGTCCAGATTGGCAAAATTAGTGTGGATCACTGTGAGGATCTCCGGCCCGTAGCCTTTGGCAGCCAACCGTTTTTCCGTCTTTTCCGACTCGATGGGGTCCACATCCAGGGCGTAGAGGTGGCCCTGGCCATTGAGGCATTTTAACATCTCAAGGCTGTGGCCGCCGTAGCCCAGGGTGGCGTCCAGCCCGATCTGGCCGGGCTGAATCTGAAGAAACTCCAGGATCTCCTTGACGCAGATGGGAATGTGCATCCCCGCCGGAGTTCCTCCCTTTTCCATCACGTGCTCCGCCGTCCCGGCGTATTTTTCCGGATTCAGCTCCTTGTACTTTTCACTGAATTTCGTGGGGTGGGTGCCCTTGTATCTGGGCCTGCGCTTATGAACCGGATTTGTCGTCTCCATGATCTGTTCTCCTTTACTCTTCCTTTACCGCTCTTAAAAATCTCTCTCCGTACTTCTTCAGCTTAAATTCACCGACGCCGTTTACAGACAGCATCTCCTCCTCCGTCGCCGGCCGCACTGCGCACATATCCGCCAGCGTCCTGTCGGAAAACACCAGATAGGGCGGGATTTTTTCCTTCCTGGCGATCTCCAGCCGCAGTGCCTTAAGCCGCTCAAACAGCTTCTCGTCCGCCTCTGAGAGGCCGGCTGTCTGCCGCCTCTTTTTCTTCTCCCGCCGCTTTCCGTCCCGGCGCTCTGCCTCCTCCTCGGCCTTTATCTCTATCGTCCTGCCGCCGCTTAACAGCTCTCTTCCCTCAGGCGTCAGCTTCACCACCGCGTAGCCGTCGTCGGTCACTTCCAGGCAGCCGCGAAGCAGCATCTCATTTATGATACGGCGCAGGCGGACCATGGAAACTTCCTTCAGGCAGCCGTAATATGGATTCTGGTCCATCCGGTACTGGCGGATCTTCTCCGTGCCGGCTCCGCGGACCGTGTCCAGGATCACCGCCGCCCCGTACCGCTGCCGGCTGCTCTCCACGCAGGCGGCAATGTCCGCCGCCTCCTTTGTCACGTCCTCCGTCCTAAAGTCTGTCAGACAATTTCTGCAGTTTCCGCAGTTCCCCGTTCCCTCTTCCCCAAAATAGCGCAGGATATATTCCCGCAGGCAGTCTCTGGTAAAGCAGTAGCCGGTCATCTGCTGCAGCCGTTTCTGATCCCTCTCCATCACAAACTGCCTCGTCTCCTCGTCCAGCTCCTCATTGTCCCTGTTGTTCTGGATAAAAAGACGGTTGGTGACCACGTCCTGGCCGCCGTAGAGCAGGATGCACTCCGCCGGCGCTCCGTCGCGCCCGGCCCGGCCTGCCTCCTGATAATAGCTCTCCATATTTTTCGGCATGTTATAGTGAATGACAAAGCGCACGTCGGACTTGTCGATCCCCATCCCGAAAGCATTGGTGGCCACCATGATCTGCACCCGGTCAAAGATAAAATCATCCTGGTTCTTCCTGCGCTCCTCATCGCTCAAGCCGGCGTGATAGCGGGCGGCCGAAAAACCGTCCTCCCTCAGTTTCCGGCATACCTCCTCCACCTGCTTTCTGGTGAGGCAGTATATGATCCCGCTCATGCCCTCATGCTCTCCCAGATAGTCCAGGACCGCCTGGTACTTATTTCTCGGGGAAAACACGGCAAAATACAGGTTCGGCCGGTCAAAGCCAGTGGTCAGCACCACAGGATCCCGCAGCTTCAGAATCCGCACAATATCCTCCCGCACTTCCTTCGTGGCGGTGGCCGTAAACGCGCTCACCACCGGGCGGACGGGCAGGCGGTCAATAAATTCCGTGATCTTTAAATAGCTGGGCCTGAAATCCTGTCCCCACTGAGACACGCAGTGGGCCTCGTCCACAGCTACCATGGAGATCTTCACACTGCGGGCAAAATCCAGAAATTCTTCCGCCAGCAGCCGCTCCGGGGCCACATAAATGATGGGATAGCGCCCGGCCCGCGCGTAGGATAAGGCTTTGTGATACTGGGAAACGGTCAACGAACTGTTCAGAAACGCCGCGTGAATGCCGGCTTGATTGAGCGCGCCCACCTGATCCTTCATCAGGGAAATCAGCGGGGAAATGACCAGAGTGATTCCGTCCATCATCAGGGCCGGCACCTGAAAGCACAGTGATTTTCCGGCTCCCGTCGGCATGATCCCCAGAGTGTCCTTCCCGGAAAGGATGCTGTCGATCAGCATTTCCTGGCCGCTCCTGAACTGGTCATAGCCGAAGTATGTTTTCAGTATTTCCTGTTTGTCCATAGACGGTGAAATTCATTCCTCCATTTTTGATGTCTGCCGGGAAACGGAACTTTCTCCGTCTCCCGGCAGATGTCACGCCCCGCCGGAACGCGGCGGGAAACCTCTCCTGTTATACGATCTCCAGGGGAGCCATGGGGATCTCTTCCACCTTGTTCATGCTGTCCATAAACTCCACGTAGGACTCTTTGGTCATCACCGCCTGGTAGCTGTCCAGAAGAGCCTTGGCATAGTTTCCGCCGTTCTTTAACAGCTTGTAGGCCGTGAGGGCGAAGACTTTTGCCGTCACCACATAGGCCAGGTACTCGTCCGTCACCCGCACATCCGGGTTGTGGAGCTGCCCCGTGTAGCCGCCGGTGGAGAACTGGAGCAGAGGCATGATGCAGGACACGTCGCCGAAGTCTGTGGAGGCGCTGGTGTGCTGGTCAGCTCCCTGATACTCCACCTTGTACTGATCTCCTGCCACCTCTTCCAGAGCTTCCTTTAAGGCCGTCACGTCGCTGCAGGGAATGGTCGGCATGTAGCCGGAAACCGTCTCCAGGCGCATGCCGCAGCCGGTGGCCACAGCGCCGGCCCTGAATGCCCGGTCCGCCTTCTCGGAAGCGTCCTTCACAGCAGGAATGTTCTTCGCTCTGGTGCAGCTGTTTACCTCCACCGTGTCGGCGATCACGTTCACGGAAGGACCACCCTTGACGATGTAGGAGTGCACGCGCACAAAGTCTTTCTCCTGGAAGCTCTCTCTCTGCATATCCAGGGCGTGGAATGCCAGCAGAGCCGCGTTCTGCGCGTCGATTCCCATGTAGGGAGCGGCGGCGGCATGAGCTGCCCGTCCTGTGTAGGTGATGATCTTATTTACAAAGCCGTTGGTGCTGCCGTTGCTTAAGCGCAGGTCCAGCTCCGGCGCTGTGTGATGTCCCACCGCAATGTCAATGTCGTCCATCGCTCCTATGCGGATCAGCTCGCATTTTCCGCCGCCGTAGCGGATCTTGCCCTCCTTCATCAGCTGCTGCTTGAAGGGAAGGTCCACGTACTCCTCGGCGGGAACTGCCATAAACACCACGTTTCCGTCCATGGCCTCTTTTACCTCCGGGTCCGTCAGGGCCATCATGGCTCCGATCACGCCGGTGAGCTGGGCATTGTGGCCGCAGCAGTGGCTGGCGCCTGTCTCCGGATTGGCATCGGGATGATTCGCGATGGGCAGAGCGTCCATTTCACCCATCACACCCACGGTGATGCCCCCACTCTCTTTTCCTTTCAGGTAGCTCTTCACTCCCGTTACGGCCAGACCCTCTTCCGTCTCTAAGCCGTACCGCTTCGCGTACTCCGCAAATTTTTCTGCTGTGCGGAACTCCTTGTAGCCCATCTCCGCGTGGCACCAGATGTCGCGTCCGAAGGCTTTGATCTCCTCCTGATTTTTGTCAATAATGTCGCAGATCTTCTGTTCTATCCGATCCATCCCAATCCTCCTCCTTTTTCTGTATGATACTTATAAGTAAACCCCTTTTTTGACAAAACGTCAAGCATTTTGTGGAGAGGGGCGAATCTGTTCTTTGCGGAACAGCCAATCCGTCTTCCGCAAAACGGGCGGTCCGTTCTCCGCAAAGATGCCCCCTGTTCTCACCCCCGTACCCGGAATTCCCGCTCGTCCTCCAGGGGCAGCTCCCAGACTTCCATATTGTCGATGTGCACGCTCCAGCCGGAACCCACCTGGTCGATCAGATCGGCGATGGATTTCTCATCTCCCTGAACCTCCATCTCCACCCGGCCGTCGGCCAGATTTCTCACCCAGCCGGTCAGCCCCAGCTTGCTGGCCGCATAGTAAGAACGGTAGCGGAATCCCACGCCCTGAACCATTCCGGAAAAAAAGATGTGTTTTCTGACTTTCTTCATTTTTTCGTTTCCCCCTTGCCAACGCGGTCCAAAGCCGCTATAATGAAATTCACACACGGCATCCCCATCCGGAGGCATGCCCGTTTCTTCGCAGCCTTTCCGGCTGCATCATTATCATTCATTTCTATACAATCACATCAAAGGAGGTATACAAATGGTATACAAATCATTTCTGGAAATCGTTGTCTCCCGTCTTCAGACTCTCATGGGAAATCAGGCGGACGTCTCTCTGCGGCAGATCCCCAAAAACAACGGCGTTCTCCTGGACGGACTGTGCATCTGCCGGCCGGAAAGCACCGTGGCCCCGGCCATTTACTTAAACAGCTATTACGAACAGTATCTGTCCGGCGTCTCCATTGACTCCATTATATCTGACATTTTAGCTGTTTACCAGGAAAATTCCCATCCGGATGAGGCCCGTTTCCGCAGCTTTTCCTCCCTGCCCCTGGCCCGGCGCCATCTGGTGTTCAAACTGATCTCCACTGAGGCCAACAAAGCCCTTCTTTCCACCGTTCCCAACCTTCCTTTTCTGGATCTCTCCATTGTATTTTACCTGATTTTTGATGACGGGGATACCTGTTTTTCTTCCATGGTGGAAAATGACCAGCTGAAGCGCTGGAACTTAGATGCCGGCGAACTGTTCCCCCTGGCGCAGAAAAATGCCCTCTCCCTCCTGCCTCCCACCATCCGCAGCATGACCGATGTGGTGCGGGACATGGTGTCGGGACACATAAAGGAGCCGCATGACGCGGAGCTTTTTGACCAGATTCTGGAAGAACAGCGCTCCGCCCAGCCACTCTACGTTCTCACCAACACGACGGAGCTCAACGGAGCCGGCTGCATGCTCTACCCGGGACAGTTAAAAAAATTCGCGGACGCGGCGGGAAGCGACCTGATCGTCCTTCCCTCCAGCATCCACGAAGTTCTTCTCACCCCGGACAGGGGATTTTCTCATTATTCTTCTTTGAGCAGCATGGTTTCCCAGATCAATGAGGAGGAAGTGCTGCAGGAAGACCGGCTCTCCGACCATATCTATATCTACTCCAGAGAGCAGGAATGCCTCTTTACACCTGAGGGCGATTTCGCGCCCATTCCTTCTTAGCCCGCGGCTAAAACAGCCGGCTGCCGATCTGATACACCAGCACGGCGCCCACCCATGCCACTAAGATCTGGAACACGACGGTGCGGACCGTCCATTTCCAGGAGCCTGTCTCCCGGTGAATGGTGGCGACTGCCGCCATGCAGGGCGAATAGAGCAGGCAGAAGATCATCAGCGCGTAGGCATTTACCGGACCAAAGCCCAGCATTCCCAGGGCGGAGCCCAGCTCGCTCATGCCGGCTGCGGAGTTGATGTTGCTGATACCAAACAGCACTGCAAAGCTGGATACCACCACTTCCTTCGCCGACAGTCCGGAGATAAGAGCCACACCGATCTGCCAGTGGCCCAGCCCGGCCGGCGCAAGAAACGGCATCAGCACCCGTCCCACCATGGCCGCAAAGCTCTGGGACACATCATCCGTAAACCCGGAAAGCCCCGTATTCAGCACGAACCACAGCACGATCGAGGCCACAAAGATCACCGTTCCGGCCTTGCTCAGATAATCCTTCACTTTGTCCCACACATAAATGGCAACCGTCCTGGCATTGGGGGTCTTGTATTCCGGCAGCTCGATCAGAAGTGCCTCCTCCGCTCCGTCTTTGGACATTCTGTGCACCACGAGAGCCACCAAAATGGCCACCGCCAGGCCCACCAGATACAGGGAGTAGGCCACCAGCAGCGCGTGAGCCGGGAAGAATATCTCCGCAAACAGCACGTAAATCGGAAGTCTTGCAGAGCAGGACATAAACGGAGTGATCAGGATCGTTCTCCTACGGTCCCTCTGGCTGGGAAGCGCCCTGGACGCCATCACCGCCGGCACCGTGCAGCCAAATCCCAGCAGCATGGGAAGAAATGCCTTGCCTGACAGTCCTACCATGCTCATTGTCTCATTCATGACATAAGCCACTCTGGCCATGTATCCGCTGTCCTCCAGAAACGCCAGCGCCAGAAACAGAATAAAGATATTTGGCAGAAACGTGAGGATTCCGCCTACGCCGGCGATGATTCCGTCCACAATCAGGGAGATCAGCCACTGGGAAACGTGCATTCCCGTGAGCAGATTCAGCACCGCCCCGGAGAAATACTCCAGGCCGATCTCAAAATATCCCTTCAGGAAATCTCCCACCGTAAAGGTGAGGAAAAATACCACCGCCATAATTCCCAGGAAAATGGGGATTCCCCAGACCGGATGGGTCAGGTACTGGTCAATGCGGTCTGTGGCAGCTGCCTTCACATCTTTTCCCACCAGACATTCCTGAACGATCTCTTCTATGTAGTCGTACTTTTCGTTGATGATCTCTTTTTCATAGCTCTTCTGAGCGATGTGGCTCACGTCCACCGGGTGGTCTTTCTCCACCTCTCCGTCGTGCTCCAGCAGCTTGATGGCGTGCCAGCGCATATTTTCCATTTCCCCGTATTTCATCCGGAGAACGTCCTCGATCTGGGAAATTTTCTCCTCGATCTCATCGTCGTAGTGGACGACGATCCCCTTCGGGCCTTCCTCATAGTGGTGCACCACCGCGTGAAGCAGCACGTCCAGTCCTGTGCGCTTTCTGGCGGAAACTGGCACTACCGGGATCTCTCCCAGCATTTCCGGCAGACGGTGCAGGTCGATTTCCATGCCCCGCTCCTCCACAATATCCATCATGTTCAGAGCCAGGATCACAGGCTTGCGCAGCTCCAAAAGCTGCATGGTCAGATAGAGGTTTCTCTCCAGGCAGGACGCGTCCACCACGTTGATGATCACATCCACCTCATTTTCCTCAATGCACTTTCTGGTTACAATCTCCTCAATGGTGTAGGAGGTCAGGCTGTAAATGCCGGGAAGATCGATCACCTTGATCGGCCGTCCTTTGTAGTTCGTCTCTCCTTCCACCCGCTCCACCGTAACGCCGGGCCAGTTGGCCACCTTCAGGTTTGCACCGGTGAAGGCGTTGAACAGAGTGGTCTTTCCGCAGTTCGGGTTACCCACAAAGCCGACCCGGATCGTCTTTTCTTTTGTCTCAGCCATTTTCTGCACCTCCAATCTCGATTCCATCGGCGATCTGGCGGCCCAGAGCCAGCCTGGTCCCTCTGACTTTGATGATCAGAGTTCCACTTCCTTTCTTATTCATGACAGTGATGAGAGTTCCCTCATTCACGCCAAGCGCCTCCAGCCGTCTGGTGAGCCGTTCATCCACATGGACGCTCGCCACACGGTAGGTTTCTCCTATTTTTCCTTCATGCAGTTTCATTATTTTTGTCTCCCTCATGCTTTGGCCAAACGGGCATACGGCATGCCTGTCCGGCCCGTATATCTAAAAACCGCAGCGCTTCCGGCAGGATCTTTCATCTGATTCTGCCTTTTTTCGCTGCGGTTATTGTAGCACTGCACGGGAATGAAGTCAATTATCCTTCTATTTCCAGCAGCATCTGTTTGATCTCCACGATCCTCTCTCTCAGCTGGATCGCCTCCTCGAAATTCAGCTCTGCTGCTGCCTGGTGCATCCGCCGTGTCAGCTCCTTCACCAGCTTGCGCAGCTCTTTTGCGTCCATAGACTCCGGATCCTTCTTAAACTCCTCCCGGCTCTCCTCCGCCGCCTTGGAAATGGCGATCAGATCCCGCACTGCCTTCTTGATGGTGGTAGGGGTGATTCCGTGCTCTTCATTGTATTTCTGCTGGATCTCCCGGCGGCGCCTGGTCTCCTCAATTGCCGTCCTCATAGAGTCGGTAATGCTGTCCGCGTACATGATCACATGGCCTTCGCTGTTTCTCGCCGCCCGGCCGATGGTCTGGATCAGGGACGTCTCCGACCGCAGAAATCCTTCTTTGTCCGCGTCCAAAATGGCCACCAGAGTGATTTCCGGGATATCCAGTCCCTCACGCAGCAGGTTGATGCCCACCAGCACGTCAAACACATCCATTCTCATATCCCGGATGATCTCTGCCCGCTCCAGGGTATCAATGTCGGAGTGGAGATATTTTACCCGGATCCCCGCATCCCTCATATAGTCGGTAAGGTCCTCCGCCATCCTTTTGGTCAGGGTGGTGATCAGCACCTTGTGATGGCCGGCCACCTCCCGGTTCACCTCGGAGATCAGGTCGTCGATCTGTCCCTCCACCGGGCGCACGGAGATCTCCGGATCTAAAAGTCCGGTAGGTCGGATAATCTGTTCTGCCCGCAGAAGTTCGTGCTCCGCCTCATACACAGACGGCGTCGCGGACACAAAGAGCATCTGGTTGATCTTCGACTCAAATTCCTCAAAATTCAAGGGGCGGTTATCCAGCGCCGACGGCAGTCGGAAGCCATAGTCTACCAGCGTCTGCTTCCTGGAACGGTCCCCCGCGTACATCCCCCGGATCTGGGGCAGGGTGATATGGGACTCGTCCACAATGATCAGAAAATCATCGGGGAAATAATCGATCAGGGTACAGGGCGGCTCCCCCGGCGCCGATCCCACCAGATGACGGGAATAGTTCTCAATTCCGGAGCAGAATCCCGTCTCCCGCATCATTTCCACATCAAAGTTTGTCCGCTCCGCGATCCGCTGAGCCTCCAGCAGCTTGTCCTCGCTCTTAAAATAGGCCACCCGCTCCTTCATCTCCGCCAAAATATTCTCTGTGGCCTCCATCATTTTTTCCTTCGGCACCACATAATGGGACGCCGGGAAGATGGCCACATGATTCAGCTGGGCCTTGATCTCCCCCGTCACTGTGTCAATCTCTGTGATCCGGTCCACCTCATCCCCGAAAAACTCCACCCGGTAGGCTTCATTCCCGGAGTAAGCCGGAAAGATCTCCACCACGTCCCCCCGCACCCGGAAGGTTCCCCGGTGAAAATCCATATCATTCCGATCATACTGGATATCGATCAGCTTGTGGATCACCTCATCCCGGTCCTTGATCATCCCGGGCCGCAGGGAAATCACCATCTCCTTATAGTCGATGGGACTTCCCAGTCCGTAAATGCAGGACACCGAAGCCACAATGATCACGTCGCTCCTCTCCGACAGGGCCGCCGTCGCGGAGTGCCGCAGCTTGTCGATCTCGTCGTTGATGGCGGAGTCCTTCTCAATGTAGGTGTCCGTGGACGGGACGTAAGCCTCCGGCTGGTAGTAGTCGTAGTAGGAGACGAAATACTCCACGGCGTTCTCCGGGAAGAACTCCTTAAACTCACTATAGAGCTGTGCTGCAAGGGTTTTATTGTGGGCAATGATGAGGGTGGGCTTCTGTAACTGCTGGATCACATTGGCCATAGTGAAGGTCTTGCCAGAGCCCGTAACCCCTAGTAAAGTCTCGAATTGATTGCCTTCTTTGAAGCCTTTGACCAATGCCTCAATGGCCTGGGGCTGGTCGCCGGTGGGCTGATATTCTGAGTGTAATTTGAACTCCATTTTCTATTTTTCCTCCTGGGTGACCTGTATTTTACGAATGCAGGTCACTAAAACGTGTTTTTCAGGACTGCGCAACACTAGATAAAACTTAGTGGAATTAGTATTTCTAAAGGTCACCAAACATGAAAGAATTCACTTCGTTCATTCTTTCATGCTCAGAACCTTCGGTTCTTCGCTGCCAAACTGGGTAAAAGCAAATGCTCCCTGCGGTCGCGCTTGTTTTTCTGCCAGTCAGGCAAATTATATCATGGATAGATAAAAAAGTATAGCCGCAGTTTAGAACATCCGTTCTTTTACGGCCATACTTTTCTTTTCTAGTATATTCACTTTTATATAAGGTACTCATCTACCGGAACAACCACTTCTATGTTTTCAGTCTGCAACTCAGAGTCCAAGTCCTCGGTCGGTAAAACCTCATCAATAAACGGCTGGATTTCATCTACACAGTCAGCGATAATCCCCCGATTATCTCCATACACATCCATTGTAATAATCTCTTTCGCGTGTCCCATCAGCTTAGAGACTGCTTTGGGATTGAAATCATTCTTTAAGAGCAGTGTACAGAATGTACTCCTCAAATCATGCCACTGGATATTTTCGCCTTGTTACTTGCTTTCATTTTTTATCTCCTTTTTACTCTGTCTAATGAGGAGATTTCTTTTCTTTTGTAAACTAACAAGTACTATAAAAACTTAATGCAGTAATCTTATTGTCATCGAACCAAATAACCCCGTCTTCCACACATACACCCAAATAATTTTTGAACAAATACTTTGTGAACATATTTTCAATCATCTCACGAAACGTATCTTCTGAAATCAACCAGTCATACTGAGGCCCCATATCTTCTTCGTCTTGTATTAAAATTGGTTTTCCATTTATATAAATTGTGATAGGATATCCTGAATTATTCACGACTTTGCCACGAATGTGGCTGAAAGCCACATAGTTACTGTATTTTAACTGAATATTGCTTTTCACCTATCAAGTGAATGAAAAAAGAGCATCCATTTGTGGTAAAATTAAG
>DWWL01000004.1 GCA_019119775.1 Candidatus Lachnoclostridium pullistercoris | reverse complement strand
CCACTCCCGGACATTCCTGGCAGGTGGTTTCCCAGGGCAAGTCGGAGACGGCCCACAAGGGAATGCTGTATGCCGGCAAGGTGATCGCCCTGTCCGCCATCCGGCTGATGGAGGATCCGGCGCTGATTGAGGCGGCCAGAAAAGAATATGAGGAAGATATGGAAGGGCAGACTTACGTGCCCATCCCGGATGAGGTGAAGCCCAGACCCATCAGCGACATCCAGTAGAGGAAGAAGTTGGGTAAAAAAAGAGGAGGCGGAGCGCCGCGGTTTAACCGCAGTGCTCCATCTCCTCTTTCTTTTTGCCGTCGGCGCCATCCGGGCAGGCAGCGTCCGAGTAATCGGAGAACTGCGCCGGCGCGGCGGATGAATTCTGTTTTGCCTTCAGGTTCTTGTGGGCGGTGGCGAGCATCAGCTTGATTCTGTTCAGCTGGTTGACCTCGCTGGCGCCGGGATCATAGTCCACGGCGATCACGTTGGCGTTGGGATAGTGCTGGCGCAGCTCCTTGATCACGCCCTTGCCCACGATGTGGTTGGGCAGACAGCCGAAGGGCTGGGTGCAGACAATATTTTCCACGCCGGAGTGGATCAGCTCCAGCATCTCGCCGGTGAGGAACCATCCCTCGCCCGTCTGATTTCCAAGGGATACGAAATCCTGGGCCATGGAAGCCAGTGTGCTGATTCTGGCTTGGGGCGTGAAATGGCGGCTGGCCTCAAATTCCTTCCTGGCCGTCTTGCGGAAATACTCTAAAAGAGAGATTCCCAGGTTGCAGAGACGGGCGGTGGACCGCTTGCCTCCCAGGTGGTCCGCTTTGAAATTGCTGTTGTAGAAGCAGTAGAGCAGGAAATCCATCAGATCCGGCATCACTGCCTCCGCGCCCTCAGACTCCAGCAGCTCTACAATGTGATTGTTGGCCAGGGGCGAGAATTTTACCAGGATCTCTCCCACCACGCCTACCTTCGGCTTCTGGATGTCCAGGCGGGGAAGGCTGTCAAAGTCGCGGATGATTCCCTTCACATTCCTGGAAAATTCCATCATGGCCGGATTCTTCTTGGAGAGAGAACGGATGCAGCGCTCTTTCCATTTTTCATGAAGGGCGTTGGCGGAGCCGGGCTCCTTCTCGTAGGGCCTGGTGGCGTAGAGCACCCGCATGAAAATGTCGCCGTAAACCACAGCCTGCATGGCCTTTGTCAGCAGCAGGGGAGTGATGGTAAATCCCGGGTTCGTCTCCATGCCGTTGGCGTTGACGGAGATCACAGGGATCTGGGGCATTCCCGCCTTCTCCAGAGCCCGGCGGATAAAGCCGATATAGTTGGAGGCGCGGCAGCCGCCGCCGGTCTGGCTCATTACCACAGCTGTGTGGTTTAAGTCGTATTTTCCGGACAGCAGGGCGTCCATGATCTGTCCGATGACGATCAGAGACGGGTAGCAGGCGTCGTTGTTTACATATTTTAATCCCACGTCGATAGCGTTCCGGTCGTCGTTCTGCAGGACCTCCAGCTTGTAGCCGAAGGAGCGGACCGCCGGCTCGATGAGCTCGAAGTGGATGGGAGACATCTGAGGACAGAGAATGGTGTAGTCCTTCTTCATCTCCTTGGTGAACATCACCCGGTTGTAGGCGCTGGACACCACTTTCCGCTCCACATGGCGCTGGTTTTTCAGCCGCAGGGACGCGATGAGGGAGCGGATACGGATCCTGGCGGCTCCCAGGTTGTTGACCTCATCGATCTTCAGCACGGTGTAGATCTTTCCGGATCTGGTGAGAATATCATTGACCTGATCGGTGGTGACGGCGTCTAAGCCGCAGCCGAAGGAATTTAACTGGATCAGGTTTAAAAAGTCGCTGTTTTTCACCACTTCCGCCGCCCGGTACAGACGGCTGTGGTACATCCACTGGTCGGTGACGATCAGCGGACGGTCCGGATGGCCCAGGTGGGAGATGGAATCCTCCGTCAGAACGGCAAAGCCGTAGGAGGTGATCAGCTCCGGGATTCCGTGGTTGATCTCCGGGTCCACATGGTAGGGCCGGCCGGCCAGCACGATGCCCTGTCTGTGGTTTTCCTTCAGCCAGGCGATGACCTCCTCGCCCTTTTTCTCCATGTCGGTCCGGGACTGGAGAAGTTCCGTCCAGGCTTTTTTTGCCGCGGCCGCCGTCTCCTCCTCAGGAATGCCGTATTCCTGCTTGAAGAACGCGGTCAGCTGCTCCGACAGGACCTCCTCGTTGGTGAAGGGGATGAAGGGATTCAGGAAACGGATATTTTTCTCCTTGATCTCCTCCACGTTGTTCTTGATGTTCTCCGCGTAGGAAGTGACCATGGGGCAGTTGAAATGGTTGCCCGCCTCCGGCGTCTCGTTTCTCTCGTAGGGGACGCAGGGGTAGAAAATGGTCTTGATGTCCTGGGCGATGAGCCAGGCGATGTGGCCGTGAACCAGCTTGGCCGGGTAGCACTCCGACTCGCTGGGGATGGACTCGATGCCCAGCTCGTAGAGCTTTTTCGTGGACTGGGGAGACAGCACGGTCCTAAATCCCAGCTCCCTGAAAAATACAGCCCAGAACGGATAGTTCTCATACATGTTCAGCACCCGCGGAATGCCCACAGTGCCCCGGGGCGCTTCGTCCGCCGTCAGGGGCTCGTAGTCAAACATCCGGTGATATTTATAGTCGAACAGGTTGGGAATGTCCTTTGTCGTCTTCTCTTTTCCCAGACCTCTCTCGCAGCGGTTTCCGCTGACGAAATGGCGGCCGCCGCCGAACTGGTTGATGGTCAGCACGCAGCTGTTGGTGCAGCCTTTGCAGCGGGCGATGGAGGTGGTGTATTTTAAGTTCAGGATCTTCTCCATGGGGAGCATGGTGCTGCCTTTTGAGGCGTCGTACCGCTCCCTGGCGATGAGGGCGGCTCCGAAAGCGCCCATGATGCCGGCAATGTCCGGGCGGACGGCGTTGCAGCCGGAGATCTTCTCAAAGCTGCGCAGCACGGCGTCATTGTAGAAGGTTCCGCCCTGCACCACCACATGTTTGCCCAGGTCAGAGGCGGAGGTGATCTTGATCACCTTGAACAGAGCGTTCTTGATGACGGAGTAGGCCAGGCCGGCGGAGATATCCGCCACGGAAGCTCCCTCCTTCTGGGCCTGCTTGACGTTGGAGTTCATGAAAACGGTGCAGCGGGTGCCCAGGTCCGTGGGGTTCTTTGCAAAGAGAGCTTCTTTTGCGAAATCCTTCACGTCATAGTTTAAGGATTTGGCAAATGTCTCGATGAAGGAACCGCAGCCGGAAGAGCAGGCTTCGTTTAACTGCACGCTGTCCACCGTGCCGTTTTTGATGCGGATGCACTTCATATCCTGTCCGCCGATGTCCAGGATGCAGTCCACATCTGGCTCAAAGAAGGCGGCCGCGTAGTAGTGGGAGATGGTTTCCACCTCGCCCTCGTCTAACAGGAAAGCAGCCTTTAAAAGGGCCTCGCCGTAGCCGGTGGAGCAGGAGTAGACGATCTTTGCCTTCTCGGGAAGAATGTCATTGATCTCCTTCATGGCCCGGATGGCGGTGGCCAGGGGGCTTCCGTTGTTGTTGTCGTAGAAGCGGTAGAGCAGGCTGCCGTCCTCGCCCACCAGCGCAACCTTTGTGGTGGTGGAGCCGGCGTCAATGCCCAGATAGCAGTTGCCCTCGTATGTGGAGAGATCTCCTTTCTTTACGCAGTGGCCGTTGTGCCGCTCGGTAAATTCCCGGTACTCCTCCTCATTGGCAAAGAGGGGTTCCATCCGCTTTACCTCAAATTCCATCTGGATGCCGTGCTCCAGCTTGTGGATCAGCTCCTCGATGTCGATGACAGCCTCCCCCTCGCTGTTCATGGCCGCGCCGATGGCGGCAAACAGGTGGGAGTGGTCCGGGGCGATAATGTGCTCCGGCGTCAGGTGAAGGGTGCGGATAAAGGCGTTTCTCAGTTCCGGAAGGAAGTGGAGAGGACCGCCCAAAAAGGCCACGTTTCCGCGGATGGGCTTGCCGCAGGCCAGGCCGCTGATGGTCTGGTTGACGACAGCCTGAAAAATAGAAGCGGCCAGATCTTCTCTGGTAGCTCCCTCATTGATTAACGGCTGGATATCCGATTTTGCAAACACGCCGCAGCGGGCGGCGATGGGGTAGATGGTGCGGTAATTTTTGGCGTACTCGTTCAGGCCGGAAGCGTCCGTCTGAAGAAGAGAAGCCATCTGATCGATGAAAGAACCGGTTCCTCCGGCGCAGATTCCGTTCATTCTCTGATCGATGCCGCCGGTGAAATAGATGATCTTGGCGTCCTCGCCGCCCAGCTCAATGGCCACGTCCGTCTGGGGGGCATAGTCCTGAAGCGATGTGGCGACGCTGACCACTTCCTGCACGAAGGGAACTTCCAGATGCTTGGAGAGAGTCAGTCCGCCGGATCCGGTGATCATGGGGGCCAGCCGGACGGAGCCCAATTTGTCAAAGGCTTTCCGCAGAAGAGCGGCCAGAGTTCCCTGGATATCGGCGAAATGCCGTTCGTAGTCGGCGAACAGGATCTGATTATCCTGGTCCAAAATGGCGATCTTTACGGTTGTGGAACCGATATCGATGCCGAGAGTATTATGTAAATCCTTCATATATACGCGGGATAAATCCCTGCCTCCTTTGTATTATGAAACATATGTGGTTGACGTAACTTTGATACGGGGTACAGTTTAGCATAAATTAGGATAGAATACAATTGGTAAACTGTGTTAAAATCTTGTAAAAAGTCGAATGGAATTGGAAAATAGACGAAAAGAGCGGATTATCACACGTTGACAAAAGAAAAAACCGTCACTATAATGGTATACGTCGGAAGTTTGGCTTTTAATATAGAAAGAACACTTCCGGCGAAAGAAGAAAGAAAGGACAGCGGCAGGTTATGGACAGTGGCTCGTGTTACCACGCGGAAATTGAAGAAGGACGAAAGCGGAAACCTGCACTGGACAGCGGATTTTGATCCGGCCTTTCCCGGTGCAGGTGACCGGTGCTGCACTGGCGAAAGGAGAAAAGAGAAATGATTCGTATTTTTAAGACGGAGGGAGGAGCGGTTCATCAGCAGGATGAGGCCAGCACTGGGTGCTGGATCGCTCTGACGGATCCGACGGCTACGGAGATTCTGGAAGTTGCAGATCGATATCACATTGATCCTGACGATCTGCGGGCGCCTCTGGATGAGGAGGAGCGCTCCCGTATTGAGACAGAGGACGACTACACTCTGATCCTGGTGGATATTCCTCTGATCGAGGAGCGGAACGGAAAGGACTGGTATGAGACGATCCCCATGGGCATCGTGACAACGGAAGAGGTCATCATCACCGTATGCCTGGAAGATACCGCGGTCCTGAGCGCGTTTATGGACGGACGGGTGAAGGACTTCCACACTTACATGAAAACCCGCTTTATTCTGCAGATGCTTTACAAGAATGCTCAGCAGTACCTGCAGTATCTGAGAATCATCGACAAGAAGAGCGGGGAGATCGAGAAAAAACTGCATCAGTCTACCAAGAACCAGGAGCTGATCGAACTGCTGGAGCTGGAGAAGAGCCTTACGTACTTCATCACCTCTCTGCGGGCGAATGAGGTCGTGCTGGAGAAGCTGCTGAGAAACGAAAAGATAAAAAAATATCCAGAGGACGAAGATCTGCTGGAGGATGTTATCATTGAGAACAAGCAGGCAATCGAGATGGCCAATATTTACAGCGATATTTTGAGCGGCACCATGGACGCTTTTGCCTCGGTTATCTCCAACAACCTGAATATTGTCATGAAATTTCTGTCGGCGATCACCATTGTGATGGCGATTCCCAACATCATATCCGGTTTTTACGGCATGAATGTGAATCAGGCGGGAGTTCCTCTGTCCAGCAGCCCGTGGGGTTTTCCCATCATCATCCTGTTTGCCGTGGCAGTGTGTTTATTTGTAGCGTTTTGGTTCTACAAAAAGGATTATTTATAATATAGAAGGAAGACGGAATGGAATTTTTTAGAAAGCTCGAGCGCAGGTACGGCAGATATGCCATTCACAACCTGATGAACTACATTGTGGCCATGTACGTGGTGGGGATGATCCTTCAGTATGTCAATCCCATGTTATACTGGCAGTGGCTGTGCCTGAACCCGGAGGCGATCCTTCACGGGCAGATCTGGCGGATTGTGACCTTTATGGTCTGGCCGCCCTTCGGCGGTCTGGTTTCCAACGCTCTGATGATCTACCTTTACTATTCCCTGGGGAGCACCCTGGAGAGAGTGTGGGGAGCGTTCCGGTTCAATGTATATTTTTTCCTGGGCATTTTAGGCCATGTGGCAGCGTCGCTGCTGCTCTATTTTCTGGGAACGAGAGTCATTCTGACTACCACGTACCTCAATATGTCCCTGTTTCTGGCGTTTGCGGCCACATTTCCGGACCTGCAGTTTTACATCTGGTTCGTCATTCCCATCAAGGCGAAGTGGCTGGCGCTGATCGACAGCCTGGTGATCATTCAGGGACTTCTGTTCGGCGGGACATCATCCCGCGTGGAGATTATTTTTTCCCTTTTAAACTTTATCCTGTTCTTTATCATAACCCGCAATTACAGCAGGGTGAATCCCAAAGAGATCAGGCGCAAGCAGGAATTTAAGTCGCAGGTGAAGATCAAGCCTCAGGGCAGGACTCATCACCGCTGCGCAGTGTGCGGGCGGACGGAACTGGACGGAGACGATCTGGAGTTTCGGTACTGCTCCAAATGCGAGGGGAATTACGAATACTGTCAGGATCACCTTTACACACATAAACATGTGACAAAGGATTCACAATAAACCATATTAAGTTAAGGAAATTATTCCGGAGGGCTAGAAAATGAGAAAAACAAAAATTGTCTGTACCATGGGACCAAACACCAACGA
The DNA here is from genome assembly GCA_019119775.1 of Candidatus Lachnoclostridium pullistercoris. Classification (GTDB taxonomy): domain Bacteria; phylum Bacillota; class Clostridia; order Lachnospirales; family Lachnospiraceae; genus Lachnoclostridium_A; species Lachnoclostridium_A pullistercoris. The sequence goes on along the minus strand of DWWL01000004.1, from coordinate 7,821 downwards.
CCCGGAGGTTATGAAACAGCTTGCACTGAGCGGAATGGACGTGGCCAGGTTCAATTTCTCCCACGGCGATTACGAGGAGCATAGAGGGCGCCTCAACATTCTGAGAAACGTTCGGGAAGAGCTGGGAATCCCGGTGGCCGCACTGCTGGACACCAAGGGACCGGAGATCCGCACCGGCGTTTTAAAAGATGACAAGAAGGTGACTCTGGTGGAAGGTCAGGAGTATGTGCTGACCACCGAGGAGGTTCCCACAGATGACAAGATCTGCTACATCAACTATGAGCAGCTCCACGAGGACGTGGTTCCGGGCAACCGGATTCTGATCGACGACGGTCTGATCGCTCTGGAAGTGGAGAAGGTGGAAGGCACCGAGATCCACTGCCGCGTGCTCAACGGCGGCGAGCTGGGCTCCAAAAAGGGCGTCAACGTGCCGAATGTAAAGATCAAGCTGCCGGCTCTGACGGATAAAGATAAAGAGGACATTCTTTTCGGTATCCAGGAAGGCTTCGATTTCATCGCCGCATCCTTTGTGAGAACGGCGGACGCCATCCGGGAGATCAAGAAGATTCTGGAAGATCACGACTATGAGATGGGAGTGATCGCAAAGATCGAGAACGCAGAGGGAATCGAGAACCTGGATGAGATCATCGATGCAGCCGACGGCATTATGGTGGCCCGCGGCGACATGGGCGTGGAAATCCCGCCGGAGAAGGTTCCCTACATTCAGAAGACCATCATCAGAAAGTGCAACGAAGCCTGCAAGATTGTCATCACGGCAACCCAGATGCTGGATTCCATGATCCGCAATCCCAGACCGACCAGAGCGGAGGTGGCTGACGTGGCCAACGCCGTTTACGACGGAACGGACGCTGTGATGCTCTCCGGCGAGACGGCCATGGGCAAGTACCCGGTGGAGGCTGTGAAGATGATGGCCAAGATCGTGGAGGATTCTGAGTCCCATCTGGACTATACGAAGAACCGCCACAGCGCCAACACAGTGGTACAGGGCGTGAGCAACATCTCCAACGCAGTCTGCTCCGGAACGGTTTCCACCGCTCATGAGCTGGGCGCGAAGGTGATCGTGACGCCGACCATCAGCGGATTTACCGCGAAGCTCCTCTCCAAGTGGAGACCGGAGGCGCCCATCGTAGGTCTGTCTCCCAGCGCTTCCGCAGTGCGCCGGATGATGCTCTACTGGGGTGTGAAGCCCTACCAGGCAAAGAGAGCCGATTCCACGGATATCCTGGTGTATGCCTCCATCGAGCTTTTAAAGGAAAAAGGCGTGGTGAAGGAAGGAGATCTGGCGGTTGTGACGGCAGGAGTGGTGAGCTACTCCAAGCGTCATGAGCCGGCCAGCGACACCAATATCATGAGAGTGGTAAAGGTTGACTAAAAAATAGATTCTGATCATATGGACAAAGTGGTCCGCCTTGGGTACAATAGCAGTACGCTGTTGCCGAAAGGGCGGACCTGTTTATTTACGCGGAGATCTGATTTCACGGAAGAAGAGTTCTGCGGCGGAGAGTACACATTATGGCATGAGAGGAGAATTGTAATATGGATAAGAAACCGTTTGTGACGCTGGAGCAGCTGGAAAAGATCGCGAAGGACTACCCCACGCCGTTTTATTTATACGATGAGGCGGGGATCCGTGCCAACGCGAAGAAGGTGCAGGAGGCTTTTGCCTGGAATCCCGGCTTTAAGGAGTATTTTGCGGTGAAAGCCACCCCCAATCCCAGGATTCTGGAGATTTTAAAGGATTACGGATGCGGGACGGACTGCTCCTCTGCCACAGAGCTGATGATGTCCGACGCCGCCGGATTTTCCGGACAGGACATTATGTTCTCCTCCAACGATACGCCGGCGGAGGAGTTTCAGATGGCGGACCAGATGGGGGCGATCATCAACCTGGACGATTTCACCCACATTGAGTATCTGGAGAAGGCGATCGGACGCATTCCGAAGACAATCTGCTGTCGCTACAATCCCGGCGGAGTATTTGAGATCAGCAACGGAATCATGGACAACCCGGGCGACGCCAAGTACGGAATGACGGAGACCCAGCTGATAGAGGCGTTCCGCATTCTGAAAGAGAAAGGCGCGGAGCATTTTGGAATCCATGCTTTCCTGGTGAGCAATACAGTGACCAACGATTATTACCCCATGCTGGCCGGAGAACTGTTTGAGCTGGCAGTGCGGGTGAAGCAGGAGACAGGGATCTCCGTGGAATTTATCAATCTGTCCGGCGGGGTGGGAATCCCCTACCGCCCGGATCAGGAGCCGAACGACATTATGGCGATCGGAGAGGGCGTGCGCAGGGAGTACAACCGGATCCTGGTTCCGGCCGGCCTGGGAAATGCAGCCATCTACACAGAGATGGGCCGCTTTATGCTGGGGCCCTACGGCTGTCTGGTGACAAGGGCCATCCACGAGAAGCACATTTACAAGGAGTACATCGGTGTGGACGCCTGCGCGGTGAACCTGATGCGGCCCGCCATGTACGGCGCGTACCACCACATCACGGTGATGGGCAAGGAGAATGAGCCCTGCGACCATAAGTATGACATTGTAGGTTCCCTGTGCGAGAACAACGACAAGTTCGCGGTGGACCGGATGCTGCCGAAGATCGACATGGGCGATCTCCTGGTGATCCACGACACCGGCGCCCACGGTTTTTCCATGGGCTACAACTACAACGGCAAGCTGCGCTCCGCGGAACTTCTGCTGAAGGAGGACGGTTCTGTACAGCTGATCCGCCGGGCGGAGACGGCAAAGGATTATTTTGCCACCCTGGATGTGTGCGGGGAAATGAAGAAATATCTGTAGAAAAATGAAATTTCCGGGAAGCTCGGACAGACATAAGGAAAGCCGGACTGCTGACCAACCAGCGTGCCGGCTTTCCTTATGGGGAGACTGGTGGGGGTGTGATTTTGGAGAAAATAGTTCCGAAGACAGAAAAATCCCTCTGCCGTGATGAAGCAGAGGGGGGACTTTTCTTTCAAACTCGGGATTTCAAAAAAGGGTAAAAGTTAATTGCTTTCTTTATGGTTAAAGTATATCACAGGGCGCTGGAAAATGTTTGAAGACTGTTTAAATAGATTATGAAGATTTTCTTAATATTTGACCTTTTCTGCCCAAAGACGAAAGAAATGTAAAGATTTTGTAAGGCGGAAGGGCGGGGAAAAGAGACTTCAAAAGAAGTCTTTCCCCGCCCGGTTTTATGGCGCAGATCAGGGATTCTGCAGGGAATCAGCCTCCCACTCCAGAATGCTGCCGCTGTAGGCGTCGATCTGGAACTCGTACTCCATGCCGTCATAGATCAGCCAGCCCTCGTACTCCATGCGGCCGTCATCCTCGTCTAAGCGGAGGCGGATATCCTCAGCGGCGGCGCCGGGAACCCGCTCCAAAACAGCCGCTTTGGCCTGGTCCTCAGAGAGAAGGCCGGATGGGGAGGGACTGGAGGAAAATTTGTCTTTGGCGTCGAAGTCATAGCTGATGACGGAGCCGTCGGCGGCATTGATGTCGTAGCTGTACTCGGTGCCGTCATTGGCGTAGAATTCCACCTCATACTTGACCTGCCCCCGGTGGAGATCCTTTTTCACTTCCATGAAGAGCACGTCGTCCTCTGTCAGGCCGGCCTGGGAGAGGGCGATGGCCTGGGCCTGAGACTCAGAGATAGAGCCGGAAGAAGCCTGTGGGGCGGCGGAGCCGCCTGCGGAAGGCTGAGCGGCGGAAGAGCCGGAACCATCCGCGGGAGAGCCTGATCCGTCTGCGGAAGCCGCAGCAGTGCCGGAACCGCCTGCGGAAGCGCCGGAGCCATCCGCGGCTGTCTGAGCAGCGTCAGAGCCTGATCCGTCCGCGGCTGTCTGAGCGGCGGAAGCGCCGGATTCATCCGCGGAAGCTGCGGCAGTGCCCGATCCGTCTGCGGACGGCTGGGCGCCGGACTGCTCTTTCTCGATCACAACGCCGGTCATGGCGTCGATGTCATATTCGTACTCCGTGCCGTTTTCCTCAAAATTTACCTCGTAGTAGAATACGCCGTCCCGGCTGTCCAGCCCGGCGGAAGAAAAGACAGCCTGGTCTGCGGACACGCCGGCATCGGCCAGGGCCGCCTCCTTTGCGGCGTCGATGCCGATATAGTCGGCGGTGGACGCGCTCTTGCCGCCGCAGGCGGCAAGAGCGAGGGCGGAACCCGCCAGGACGGCGGTCAGTGTGAATGTCTGATGCTTTTTCATAATGATAATCTCCTCCTGTAAAATATAATAGCACTGCAGGATATCTGCAATTTTATCCTGACAGAAAGTTATAAAAAAGTATCCTGCTTTGCAGGATTCTCCGCCTGCGGCAGGCGGACCGTGAAAGTGCTGCCCTGCCCCGGCCGGCTTTCCACGGATATCTGGCCGCCGTGAAGGGAGACGATCTGGCGGACCATGGAAAGGCCCAGACCCAGGCCGGAGCCCTCTCCCCGGGATGGATTTACCTGGTAGAACCGCTGCCAGATCTTCTCCTGATTTTCCGGGGCGATGCCGATGCCGTCGTCGGCCACCGTCAGCACCGCCTCCCTATCCTGCCGGAAGAGGCGCAGACGGATGTGGCCGTTTTCCTTTCCGTATTTTCTCCCGTTCTCCAGGAGGTTTACGATCACCCGGGAAAGGAGAAAGGGGTCTGCCGGGATGACAATCCCGTCCTCGATCTCGTACTCCAGGGTGATCCCGCGGCCGCCGGTATCCTGCTCCTCACAGAGAACGCGGGCCATTTCACTTAAGTCTGTTTCTTCTATCTTCAGTTTCTGGGTCCCCAGATCCAGCCGGGTGATGTCTAAAAGGCGGCTGATCAGCAGGGACATTTTTTCGGCCTGCCGATGGATGACGGAGATGGCCTCCTCGTAGTCCTCTATGCTCTCCCCGTGCTTTCTGGCGTAGCTGCACTGGGCCAGAATCACGGCAGTGGGAGTGCGCAGCTCGTGGGAGGCATCGGAGGTAAACTGCTTCTCCGCCTCGAAAGACTGTTCCAGCCTGGCGGACATGCGGTCAAAGGAGCCGGCCAGCCGGCCCACCTCGTCATTCCCCTCGGGAATGCCGGTGCGCAGGGACAGATCCTGCCCCGCGCTGATGCTCTCAGCCACATCGGCAATGCGGGAGATGGGGGCGAGGGCTCTCCTGGCGATGAGCCAGCCGCCGGCTGCCGCCAGAAGAATGATAAAGGGCAGGACGATGGTGAAGATGGTGATGATATTGTTCGTCATCTGCCCGCCGTCGGGACTGCGGAGCACTCCCCTGAGCCAGAGGCCGTTCTCCCAGCCGGAAGGGATCCAGAAATCCAGCACGTAATAGTCTGTGCTCCCGTCTGTGCCGGAGACAAATTTGGAGACGCCGTTTTCCAGAGGGGCTTCCACCGGAAAGGACGGAGGCGTCTGCCCGGAGAGAACGGCGCCGTTCTGACCATAGATCAGAAAGTAGACGTCGTTGGAATAAAACTGAAAATCGGGAGAGATGTTCAGGGTCCCGTTTTCCATGGAAACCTCCGGCAGATTGTTCCGCACGGTGAGGGAGAGGATCTGAAACGCCTCGTTTTCAGCCACCTGCCCGCTGACCAAAAGGATCAGCCCCAGGCAGAGGGCGGCAGTCAGCGCCATAAAGCTGGTAAACCACAGAGTCAGCTTCAGCTTGATGGAGCAGTTTCGCTTCCCTGAAGAGATCGGTTTCATTCTGCCTCCTTTATCATCCAGCCGCTGCCCCAGACGGTGCGGATCAGCTTTTTGGGACTGCCGCCGTCGATCTTTTTGCGCAGGTAGCTGATGTAGACGTCCACCACGTTGGAGCCGCCGCTGTAGTCGTAGTTCCAGATGTGGTTTTCAATTTTTTCTCTGGACAGGACGATGCCCGGGTTCATGCAGAGATATTCCAGGATGGCATATTCTCTGGCGGACAAGTCGATCACTTTTCCGCCCCGGACGGCAGTGTGGCTGCCGGTGTCCAAAGACAGATCTCCCACTGTCAGGACGCTGGAAGTGTGGGAGCTCCGCTTTCTGGTCATAGACCGGATCCTGGCGAGAAGCTCGTCAAAATCAAAGGGTTTGATCAGGTAGTCGTCCGCTCCTGAGTCCAGGCCGGCGACCCGGTCGGAGATGCTGTCTCTGGCGGTGAGGAACATGATGGGAAGGTCCATGCCTTTCTTCCGCACGGCCTTTAACACTTCCAGGCCGTCTTTTTTCGGCATCATAATGTCCAGGACGGCGGCGTCGTACTCTGTATTTTCCAGATAATAGAGGGCTTCCTCGCCGTCAAAGCAGGCGTCCACCCCGTAGCCTTCTTTCTCCAGGACTCTGGCGATCAGGCGGTTTAGGTCCCGCTCGTCCTCTGCGATCAGAATCCGCATGATTTCCTCCTTTCCGGCCGCGCCCGCCGGCATTTTCTGCCTGGGCGTCCGGCAAAACGAAAATAATACTGTACTGCTATTATAAACGATAAGCGCGCAATTTTAAATTCTTCTAATAATTTTTTAATACTTTCCCGGTATGATTAAGACAACAAAGAGGAGAACAAAAGTCTTTCAGATATGGAGGTATGGTTTATGAAAAAATTGGCAATGGGATTAGGAACAGGATTGGCAGCCGGTCTGCTGGCGGCAGCGGCAGTGATGAGCGTGGGGGCAGCGACTTCCGTGACGGAGGAGAGGGCAAAGGAGATTGCCATGGACCACGCCGGAGTGAAGGCATCAGATGTATCCTACACTACCGTAAAACGGGATTATGAGGACGGAAAACAGGTTTACGACGTGGAGTTTTACACGAAGGACTACCGGGAGTTCGACTACGAGATCCGGACGGAGGACGGAGCGGTGATCAGCTGCGACTACGACGCGGAGACGAATTTCTGGAGAACTATTTCAGAAAAGGACCGCACCGTATCGGTGACGGAGGAGAAGGCCAGGGAGATCGCCTTAAAGAACGCGGGAAAGAAAGAAGAGGAAGTGACCTTTTTAAAGACAAAGCTGGATTATGACGACGGGGCCGCCGTTTACGAGGTGGAGTTCTTATCTGGGGAGACGGAGGAGTATGATTACGAGATCAGCGCCTACACCGGAGAGATCATCAGCCGTGACTATGACGCGGAGAGCCGGAGTGCCCGCAGATGGAAGACATCAGAGGCAGACCGGTCCGGCCAGGCGGCGGTGACGAAGGAGGAGGCGAAGGCGGCTGCGCTGAAGGCGGCCGGACTTGAGGAGTCTCAGACAGACTATTTCCAGATTTACGAGGACCGGGATGACGGCCGGATCGTATACGAGGGAAAATTCTTCTATAACGAGCTGGAGTATGAATTCGAGGTGGACGGAACGACAGGAACCGTGACAGACTGGGATGTGGAGAGCATTTACGACTGAGAGGGAAATGGAAGGGGAGCTGCCTGAACTTTTCATTCTGTACGCCGGAAAATACTTGCCAACGAACTGTTTAGGGGGTAAAATCCCATCTTTGACAGTCAAAGTCCGTAAATTGCCCTTATTTCGGCGATCTGCGGACTTTTTTGATCCTACAAAATGTAACTATATATTATTACTTTTTTGCTTTAGATGCCCGTATCACTTTTCGCATATTGACATCCGATATGATCTGATAATCCGTACGAAATCCTCCTGTTTCGTGGAGGGCATCCGTTAGATCAGTTCTCGTGTAAACGGGTGTATATCCGAGCTTCTCACCTGGACGGGCCATCCACATGTTTTTCAAAGTGTCAAGGATCTCTTCACAGGTATACGCTTCGTTTAGCTTCTTCTCAAGAATTCTATATATCATGAGTGCCATAAAGCAGGTGAGAAAGT
>DWWL01000039.1 GCA_019119775.1 Candidatus Lachnoclostridium pullistercoris | reverse complement strand
CAGGACATGCCCCTGGTAGCCTGCACTTCCTGCCGCTACTGCTGTGACGGCTGCCCCGCCGGCATCTCCATTCCGGATGTGATCAAAGCCATCAACACCTCCCGCCTCTATCCGAAGGACCGCCGCCCCATCCTCTTCTACCGCAATCTGGTCACTGACAGCGGAAAAGCCAGCGGCTGCATCGGCTGCGGTCAGTGTGAGGGCGTATGTCCCCAGCACCTGCCCATTATTGAGCTGATGAAAGAGGCGGCGGAGAAGCTGGAAGAGTAAAATCGGATAGGGAAAGTCCCTTCCCCTATCCGATTCGCGATACCGCGGAAAGCTCACAGCAGAGCTGTTCGCTGTCCGTTGCCCGGCAAATGTCCTCCCATGCAAGCATGGCGGCCGCTTGCCGGGCGTGTCGCGCAAAATCGAAAGAGGACTGCCGGCGCAGTCCTCTTTTTTACACTTCTTTCAGATTTTTCACACTTTTCTCTCAAAAAACAGATGCCCCTCATGGGCGATCTCCCCGCCGATGGCCATGGAGCCGGTTCCCGCCAACTCAAAGCCCATCTTCCGGTAAAGCTCCGCCGCCGGCAGGTTCTGGGCGCCGGTGTCCAGGCGGACGGCCAGACAGCCGGTCCTCTTCGCCTCATCCAGGACAAACTGCACCATCTTCCTGCCAATGCCGCAGCCGGCCTTTGAGGGTCTCACGCAGAGCAGATGAAGCACCAGGATCTGATCCGGCTCTGCGGAATACTTCCAGTCCACCTGGCTGTATTCCTCCGCCTGGACGTGATCTGCCACAACGCTGGCGCAGATTTCCCCGCCCTGCTCCAGCACATACAGGGTTCCTCTCTCCTGGGCCTTTGCCGCCGTCTCCCTGGTGGGATAAACCCCCAGTTTCCAGGCGGTGTAAGCGCCGTGCTCCTCCTCGTGAAGGAGGAGTTCCCGATAGCCCTCCGCCACCGGATCCAGATCCTCCGGCTCCGCCCTGCGGATCGCCCCTTCTTCCTCTGCCTTTTTTCTCATCAGCTCTTCCAGAAATTTCTTCTCTTTCTTATCCAGGTTGGCCTCCGCCAGCAGGTCCGGCCGTCTCTCCAGGGTCCGGATGATGGACTGCTGCCGCCGCCACTCATAGATTTTCTTGTGGTGGCCGGAGAGAAGCACCTCCGGCACCTTCATACCCCGGTATTCCTCCGGACGGGTGTACTGGGGATACTCCAGCAGATTGTCGTGGAAGGACTCCTCCTCCGCCGACGCGTCGTTGTTTAACACTCCCGGCACCAGCCTGGAAATGCAGTCGATCATCACCATGGCCGGAAGCTCCCCGCCGGTGAGAACGTAATCCCCCACGGAGAGATAGTCCGTCACGATCAGCTCCAGAGCCCGCTCGTCGATTCCCTCATAGTGGCCGCAGAGAAAGACCAGATCCTCCTCCTTTGCCAGCTCCTCGGCGATCTTCTGGTTGAACACCTGGCCCTGGGGCGTCATGTAAAGGACCCTGGGCCGCTTCCCCAGCCGCCCGCACAGGGCCTCATAGGCGTCGCAGACCGGGGCGGCCTGCATCACCATGCCGGCGCCGCCGCCGTAGGGGGCGTCGTCCACGTGGCCGTGTTTTTCCTTTGTGTAGTCCCGGATGTTCACCGCCTCAATGGAAATCTTGCCGGCGGCCGCGGCTCTGCCGATGATGCTGGTGTTTAATCCGTCCAGCACCATCTCGGGAAACAGGGTGAGAATGTGATAATTCATAACGGCCTCCCCTTTCCTACAGATCCAGCAGGCCGTCCAGCACATGGACGGTCATCACGCCTTCTTCCAGGTCCACATCCAGAATGCAGTCCTTGATGGCCGGAAAGAGAAGCTCTTTCCCGTTCTCCCGCTCCACCACGTACACATCGTTGGCCCCGGTGAACATCACGTCCTTCATGACGCCCAGAGTCTCGCCCTGATCGGTGACCACAGACAGGCCGATCAAATCCGCCACAAAGTTTTCATCTTCCCCCAGAGGAACGGCCTGGTCCCTGGTGATCCAGAGATCCTTTCCCCGGTACTTTTCAATGTCGTTAATATTGTCATATCCTTTAAATTTCAGGATCACCATGTTCTTGAAAAACTTCACGCCGGAAATCTCCAGCTTCAGTTTTTCCCTTCCGGTGTCCAGAAATACTGTTTCCAAATCCTCAAAGCGGGCCGGATCATCGGTGGTGGGAAATACCTTGACCTCGCCCCGGACTCCGTGGGTGGAGCTGATCACGCCCACCCGCAGCATATCTTCCATCTGTACGGTCTCCTTTTTTTCATGTAAAGAAAAACCGCCTTCCAGGTGTCAGGCGGTCCTAAAGCTACTGAATATCCACAATAACTTTCTTTTCTTCTTTTGAAGCGGCTGCTTTTACAACAGAACGAATGGCTTTGGCGATCCTTCCCTGCTTGCCGATTACCTTGCCCATGTCGGACTCCGCCACCTTCAGTTCAATGACGGTCGCGTCCTCCTTCGCGGTCTCCGTAACCACAACCTCATCGGGATGGTCCACCAGCGCTTTTGCAATTACTTCCACTAATTCTTTCATACTGTTCACCTCGTACTGCACCCTGGTAGCGAAAAATTACTGGATACCAGCAATCTTTAACAGCTTACCTACAGTCTCTGTGGGCTGTGCGCCTGTTGCAAGCCATTTCTTAGCTGCCTCCTCGTTGAACTTGATCACGCTCGGATCTACGGTGGGATCATAGTATCCTACCTCCTCGATGAATCTTCCATCTCTCGGAGAACGGGAATCTGCAACTACGATTCTATAGAAAGGAGCCTTCTTCTGACCCATTCTTCTCAGTCTCATCTTTACTGCCATGTTTTTCACCTCCTC
>DWWL01000038.1 GCA_019119775.1 Candidatus Lachnoclostridium pullistercoris | reverse complement strand
CAGAAAAGGGTTTATTAAAGTTCGCCTTTTTATAGAAACGGAATAAAAGAAGTGAATATTTCAGCTTAAAAATGGCAAAAAAATGCTGCCGCATCTATGATTTTCTAATCATTGATGCGACAGCTCCTTTTTCGATCTCTGTAACAATAGGACGGCAGTTTATGTAAAAGAGGAGGAGAAGGATTATGAAAAAATGGATGGCAGCAGCAATGGCAGCGGTGATGGCAGTATCAGCGGCAGGATGTGGAGGTTCCGGCTCTGGATCTGACGCAACGGCAGTTTCCTCATCTGCGGATACAGCGGCAGAGACAGAAAAAAGCTCAGCAGCAGATGAAGTGTCGGACGCAGGAGATGAAAGCTCCGAAAAAATTTATCAGATAGCCACAGATATCACATTTAAGCCGTTTGAGTTTGAAAATGATAACGGCGAGATGGTGGGGATCGATCTGGATCTTTTGGATGCCATTGCAAAAGATCAGGGCTTTGCGTATGAGCTGCAGGTGGTCGGATTTAACGCGGCAGTGATGGCATTGGAGACAGGCGCCGCGGATGCGGTAATAGCCGGAATGTCCATAACCCCGGAGAGAGAGGAGCTGTATGATTTCTCAGATCCTTATTTTGAATCCGGTGTGGGCTGTGCGGTGCTTTCCAGCTCAGATGCTGATGACTACAGCGATTTTGCCGGAAAACAGGTGGCGGCAAAAACGGGAACAGAGGGCTGCAGATTTGCAGAATCCATAGCCGATCAGTATGGATTTACAGTGGTACAGTTTGACACGTCCGCCATGATGTATCAGGATGTGCTGGCGGGAAATTCAGTGGCCTGCTTCGAGGATTATCCGGTGATGGGATATGAGATCAGCCAGGGGATGGATCTGAGACTGCTCGACAAGCTGGAATCTGCCAATAATTACGGAATTGCTGTGATGAAGGGAGAAAACGGAGAGCTTTTGGAGATGATCAATGCAGGACTGGCAGATCTGAAGGCAGACGGGACTTACGATGAGATCATCGATACCTACATTCAGCAGTGACCGGAAGAAGGCAGTCTGGAACGGTTCGGAGACGCAGGTTTCCGGACCGGCTGGGCAGCCGGATCACGGATCTGAGGACTGAGGAGAAAGAAAAGCTGTAGACAGAGGAGATGAATGGAGAGAATATTTCCAATGTGTATGGCGGGAAAAAGGAAGAAAGCAGGTAAAAGGCAATGATGCAGATTGCAGAAGTTCTGACATCTAATTTTCCGGCGCTGATGGAGGCGCTGGCGCAGACACTGAAGCTGACCGTGGTGAGCCTGTTTTTTGCAACGATCATTGGAGTGATTTTCGGGCTGATGAAGGTTTCGGGAAAGAGAATCCTGAAATTTGCGGCGGACATTTATATTGATATTATCCGGGGAACCCCGCTGATGGTGCAGACCATGATTATTTATTACGGCGTGGGACAGGTGCTTCGCCCCATGGGATTTATGTGGGCCAATTTCGGAGGTTCCTTTACGGCAGCGGCGGTGACGCTCAGCCTGAATGCCGGAGCTTACATGGCGGAGATCATTCGCGGAGGAATCGAGGCGGTGGACCGGGGACAGATGGAGGCGGCCAGAAGCCTCGGCATGTCTTATGGAAAAGCTATGAAAAAAATCATTCTTCCCCAGGCATTCCGCACTATGCTTCCTTCCATTATCAATCAGTTTATTATTTCTCTGAAGGATACGTCTCTGGTTTCCGTGATCGGCGTTCCGGAGCTGACAAAGAGAGGAAACGTGATGACAGCCAACGCGGCCGCCCGTTCCATGGCGATCTGGGTGACAATCGCGCTGTTTTATCTGGTAATCTGCACCATTCTTTCCAGAGTGGCAAAGCTGGTGGAGAGGAGGGTGTCTTATGGCAGGTAAAATCGTAGTAAAGAATCTGAAAAAGAATTTCGGCCGTCTGGAGGTGCTGAAGGATATCAGCCTGGAGATTGGGGAAGGCGAGGTGGTATGCCTGATCGGCCCTTCCGGTTCTGGAAAAAGTACGTTTCTGCGCTGCCTGAACCGTCTGGAAGATATTACAGATGGTCTGGTGGTGGTGGACGGCCACCGGATGTCAGACAAAAAGATTAATCTGAACAAGATCAGAGAAAATATTGGCATGGTGTTTCAGCATTTTAATTTGTTCCCTCATCTGACAGTGCTGGAGAACATTACCATCGCTCCCATAGAGCTGAAAAAAATGAGCAGGGAAGAGGCAGAAAAGAGGGCGCTGGAGCTGCTGGACAAAGTCGGGCTGGCAGAAAAGGCGGATGCCTATCCATCCAGGCTTTCCGGTGGACAGAAGCAGAGAGTGGCGATTGCGAGGGCGCTGGCAATGGACCCGGATATTATGCTTTTCGATGAGCCTACGTCAGCTCTGGATCCGGAAATGGTGGGTGAGGTTCTGGAAGTGATGAAGCAGCTGGCTGCGGACGGCATGACGATGGTGGTGGTGACTCATGAAATGGGATTTGCCAGGGAAGTGGCAGACCGGGTGATTTTCATGGACGGAGGATATATTGTAGAGGAAGGGACTCCGGAGGAAGTGTTTACCCACCCGAAGGAGGAGCGCACGATCAGTTTTCTCAACAAGGTTTTGTAGGGCACCGGACCGGGGATGCGCGGCGTCCGGCCGCACGCCGCGCGGCACTGGAGCAATGTTAGCCCGGTCTGCGGCAGCGGAAAAACAGCAGAATACTGTGCCGGAAACGGGAGCGGAACATCAAAAGATGGAGTGGGAGGATTGAAAAAACTGCTTGCCAAATGAGAAATTTATGGTATAATAAAACATGTTCCGAGTATAAGCAGATGTAGTTCATCGGTAGAATATCAGCTTCCCAAGCTGAGGAGGCGGGTTCGATTCCCGTCATCTGCTCTTTGAAAGTCCCGTTTTTACGGGCTTTTTTCATATCTGGCAATCGAAAGGTAATCAAAAAGGTAATCAGGTCTGTATTCAGTTGAGGTCGGCTGGAAATGGAAAATCCCCAAAGGAGAATTACACAGGGCTGCCGGATAAAAAACATTTATCCGGGAAAGGAGCAGAAGGCAGGAGTGTTTGGTGAGCAGTGGAGGACATTTGCTGAAAGGCTGAGAAAATTTATAAAGCAGGAACGGGGAATGGTCTGCCTGACCGTTTTTACGGTTTTGTTTGTTTACGGGATCCGTCTGACAGAGACGGATCTTTCCATCGATACGGAGATTATGCTCAATGATCAGAAGGAGGTTCTGGATTCCTGGATCGGCATCGGAAGATTCGGCCTGGTCTTTACAAAATGGCTGTTTGGATTTGCCAGGCTGGTGCCTTTTACGGAGAATCTGATGATGATCCTGGCTTTGACAGGGACTGGGGTCGCTCTCTCCTTTGCAGTGCGGGAGTGGTGCGGAGGAGGGGAAAGATTCCGGCTGCTCTGGCAGCTGATGCCGGCCCTTGTGCTTTCCGGTCCCTGTTTTGCGGAGCAGTTTCACTTTACTCTGCAGGCGTTTCCGGTGGCATTCGCCATGGCGCTTGCGGTCGCGGCCGTATTTTTCATGGAGAAATGGGCCTGGGAGAGGGAAAGTCCCGTGTGGCTGCTTATGGGAGTGATTCTGGGAGCCTGGGCGGCGGGAACTTACCAGGTGCTGGCCGCGGTGCTGGTGGCTCTGTTTGCCATGGCGTATTTCCTGCGGATCACAGAAACAGAGAGAGAAGAAGGCTTTCTTCTGGCGGGAGTGCGTTCGGCGGCGGCCTTTGGACTCAGCTTCGGGCTTTATCTTTTTCTGTCAGCGGCAGTGAAAGCTGTCACTGGCCTGGATTCCCAGTACGTGGACGGGCAGATGCACTGGTCGGAAGGGATCAGAATCTGTCTCCATTACATTTTCAATGACGTTATGCGGGTGCTGAAAAGCACAGAGATTTTTTATCACCCGTGGACGGCGGCAGTGCTTGCGGCGTTTGCCGTCACGGCAGTCTGGAGGATCGCAGGAACAAAGGGAGGCGGGGAGAAACGGATCTGCGCTGTTTTCAGCCTTCTCATGACGGCGGCGGCGCCGTTTTATCTGACGGCGGCCACCGGATATTATCAGCCGGCGCGGGCGCAGATGGTTTATCCCCTGGCGTTCGGCTTCTGGACAGCCTATCTGACGGTTCTGGGAGGAAATGCCGGCTGGAGAAAAGGGTTAAAGTGGCTTCTCACGCTGTTCTGTGCGGCGGTGATTGTAAGCCAGGCGCAGGTGACGACCGGCCTGTTCCGGACAGCTGCGGAGGTGAGCCGGAACGATCAGCTGCTGCTGAACCGGATCTACGCCCGGGTGGAGGAGACGGCAGATACGGAGCAGATGGATCAGGTGATGATCCTGCTGGTGGGAAAGAAAGATCCGGTCCTTCCCCACGACAGCCTGATTGGTGACACCATCGGCTATTCCTTTTTCAACTGGGGCGATGAGCTGGTGGGAGTGACAGGAAGAATTTTTACGGAGAACGGCCTGGCGCGGGTGCTGGGAATGGAGTACGGTCAGGTGAACGTGGAATCCTATGAGGCGGCGGTGAGACAGGCGGAAGGAAGGCCTTCCTGGCCGGCTAAAGACAGCGTCTGGGAAGTAAGTGAGGGCGTGATCGCCGTCAAACTGGGAGATCCGGAAGGAGAATAAGAAGATACGGCAGGCAGAGGGACGGGCGGCAGAAGCTGCCCGGACGGAGGCAGCAGGCGATTCGATGGAGAGGACCGGGCGGAAACGTCCGGGCGGATGCACCGGAGCCTGCTGATTTTCTCTGCCGTCCGGCCCGGCAGGACATTTGTTTTCAAGGGGAAACTCTGCCGGGAATGCAGGGGAAGCTCCCTGGGAAACGCTTGCAAAAGCGGCGGCTTTATGCCATAATCAGAAAGTGTGTAAACGGAAGAATACAAGGTTTGGAGGCATTACCATGGCGAAAACACAATATAATGCGGACAGCATCACAGTGCTGGAAGGATTGGAGGCAGTCCGGAAACGCCCCGGCATGTACATCGGCAGTGTGGGCACCAAAGGCTTAAACCACCTGATCTATGAGATCGTGGACAATGCGGTGGATGAGCATCTGGCCGGTTTCTGCAGCGAGATCTGGGTGACGCTGGAGGCGGACGGCTCCTGTACGGTGAAGGACAGCGGCCGGGGCATCCCGGTGGAGATGCACAAAAAAGGAGTTTCCGCAGAGCGGGTGGTGCTTGCCACTCTTCACGCCGGAGGAAAATTCGACAATGAGGCGTATAAGACAAGCGGCGGCCTGCACGGAGTAGGCTCCTCAGTGGTCAACGCTCTGTCTGAGCGGCTGGACGTGAAGATTTACCGGAATGGCTTCATCTATCATGACGCTTACGAGAGAGGCGTGCCGGTGGTGGAGCTGGAAAACGGTCTGCTCCCGGTCCTGGGAAAGACTAAAGAAACCGGAACGGAGATCAATTTCCTGCCGGATGGAGAGATTTTTGAAAAGACCCGCTTTAAGGCGGAATGGCTGAAGAGCCGTCTCCATGAGACGGCCTATTTAAACCCGAAGCTGATGATTCACTATTTAAACCGCCGGGACGGGGAAAACGAGCAGATCGACTATCACGAGCCGGACGGAATCGTGGCTTATGTGCGGGAGCTGAATGCGGGAAAAGAGGCGGTTCACGAGCCGATCTACTATAAGGGAGTGTCGGAAAAGATCGAGGTGGAGGTGGCCATTCAGTTTGTGGATGCCTTTGAGGAGAATACTCTGGGATTCTGCAACAACATTTTTACCCAGGAAGGCGGCACCCACCTTATGGGATTTAAGACCCGTTTTACCCAGCTGATCAACAGCTACGCCAGAGAGCTGGGAATTTTAAAGGAGAAAGATGCCAATTTTACCGGAGCGGATACGAGAAACGGCATGACGGCGATCGTGGCGGTCAAGCATCCGGATCCGATCTTTGAAGGCCAGACGAAGACGAAGCTGGCCAGCGCTGACGCGACGAAAGCGGTATTTTCCGTGACGGGAGAGGAACTTACCCGGTATTTTGACCGCAACCTGGAAGTCCTTAAGGGGATTATCGGATGCGCGGAGAAATCGGCAAAGATCAGGAAGGCAGAGGAGAAGGCGAAGACCAACATGCTTTCCAAATCAAAGTTTTCCTTCGACAGCAATGGAAAACTGGCCAACTGCGAGAGCCGCGATCCTTCCCGGTGCGAGATCTTTATTGTGGAGGGAGATTCTGCAGGCGGATCCGCAAAGACGGCGAGAAACCGGCAGTTTCAGGCTATTCTGCCCATCCGCGGAAAAATCCTCAACGTGGAGAAGGCGTCCATGGACAAGGTTCTGGGCAATGCGGAGATCAAAACGATGATCAACGCTTTTGGCTGCGGATTTTCGGAGGGCTATGGAAATGACTTTGACATTTCCAAGCTGAGATATGACAAGATTATTCTGATGACAGATGCGGACGTGGACGGCAGTCATATTGACACGCTGCTGCTGACATTCCTCTACCGCTTTATGCCGGAGCTGATCTACAACGGGCATGTGTATATTGCCATGCCGCCGCTTTACAAGGTGATCCCGAAGAAGGGGCAGGAGCAGTATCTCTATGACGACAAGGAGCTGGAGCGCTACCGGAAGAACCACACGGGAGAATTCACTCTTCAGCGGTACAAAGGTCTGGGCGAGATGGACCCGGAGCAGCTGTGGGAGACGACGCTGGATCCGGAGCGCCGGGTGCTCAAGCAGGTGGAGATCGAGGATGCCCGCCTGGCTTCGGAGATTACGGAGATGCTCATGGGAAGTGACGTGCCGCCCAGACGGCAGTTCATCTATGACCATGCGGATGAGGCGGAGATAGACGCGTAGGGCAGGCGGACGGAGCAGAGCCGACGGGAGAAAAACCGGCCGGTCAGACCCGCCCGGCCCGCCTGACCGCCCGCCTGGAAATGTGTCCGGTACAGACGGACACCGGCCTGCGGCCGGAATATTACAAGCAAGGAGAGACATATGGCTGAGAAGATAATCAAGACGGAATATTCGGAGGAAATGCAGAAAAGCTACATGAATTATTCCATGAGCGTGATCACTGCCAGGGCGATCCCCGATGCCAGGGACGGCTTAAAGCCGGTGCAGCGCCGGGTGCTCTACGATATGAGCGAGCTGCGCCTAAGCCACGACAAGCCCCACCGGAAATCGGCCCGTATCGTGGGAGATACCATGGGTAAATACCACCCTCACGGGGACAGCTCCATCTACGACACCCTGGTGGTTATGTCCCAGGTGTTTAAAAAAGGAATGCCTCTGGTAGACGGACACGGGAACTTTGGCTCCATCGAGGGAGACGGGGCGGCGGCCATGAGATATACAGAAGCCAGGCTGGAAAAGTTTGCCGAGGAGGTTTACTTAAAAGACCTGGACAAGACGGTAAATTTTGTGCCCAACTACGACGAGACAGACAAAGAGCCGGAGGTGCTGCCGGTCCGGGTGCCCAATCTTCTGGTCAACGGAGCGGAAGGAATCGCCGTGGGAATGAGCACCAGCATCCCCTCCCACAACCTGGGCGAGGTGATCGACGCGGTTCTGGCCTACATTGACAATCCGGAGATTTCCGTGAGGGAATTGATGGAGAAAATGCCGGGGCCGGATTTCCCCACCGGCGGAATCATCGCCAACAAGAGCGAGCTTCCGGCCATCTATGAGACGGGAACGGGAAAGCTGAAGATGAGAGGCCGGATCGAGGTTGAACTGGGAAAACGGAAGGCGGACCGGGACAAGCTGGTGATCACGGAGATTCCCTACACCATGGTGGGCGCCGGCATCAACAAATTTCTGACGGATGTGGCTGACCTGGTGGAGTCCAAAAAGCTGACGGATGTGGTGGACATTTCCAATCAGTCCAGCAAAGAAGGCATCCGCATCGTGCTGGAGCTTAAAAAAGACGCGGATGTGGAGAAGATCAAGGCCATTCTCTACAAAAAGACAAAGCTGGAAGACACTTACGGCGTCAACATGCTGGCCATCGCAGACGGCAGGCCGGAGACGCTGAACTTAAAGGGAATTCTGAAAAATTTCCTGGAATTTCAGTACCAGAATACCACCAGAAAGTATCAGACTCTGCTGGAAAAAGAGGTGGAGAAGAAGGAGATCCAGGAAGGACTGATCCGGGCCTGCGATATCATAGATTTGATCATCGCCGTGCTGAGAGGTTCCAAAAACCTGAAGGATGCCAAAGCCTGCCTGGTAAACGGAGACATTTCCAATATCCATTTCCGCACGCCTGGCTTTGAGGAGGACGCCAAACGGCTCTGCTTTTCCGAGCGTCAGGCCACGGCGATCCTGGAGATGCGCATGTACAAGCTGATCGGGCTGGAGATCCTGGCTCTGGAGAAGGAGCACCGGGAAACCTTAAAGAAGATCGATCGCTACCAGAAGATCTTAAAGAGCCGGAAGACGATGGATCAGGTGATCAAGGACGACCTGCTGGCGATCAAGGAAGAATTTGCCGCTCCCCGCCGCACGGTGATCGAGGACGGCAGGGAGATCACTTTCACTGAGACTCCGGCGGCGGATCAGCCGGCAGTGTTTGTCATGGACCGTTTCGGCTACTGCAAGACCCTGGATCCGGCGGTGTACGACCGCAACCGGGAGACGGTGGACAAGGAGAACGTCCATGTGGTGGAGTGCATGAGCTCCGACCGGATCTGCCTGTTTGTCAATACGGGAGTCATGTACCAGGTGAAAATGGCGGATGTGCCGGCAGGAAAGCTGAGGGACAAGGGTACGCCTATTGACAATCTGAGCAAATTTGACGGCACAAAGGAGGAGATCCTCTACCTGACAAACGGAGAGCGGCTGTACGGCCAGACTCTCTTATTCGCCACGAAGGAGGCGGCGGTGAAGCTGGTGAGCGGAGAAGAGTTCCGCACCAACAACCGGACCGTGGCGGCTACCAAGCTGCAGGACGGAGACGAGCTGGCGGCGGTGGAGCCGTTAAACGGGGAGACAGATGTGATCCTGCAGACGGACGGAGGCGTTTTCCTGCGCTTTATGCTGGATGAAATTCCGACAATGAAGAAGGCATCCCGGGGTGTAAGGGGAATTCGTCTGAATTCTGGTGAAAAATTGGAAAAAGTCTATTTATTAGGAGACAATTCTGTAGTAGAATATAAGGGTAAGAATGTCCACTTAAACCGGCTGAAGATCGGAAAGAGGGACGGAAAAGGAAGCCGGGCACGGCTGTAGGCCGCCGGGGCGCGGGCCTTGAAGCGGACGAAGCGAGAGAGCCGGCCGGCAGACCAAAAACCGGGACGGGTGAAAGGCCCGCCCGACAGATCAAAAACCGGGACGGGTGAAAGGCCCGCCCGGCAGACCAATAACCGGGATGGGTGAAAAAGCCCGCCCGAGGCAAAGGAGAAGGAGGAAACAATATGCCAACACTGACAATTCCCACACCCCATATGGAGGCAAAGGTAGGAGACATCGCGGAGACAGTCCTGCTGCCGGGCGATCCCCTGAGAGCGAAATTCATCGCGGAGAACTTTCTTGAGGACGCGGTGCAGTTCAACGCCGTGAGAAATATTTTCGGCTACACCGGAACCTATAAAGGAAAGAGGGTTTCTGTCATGGGAACCGGAATGGGCTGCCCGTCCATCGGTATTTACTCCTATGAGCTGATCCACGGATACGGCTGCAAAAACCTGATCCGCATCGGTTCCGCCGGAGCATTAAATCCCAACGTAAAGGTGAAGGACCTGGTATTCGGCATGGGTTCCTGCACCACATCCAACTATGTGAGACAGTTCCGCCTTCCCGGAGATTACTCCTGCATCTGCAGCTTTGAGCTGCTGGAGAAGGCTGTGGCGGCTGCCAGAGAGAAGAATCTGCGGTTCCACGTAGGAAACCTGCTCTGCTCCGATATGTTCTACACTCCGAATATGCCTGAGATCGGTACTTCCTGGAGCGATATGGGCGTTCTGGCAGTGGAGATGGAGTCTGCGGCTCTTTACAGCAACGCGGCAGCGGCGGGAGTCAACGCCCTGTGCATCGTGACGATCTCCGATTCTGACATTACAGGAGAGGCCATGACCGCGAAGGAAAGACAGGAGAGCTTTACCGACATGATGGAGGTTGCTCTGTCTCTGGCGTAAAAAAGGACGAAGAAGGCGCACGTTCCCATGAGGGACGTGCGCCTTGCACGTACATTTGTGCGTATAAGGCAAAAAAATACTTGAATTTTTCTCTTTATTGTTATAGGATAGGAGAAAAATGTCCCCGGGACGAGAAAAGAGGAGAAACATTATGGAGAGAAAACTGAGAGTAGGCGTGCTGGGAGCCACCGGAATGGTCGGCCAGCGTTTTATATCTCTTTTGGAAAATCATCCTTGGTATGAGGTTGTGACGGTGGCAGCCAGCCCCCGCTCTGCGGGAAAAACCTACGAGGAGGCGGTGGCAGGCCGCTGGAAAATGGCGGCCCCCATGCCGGAGGCGGTAAAAAAGCTGACAGTGATGGATGTGAACGAGGTGGAGAAGGTAGCTTCCACCGTGGATTTTGTATTCAGTGCCGTGGATATGACAAAGGAGCAGATCCGGGCCATTGAGGAGGCTTACGCCAAAACGGAGACGCCTGTGGTTTCCAACAACAGCGCCCACCGCTGGACGCCGGATGTTCCCATGGTGATCCCGGAGGTCAATCCGGAGCATTTTGAGGTGATCGCGGCCCAGAGAAAGCGCCTGGGGACAGAGCGCGGATTTATAGCCGTAAAGCCCAACTGCTCCATCCAGAGCTACGCTCCGGCGCTGGCTGCCTGGCGGGAGTTTGAGCCCTATGAGGTGGTGGCGACCACTTACCAGGCGATTTCCGGAGCGGGAAAGACGTTCCAGGACTGGCCGGAGATGGTGGAGAATATCATCCCCTACATCGGCGGGGAGGAAGAAAAGAGCGAGCAGGAGCCTCTGCGGATCCTGGGCCGTGTGGAAGGCGGGGAGATTGTGAAGGCAACGGAGCCGGTGATCACCTGCCAGTGCATCCGCGTGCCCGTGCTGGACGGACACACGGCGGCGGTATTTGTCAAGTTCCGGAAGAAAGTGACGAAAGAAGAACTGGTGGAGAAGCTGGTGAGCTTTAAGGGACTTCCCCAGGAGCTCAAACTGCCCAGCGCGCCGGAGCAGTTTATCCGCTACATGGAGGAGGACGACCGTCCCCAGGTGAAGCTGGATGTGGACTTTGAAAATGGAATGGGAATTTCCATCGGCCGTCTGAGAGAGGACACGGTATATGACTGGAAATTTGTGGGCCTGTCCCACAATACTGTCCGCGGAGCGGCGGGAGGAGCCATCCTCTGTGCGGAGCTTCTCACGGCTCAGGGATATATCAGCGCAAAATAGCAGGAGGAAAATTCCATGGCTTACAGCAGAACCTTATTTGGTACCACGCCGGACGGCAGGCAGGTGCAGGCCTACACCCTGGTGAACGGCCGGGGAACGGAATGTACCCTGCTGGATCTGGGAGCCGTCTGGAACCGTATGGTGGTAAAGGACAGAGAGGGGCGGAAGCGGGACGTGATCCTGGGGTATGACCGCCCGGAGTACTATTTAAAGGACGAGGCGTTTTTCGGCGCGGTGGTGGGGAGAAATGCCAACCGCATCGCGAAGGGACACTTTGTGCTGGAAGGAACAGAGTACCAGCTGGCGGTGAACAATGGCCCCAACAATCTCCACAGTGGTCCGGACGTTTACCGGAACCGGATCTGGGAGTCGAGAGCCGGAGCTGACGAAACGGGCAGCTTTGTCATCTTTTCCCTGTGGAGTGAGGACGGAGATCAGGGCTTTCCCGGAAAGGCGCGGGTCGAGGTCCGCTACACGCTGGGGGAGGATGACAGCGTTTCCATCTCCTACACGATGGTAGCCACAAAGACTACGGTGGCCAATTTCACCAATCATGTGTACTTTAATCTGGCAGGACAGGAGAGCGGGTCCATTCTGGATCAGAAGGTCCGCATCTGCGCGGACAGCTTTACGCCCACGGACGCCGACTCCATTCCCACGGGAGAGATCCGTCCGGTGGAGGGAACTCCCATGGATTTCCGGCAGTGGAAGGAGATTGGAAAAGAGATCGGATCCGACTACGATCAGCTGGTGATGGCTGCCGGCTACGACCACAACTGGGTGATTGACGGCTGGGATCAGACGCTGCGCCTGGCGGCGGAGGCGTGCTGCGAAGAGAGCGGCATCCGGGTCGAGGTATATACGGACCGGCCCGGCGTGCAGTTTTACACGGGAAATTACATAGACGGGACCATGCCCGGCAAGAACGGCGCGGTGTATGGAAAGCGGGCCGGATACTGCTTTGAGACGCAGTATTATCCGGATGCCCTCAATCACCCGGAATTTCCCCAGCCGGTGCTCCCGGAGGGAAAAGAATACAGGGCGGAGACGGTTTACCGTTTCCTGACAGAGTGACGGAAAATGCCTCAGGATTCTCCGGATGGGAGATTTCTGGGGCATTTCTGCACAATATGCGGCCGGTTTATCTCAGAAAATCTGCACAAAAATGAAAAAAACGGGAAAAACCCCTTACATTTCCCGGTGATTTTGTATTAAAATAGGAAGAGATAGCGATTGGTTTGTGTTGATTTAGGAGATGAGAAAAATGTTTCAGGCTGGAGATGTGATCGTTTGCGGCAGCCATGGCGTGTGCCGTGTGGAAAAGGTGGGCCCTATCTCGTCGGCAGCGGCGGACCGGGACCGGATCTACTACACGCTGAAGCCGCTTTATGAGCGGGGCAGCGTGGTGTTTACCCCGGTGGACAATCAGAAAATGGTGATCCGGCCGGTGATTTCCAGGGAAGAGGCTCTGAGGCTCATCGACGGAATGAGAGACGCGGAGGGCCTGGGAATCCAGGACGAAAAGAAGCGGGAAGAAGGCTATAAAGAAGCACTGAAGACCTGCCGGGCGGAGGAACTGGTGCGGATGATGAAGACCATATACGCCAGAGGCCGGTCTCGGGCGGCCAGAGGAAAGAAGGCGACGGACGCAGACAGCCGGTATCTCAAGCTGGCGGAGGATTATCTCTTCGGAGAGCTGGCTGTTTCTCTGGATCTGGACAGAGATCAGGTAAAGGCATTTATCCGGGAACGGATCGGCCGGGAAGAAGATTAAAGAGGACGGAAAGTCCTCTTTTTTTTTCGGTCGCTCTCCGGAACGTTCTGTGCTATAATGTGGACATTACAGACCATGAGACTTGAAACTTTCCATTTGACATCAGACAGGAGGTAGTATGATGAAGCCGACCGTTTCCGTGATCGTGCCTGTTTTTAACGGAGAAAAATATCTGGAGCGCTGTGTGGACAGCATTCTGAACCAGGAATATGAAGATCTGGAGCTGATCCTGGTGGATGACGGGAGCACAGACGGGACCGGGGAGATCTGCCGCAGGTATGAGAGGCAGGACCCGAGAGTCTTTCTGATCACCAAAGAAAATTCGGGAGTCTCTGACAGCCGGAATCTGGCCATCGGGCAGGCGCTGGGCACATACCTGCAGTTTGTGGACAGCGACGACTGGCTGGCCCCGGACGCCACCAGGCTGATGGTCCGCCGGATGGAGGAGGCTGGCTGCGACCTGGTCATCGCCGATTTTTACCGGGTGTCGGGGGAACGGGTTTCCCACAAAGGAGACATTGAGGAGGACGGAAAAATGTCCCTGGAGACGTTTGCCTCCTACATGATGGAAAATCCGGCCGATTTTTATTACGGGGTGCTGTGGAACAAGCTCTACCGGCGGGAGATCGTGGAGCGGCACCATCTGCGCATGGACCGGAATATCAGCTGGTGCGAGGATTTTATGTTCAACCTGGAGTACATGCGCCATGCGGAGACGATCTGCGCCCTGCGGACGCCAGTCTACTACTATGTAAAGCGGAAAGGCTCTCTGGTAAACCAGGGGATGAATATTTCCCGGGTGATCCGGATGAAGCTGATGGTATTTGAGTACTACAACAATTTTTACAAGCATGTGCTGGATGAGGAGGATTATGAGAAAAACCGGCTGCAGGTCTACCGCTTTCTGGTGGATTCCGCCGGAGACGGGACGGTGCCGCCCTCGATTCTGGGCCGGGCGACCCGCCTGGGAAAAGAGCGGGCGGCCGTATCCCACGAGGCTGTGATGGAGGACGGCATTTTGGCGGAAGCCTACCGGGACCGGAAGCTGTTTGAGTATTATCTGGAGCCGGTGGCGATCAAATGCGGCCTGCCGGGGCCGGAAACGGCCCTCCTCTATTATGTCAGCGAGAGCGGCCGCTCTCTCGAAAGGGACGAGCTGGCGGAGCTTTTAAATATTTCCAGGCCGAGACTGAGGACGGCCCTTCAGAGACTGTCGATGAGGGGGATGATCCGCGCGGAGGAGAAAAAAGGGGAAAAAGAGCGGAAACGGCAGCTGGAGATCCGCCTGCTGCCGGCGGCCAGACTGCTGGAGCCGGATTTTCAGGCAGTGAGCCGGGACTACCGGGCGGCAAAATTTTACGGCTTCACAGCCGGGGAAGTGGAGCAGTACCGGGTTCTGGAGGAAAAGATTCGGGAAAATGAGCGGCGTGTCTTAAGCGGGCCGGCAAAGCGGATCGATCAAAATGAGAATTTGTAGACGAAAGAGAGTGCAGATGAAAAATTTGCACTCTTTTTACATTTTTATATGTCCATCTTATTGTAATCTGTACAGGATATTCTATAATATTAAGTAGCTTTGCTTTAATCTTTTAAAATGTTAAAGAAACAACAGGGCATTGCAGAATAAAGACAGAAATTGGACATCACGGGGACAGAGAAGAGACAGCGCAGCAGACAGGACCATGGCCAGAGAGCAGAAAGTATCGGGCAGGAAGACTTTTAATTCAGGGAGGAGTGTTCATGCTGAAAAAGTATGGAAGAGGAATGGCGGTTCTGCTGGCAGTTTCTTTGACTGCCGCATCTCTGCCTGCAGCGGCAGCTGTTCCGAGTGATGAGACAGAAAAGGAAGGGACGGTGCTGCAGACGGATCGGAAATCCACCCCGTCAGAGTGGGAGGAGCCGGAGACGGAAGATCCTGAGGAAGGATCGGAAAATGAGCTGGAGACAGTTCCGGAGAAAAAACCGGAGACAGATCCGGAGAAAGAACAGGAGTACGAAGCATCTCTGCTGGCGGAGGATGAGAAGGCCACGGACTCGGAGATGCCGGAGAATGGAGCGCCGGATCCGACGGCAGTTCCCACAGGCACGACAGAATGGTCGTTTGAAGGTACTGCCGGAATCGTAAAGCAGACGATGGAAGGGCCGGGAAGCTGCGGCGAGTGCGGCGGAATCTATATAAACGCGGAGAAGGGAAAGGCGGCGCCGAGAGATGAATATGGAGACACCCAGATAAATTCCGGGACCATTCTCTACATTCCTGTGGAGGGAGTATCTGAAGAGCTTTCGGGACGGCAGATCGTTCTGCACGCCCAGCCGGACACGGCAGATTTTACGGCTGAGATTTACGGAGGCCCGGACAGCGGAGAAGAGCTGGAGGTAGTTTCCCAGGGAAATCACCGCTGGACCATTGACTACACAGGCGGCGAGGATGTTTACGTGAAGCTGACGGTGGGCGGCGCAAACGCCTATTTTACCGCTGTGGAGGTTGTGGAGCAGAGAACGGCCCCGGCGGAGCCGGAAACTGCGCCGGAGGAATTTCCGACGGGAGTAGATTTTTCTGATACTATATGGCCGTCCGGAGAAATCGAGGAGGCAGGGCTGATCAACGGGCTGTATTTCGATCCGGCGGAGGGGAGCCTGAAGCTCCGTGACAGTGCAGAGGGAGACGGCGGTGACGATCTGTACGGCCAGTCCGGTTCCGTCATCTATCTCCCGATCAAAGGCGGAGTGGAAGCAGATGTATCTCTCACCGTATATGCCGGTACCGAACTGAAGGTGGGAGAGGAGTCCTACACGGCCGAAGACGGGTGGCCTGCCCTCACGGTCCTGGAAGATTACACGGCAGAGGAGGATGAATGGCTGGCAGTTACCCTTGCCGGAAGCCAGAACTATGTTCAGTCCATCGCCATCCGCTATGCCGGACCGCTGGAGGATCCGGACGGAAGCGTGACGGAGTGGTTCTTTGACGGAAGCGAAGGGGCGTTTTCCGGCAGCCTGCAGGGGGAGAGCGGTTATTATAACCACCTGTTCATCGATGCGTCTGAGGGCAAATGTGAGGCCCGGCAGGCAAACGGAGATACCCAGGTGGCTGCCGGGACCTGGATCTGGGTGCCCGTATCCGGAAAGGGCGAGCTGGTTCTCACCTCCTACGCTGACAGCAGCACAATAATCGAGGCGGACGGACAGATTCTGGAGCCGGCGGGCGCAGGCTATACAGAATATACTTATATCCACGACAGCAACCGCCTGGAATATGTAGCTGTGTATTTTCAGAGCGGTTCTTACCTGAAGCAGATCACTTTCACGCCAGAGGCCGGTCAGGTGACGGCGGGCGTGGAAGTCTGGGATATGGGCGGAGCCGGGACAGGAGAGGGAACCTCTCATATGGACGCTTCCTTCTGGGATGATCACGGAGAATATTTCACGGAGAGCGCTTCTGCTCCTGGAAAATACGTTCTCGGGAAGAATGGGATAACCATCGGAACTCTGACCTTAAATGTGCGCAATAATGACCGGGTCTATTATGGAGACGGAAAATACAGCTACGGAAGCACAGATGAAGCGGGGCTGGACAGCGTCTCAGAGGACGGGGAGAGCTTTGACGGGGCTTATTATTCCAATGGTTCCGGGCGGACGATTGTGCTGGAAAATCTGACTGCGGGAACGCAGGTGACCTTTTATATGAATTCCACCAACGGGGCGGAGGGAATCCTGACATTTGCCGACGGAGATCAGGAAGCGGAGCTTGCCTCCGGAGGCAGGCTGACGGCGGATACGGAAGCCCACGTGTTCCGGGTGACGAAAAACGGCACTTATACTCTTTCCCTGACAGCGGCGGGGGAGACGGAACCGAAGCTGGCCCTCTACCGGGTGGTGAAAAATTCCGGCTGCCTGGTGGAGGGGACGATCACGGTGCCGGATGGATTCTCCTACGATAATTTTGACCTCTATTTTGTGCCGCAGGAGCAGAGAAGCAGCGGAATCGTCTATCAGGCGTCCGTATTCCCGGACGGCAGCGGGTTCCGGTATGAGGCGGCCCTTCCTGAAGGAGTATACCTGCCGGTGCTGGCAAATGTGCTGGGCTACGGCTTTGAAGATGGGAAAATGGTTGCTGTAGAGGCTTCTGACGGGACTGTTTCCGCAGATCTTCAGATTGTGAAGAAGCCGACGGTGTCCGTGAAGGGAACGATCTCCGGCTTTGAGGCCGGCACAGATTTCTCCCGGGCCGGTCTGGTCTGGGTGCCGGAAAATGAGCTTCAGTCGCCGGCGGTGATGGCGCTGACGGCAGGAGAGGCAGAAACAGAGCTGGCCTTTGAGGGCGTTCTGGATATTTCTACTTCTTATACGGCGGTGCTCACCGGCCTGGATGACTATCAGATCACTGGAGGAGGAGAGCTGACGACAGGGGCGGAAGCGGGAGAACTTTCCCATCCCATGACTGTGGTCAAAAAGGAATTTTACCCGGTAAAAGGAAACCTGCTGCATCTTCCGGCAGACGAGGCTGTGACCTCCCTGACCTTTACAGAGATAAAGGAGGACGGCAGCGAAGGGCAGACCTATTCTGCTCAGGTGGCGAAGATGGCGGACGGCAGCGGACAGAGCTATGAGGTGCAGTTGAGAGATGGTATTTACCAGGCGTCTATGACTGGGGAGAGCGGCGCATACGAAACGGAGACTCATGTGACCGTGGCCGGCGGGGAGACGGTGAGAGATCTGTACGTGTCCTTTACGGGAACGCCGGATCCCATTCCGCTGAAATCCGACCTCTACGTGGGCTATCCATCCAGGGAAGAAGGCTTTGCTACGGTGACGGACGCGCTGAAGGCCGCGGAAGCCATGAGGCTGTCCGACAGAGAAACCAGGATCACCATCCACCTCTATCCCGGCGTGTACATGGAGCAGGTGACGGTGGATGTGCCGAAAATCACGCTGGTAAATGATTTCCCGGAGCAGGGAGATGCGAAAATCACCTGGTATTACGGCATTGGATATGAGTATTACAGCGTGGGCGAGGACGGGTTCTACGATCCGGCCAGGGCCTATGACAAATATGAGAAGAATGAACCGGCCAGCTGGGGCGGCACCGTATATCTGACGGAGAACGCCGACGGCTTCCGGGCAGAGCATATCGTCTTTGAAAATTCTTTTAACGATTATGTGACGGAGGCGGAAATCGAGGACGGCGTCAGCCTCTCCCACAGCGGCCAGAGCAGCATCAGCTTTGAGCGGACTCTGGGGGCGGACGTGATGAGCCGGGATGCCACCGAGCGGGCGGCAGCCCTGCTGATCTATGGGGATCAGGCGGAATTTTACAGCTGTCAGATGCTCAGCAGCCAGGACACTCTCTATACAGATCAGGGAACGGAAGGATATTTTAAATACTGCCTGATCGAAGGAAACACCGATTACATATTCGGATACGGAGATTATTATTTCGATCAGTGTACCCTCAGCTTCTGCGGATATTCCGACGAGGCGTCCGGCGGCTATATTACGGCGGCCAGAGATCCGAAGACGGACGGGGGCGGATACCTGTTTGAAGCCTGCAGCATCGTGCGGAATAGGGAAAACGGCGCTCTTCACGCTCCGGGATATTTTGGAAGGCCATGGGGAGACACACTGAATGTGACTTTCATAAATTCCATTCTGGAATCTGCGGATGTGATCGCGGCGGAAGGCTGGCACGAGATGAGCGGCCGGCAGCCGAGCGGAGACACCTGCCATGAATACGGAACGTCAGCGGCCGGAAATCCGGCGGACGTGACAAGACGCGTGGACGGAACGGTGCTCACGGTGGAGGAAGCAGAGGCGGCGGATCAGACTCCGGAGGAGTTTTTCGCGGCAGGCTGGACGCCGGAATACGCAGATAAGGAAGAGCCTGGCACGGGGGAGGAGCCTGGCACGGGAGAAGAACCTGGAACAGGGGAAGAGCCCGGCGGGAATGAAGGCTCAGGTGAGGATTCATCCTCCGACGGCGGATCCTCCGGCAGTTCCGACGGCAACGGGTCTGCGGATATAGGAATCCCCGTATCCGCGTGGACTTACTGTACGGCGGGAACGGACGGAGCGTGGATCTGGAATCAGGAGACTGGCTTCTGGAGCTTCCGCTTAAATAACGGCGGGCTGATCCGCGGCCAATGGGCGGCGGTCCGTGAGCAGGCAGAAGCAGATGCCGGTCAGACGGCGGATTCCTGGTACTATTTTGACTGGAACGGAAATCTTCAGGCAGGCTGGCTGCTGGATGGAAGCGGCGTCTGGTATTACTTAAATCCGAGACATGACGGTACATTCGGAATGATGCTCACCGGCTGGCAGGAGATCGGCGGTCAGTGGTATTATTTCAATCCGGAGTCAGATGGAACCAGAGGTGCCATGTACTCCGGCAGACAGACACCGGACGGATATCAGGTGCTGGAGGACGGTCACTGGGACGGTCAGCCGGCTCTGGCCGGCACGGCCGGGAGATAAATATGGCTTAGCACAGCCTAAGCCGCGCCGGAAATGCCGGAAATGAAATGCCCCGCAGGCAGCTGCGGGGCATTTTTCATTGTGTGCCCGGCGGATTTAACGATCCACAGCATAATAAATTTTGACTGTAAAGCGAGGACGGCACAAAGGGGATAAGCGGACATTGACATGGGTTTTAAAATAACGTAACATAAAGGCTGACAAAAAAAGTGAGGACAAGAATATGACACAGGAAAATGTGCTGCTGACCAGGCCTCTGCCGGGACTGTTTTTCCGGTATGTGACTCCGGCCATGGCTGCCATGGTGCTGGACGGCATTCAGGGAATTGTAGATGGAATCTTTATTGGAAATTATGTGGGGGCGGACGCCATGGCCGCCGTCAACATCGCCAACCCCTATTATCAGATCATCATAGGAAGCAGCATGGTCATCTGCACGGGGACCATGAGCGCAGCCGGCCGTGCGCTGGGGGCAGGAAAGGAACAGAAGGCAAAGGATATTTACCATTCGGCCCTGCTGGTGCTGGCAGTCATCTCGCTGCTTCTGATGTCAGCCGGGCTGCTGTGCAGCCGGCCCATTGCCGTGCTGCTGGGAGCCAGCCCGGCTCTGCTGGAAGATTCCAGCAGCTACATCCGGACACTGGGGCTTTTTGTGCCGGCCATCTCCTTCAAAATCCTTTTTGGCTTTTCCGGCCGGCTCATCGGCCGTCCTCAGCTCTACCTGGCGGGAACGGTCACTACGATCTCGGCCAACATGATTCTGGATTATGCGGCGGTGGGAGTTCTGGGTCTGGGAACGGCAGGAGCGGCCGGGGCCACCGGGCTGGCCTACCTGGCCGGACTGACGGTGGTGATCCGCCCTCTGCTTTTGAAGGAGACGGTGCTGAATGTCCGGGGCGGGAGGTTCCGCCCCAGAGAAATGCTTTACGCCGCCTTTAACGGTTCCTCAGAGGGAGTCACCTACGCCGCTGCGGCTCTGACGGTGTTTTTGCTGAACCGTTCGTTTATGGCAGCCGCGGGAGAGAGGGGCGTGGCAGCTTTTACCATCATCAGCTATGTGGGAAATTTTGTGACGCTTCTGATGTTCGGCATGTCCGACGGCATCAGTCCCATCCTTAGCAATAATTATGGAGCTGGAAAATGGGACCGGATCCGGAAAACTCTGCGGGCCGCCCTGATCTTTAATTTTCTGCTGGGAGGAGTTTTATTTGCTGTGTTCTGGCTGTGGGGACGCAGCCTGATCAGCCTGTTTTTGGACAGCGGCTCCGACGGAGAAGTGATTGCCATGGCGGCGGCCGGGGCCAGGATCTACGGCCTCTGTTTCCTGGCCAACGGCTTCAATATCGTCCAGTCCGGCTATTACACGGCGCTGGGGGACGCGGTCCGCTCCATCGTCATTGCCGCCGGCCGGGGGATCGTGTTCGTGGCTCTGGGACTGGCTCTGTTTCCGGGAATCTTCGGATTAAACGGCGTGTGGTTCTCCCTTCCCTTCGGCGAGTTTGCCACGGCGGCGGTGTGCTGGGGGATGTATGGGAGGAAACGGCGCCGCCCCCGTTGAAACCTGTGCCGGCCTGTGATACAATTCTCACAGAATCGGATGCAGGAGGACAGGCAGATGTTGGAGGAAAGCAGCAGAGAAACGGGAAACAGAGACGGTTTTCAGAACAGAGGGCGAGAGCAGCTTCGGGCGGGAAGAGAGACTGACAGGAAACGGGGCGGTTCCAGGAGCAGGAGAAGGCGCAGAAAAAAATCTGCGGCTCCGCTCCTCATCGCCGTTATTCTGGCGGGCGTGTGCCTGGCGGGGGCCGGCATAGCTGTCCATTCTCTTTTAAACCGGCCGGATCCGGAAAGCCTGGCGCCGGGGACTGCCGTGGAGACAGAACGGTTTCCGGGAGATGAGGCGTCCTCAGGCGGCGCGGAGAACGGAGCGGATGAAAACGGCGGCAGCCAGGCGGGGCAAAATACAGACGGACAGACCAATCAGGACGCAGATGATCAGACCAGCTCACATTCCGGACAGGAGACAACCGGAAATTCCACAGCGGAGGAGCGGCTGGCGTCCATGACCCTTGAGGAGAAGGCAGCCCAGCTGTTTATCATCACGCCGGAGGCACTCACCGGATATACGCAGGTCACTCAGTCGGGAGAAGTGACCAGAAAGGCCCTGGAGCAGTATCCGGTGGGAGGACTGATCTATTTTGCGGACAATCTTCAGACTCCGGATCAGGTGAAAGTCATGACGGCGGGGGTCCAGAAATACGCAGAAGAGCTGCAGGGGCTGCCTCTGTTTCTGGCTGTTGACGAGGAGGGCGGCACGGTGGCCCGCCTGGGAAATAATGAAGCCTTTGATCTGCCGCAGATCGAGGATATGGCGGAGATCGGGGCGAAAAAGGATGCAAAACGGGCCCGGGAGGTGGGAACCACCATCGGCGGCTACCTGCGGGAATACGGCTTTAACATGGATTTTGCTCCGGACGCGGACGTTCTGACCAATGAAGACAATCAGGTGATGGCAAAACGGTCCTTCGGAAATGACCCGGAGCTGGTGGCCGAGCTGTCAGAGCAGACCGCAGAAGGGCTGCGGGAACAGGGGATCATGCCGGTATTTAAACATTTTCCAGGTCACGGGGCTACGGCGGAGGACACTCATGAAGGGTTCGCGGTAGCGGACCGGACGCTGGAGGAGTTAAAGCAGAGTGAGCTGGTTCCCTTTGCCCGGGCGGCGGAAAACGGCGCGGAGTGCATCATGGCCGCTCATATATCTGTGCCGAAAATTACCGGGGATGATACGCCGGCGTCTCTGTCCTCAGTGATGCTGACAGATGTGCTTCGAGGAGAACTGGGCTTTGACGGCCTGATTGTGACAGATGCTCTGAACATGGGGGCCGTCACAGAACATTACACTTCCGGCGAGGCCGCGGTGGCTGCCTTAAAGGC
Source organism: Candidatus Lachnoclostridium pullistercoris (assembly GCA_019119775.1). GTDB lineage: Bacteria > Bacillota > Clostridia > Lachnospirales > Lachnospiraceae > Lachnoclostridium_A > Lachnoclostridium_A pullistercoris. Next base: position 3,858 of record DWWL01000038.1, on the reverse strand, counting down.
GGGAGCGGATCTGCTCCTCATGCCGGAGGATTTCGCAGATGCCTACACGGGAGTGGTGGAAGCGGTGAATTCAGGAGAAATCAGCGAGGATCGGCTGGACCAGTCCGTGCTTCGGATCCTGGAGAGAAAAATCGAGATGGGAGAAATGTAAATCGCGAATCCGGCGGCCGCTTGCGCGGCCGCATTTTCCCCGCATACCCTATGCTCAGGGCATAGGGTATGCGGGGATTTTTGCTCTTTAAGATCTCTGCGCCCTTTCAAAATCTTTGCCCAGACAAAGATTTTGAACTAAAATCAGCCCAAAATTAAAAAATTTTACAAAAAAAATGAAAAAAATAAATAAACACCCCAAATGTAATGCCTCGTGTACCCCCCCCCTAGTATACTTATCCGTGATAGGGTTAGTATGGTTTCCCTATCACACTCACAATTTACAAATGGACCGCTGAATTCATTTGGTAAAAGGAAGGAGAGAGTAATATGGAAGGGCGAGGAAGGTCCCGGGCGAGAAAGAAACCAAAATTCTTTTCGCCTAAACGCCTGACGTCATTCCTGCTCGCAGCGGCCATGGTCTGCACCAATATTGGCTCAGACCTGAGTACGGCCTACGCGGCAGGTACTTCGTCGGAGGTCACATTTGAGATGCGGGGCGCCGATCTTACGGCGGCAGTAGAAGAAGCAATCGCATCGGAAAATGTGGTGACGCCAGATGACCTTAATTTCACCAACGGAAAGGTTGATGAATTTAAGGGGTACTTATTTGGAGAAGGAAAGCTGTACGAGGCCTATCCTGAGATGGAAGGAGGGGATGTAGAGGCAGATATGCGCGTGTTCGTCCGCGTGCCTGAGGACGCAGATGACATGTACGCAGTGACCGGCGACGAAGAGGTTATTTTCCTGTACATCAACAACAGCGACGAGACAGTCCGTTTCCGTTCTCTCATTAATTATATGGTGGACGGAGAGGAAAAGGTAAAGAAGACAGAGTCTGTTACCGTTAGAAGCTACGAGAGCGTATACGGTGACGAGGAGGTCAATGTGATTTCCGATCCGGTCGAGGAAGTTCCGGAGACGGCCGCCCCTGAGACAGAGGCCCCGGCTGAGGAAGTTCCCGAGGTTCCTGAGACAGAGGCACCTGAGGATCCCACAGCGACTGAGTCTGAGATGACTGTATCCATGAGCCGCAACGAGGCAGCTCTGGTGGCAGCTCCCGGCGAGGAGGCAACTCCGTCCGAGTGGCCGGAGGAGACTGACGCAGAGGTTCCTGAGACAGAAGCTCCGGAAACATCAGCTCCGGCAGAGGAGACTGCTCCTGCGGAGGAGGAAACAGCCGCGGAAGAGACTTCTGAGGCTGTGGAAAACGTTCCGGAAGAGACGGTTCCCGCAGAAGATCAGACGGCAACTCCCTCTGAGACTCCTGCAGCAACGGATTCTGAGATCGAGAGCGCACCGAAGCCCAGCTACAGCGACTTAGTCGGTATCGGCTGGAGCAGCACGGCGAAGGTTTACGCATCTACGTTAAACAGACTTCACGCTCTGGACGACGTGGAGGGCTGGAAGGTGGAATACTCCATCACTCCTGAAGGTTCCGCGAGAATCGTGGACGGCGCCCGCGGCGTGGAAGACGGCGAAGATCTGTACTTCGGCGTGAAGAACCAGATCGGCTACGCAGTGGAGACAGTGCTGGCAAACGGCGAGGAGCTGACTGCCGACACCATCACCGACAATGAAGACGGCTCCCAGACCGCATGGTACGCAGTGTACGGTGTGACTGAGGAGCAGAGCATTGATGTGGTGATGGCGGAGACGGGTGAGCATCCGGCGTTTGATCAGACGCTCGTCATGGATGACGGGATGCAGATTATCATCAAAGCAGAGGCAGGAGTACTCCCGGCCGGCGTGGAAGCTACGGCAGAGCGCGTCAGCCAGGAAGTAGAAGCGGCGGTTGTAGAGTCTGCAAGCGCAGAAGGAAAGAACCTGACGTCTGTTTATGCCTATGATATTAACCTCTGGCTGAACGGCCAGCTTCTGGATTCTGAAATCTGGGGCGGCAGCAAACGCGTACAGGTTACGTTCTCCGGCGATCCTGTGAAGGAAGCCAGCGAACAGGCATCTGCAGTAGAAGTACTTCATGTAGAGACGGTTCAGGATACTGACCAGGAAGCAAAAGAGAAAGCCGCAGTTCAGGAAGAAGAGATCAAAGCCGAAGACGTACTTGGCGTTGAAACAGTCAGCGAAGTCGTAGAAGTTCCGGCGGAAGAGTCTGTGGATGCAGTTTCCTTTGAGGCAGAGCACTTTACGGTGTATGCGGTGGCTGCAAGAGCAGGCGCAGAGACGAAATATGTCGGCGATACGTGGAGTGTTGAGGCACGTGACGGAGATAAAAATTATTTTTGGGAAACCAGTAATAGCAGTGTTGTAAAGATTGTTTATTCGGATCCTGGTCGTGCTGGTTATATCTATAGCTATAATGGTTATGCGAATTTGGAAGCAGTCGGGACTGGGCAGGCAACGATTACACTTTACAATCAACGTCATAACTCAATTAGTACGTTTAGTTATGTCGTAACGGATGAGAGAGTATATACATTCCATCCCAATGGAGCTAATGGGACAGATTACACAATTACGGCGGAAGGAAATTCCTTGGAGTTGCCCAGATTAGAAGATACCGGTTTTGAACGTTCAGGATATGTGTTTGTAGGCTGGTCAACGAATTCGTCTGGTCAGGGTAATAACTACACACCGCAGACGATAGAAAATGTCGGCGGACAGACGGATTGGTATGCGATTTGGACTCCGGAAAATGCTCGCGGAAATTATGAGGCTGAGTTTTATATCAGAGTTAATGGCACAATTCCATATGAACCTGATGCTTCAATTGGGCAAGGCGGAGTAGGATATGCTCCAGGTGGCTGCGGAAGTGGTAATGGAATAGGAATGACTGGCACAGTAAAAACATCAATTGCCATTAATAATAATCTGGAACTGGTTGCTGATAATTTAGGAGAGACGCCTTCTGATGAGGCTATACAGGCAGCTATTAGAGTTTATAATCAAAATCATCGTGATGATCCGATAGAACAATTTGATCCCGAAACGCAAGAAGTAGTATGGTATGTTATCAAAAAGAATGACGATCATTATCATGTAGATGGAGTTATTCGAGATATCGAAAAGAACTATGTGAAATATGATCCGAATGGTGGCACAAGTGATGTTCTGCCAGCACAACCTTATAGAGAGGGCGAGCAGGTTGATGTGTATTTTGAGACACTGCCTACAAGGCCAGGATATACCTTTATAGGTTGGGATGAAGATCCACATACGACAACGCCTGAATATACTGAAGGTGGCCTAAAAACATTTACTATGCCAGATCATGATGTTACATTATATGCAATCTGGCAGGAGAAAGATGCAGTTACATTAAAGTATGTGGCAGTTGGTGGTGGAACAGTTTATCCAGGGTCGGAAAAAGTGCGGCCGGATACTGGTGTACCGCAAGGCTCAACAGCGACAGCAAATGAGGGATATACTTTTGATGGCTGGTATGGAAATGAGGATTGTACAGACAATTTATCGAAAGACAATCATTATGTCCCCGAAAAAGAAGGAGACCTTTGGACTGAAAAAACATATTATGCTCATTTTACGCCGAACACTGACATCAGCTATACCGTAGAGTATGAGACGGCAGAAGGCGAGAAGCTGCTTCCTGACAAAGAGGTTGGAAACCAGACAATGGCAACAACCGTAACGGAGCAGGCACCGGAGATTGCAGGTTACACCGTAGACGAAGGAACGAAGAGCCTGAAGCTTGCAGCGGAAGGAAACGTCATCACCTTTATCTATACG